>NZ_KQ033901.1:1058439-1432338 GCF_000969705.1 Nitriliruptor alkaliphilus DSM 45188
GGGTGAGATCTCGGAGCTGTCGTGTGACCCGGACCAGCCGGCCGTCTTGTTGCCGGGTGAGCAGCTGACCTGCACCGCGACCTATGTGGTCACCCAGGCCGATGTGGATGCCGGGCAGGTCCACAACCAGGCGGACGTGTCGGGTCTCGATCCGGATGGCGGGACGGTCACCGACACGGACACTGCTGATGTGCCGGGCGAGCTGGTTCCGGCCTACACGTTGGTCAAGTCGGCTGAGGTGGTCGATGTCAACGGCAACGCTCTGACCGATGCCGGGGACGAGATCTGGTATGCGTTCGAGCTGGTCAACACCGGCAACGTCACCCTCACTGAGGTGAGTGTCGATGACCCGCTGCTGGCCGATGCGGGGATCACGATCACGTGTGACCCGACGACCCTGGCGCCGGGCGAGTCGGTGATCTGCACCGCAGATGCGGCGTATGTGATCACCCAGGCCGATGTGGATGCGGGCGGGGTGCACAACGTGGCGACCGGTTCGGTCCAGGTCCCGCCAGACTCACCCGAACCCGAGGACCCCACCGACGAGAACGAGGTCCGCATCGACCAGACCCCGGGGTACACGTTGGTCAAGTTGGCCGAGGCGGTCGATGTCAACGGCAACGGTCTGACCGATGCGGGCGATGAGATCTGGTACTCGTTCGAGATCGTCAACACCGGCAACGTGACGCTGACGGAGGTGAGCGTGGATGATCCGTTGTTGGCCGATGCGGGGATCACCATCACCTGTGACCCGTCGACGTTGGCGCCGGGCGAGACGGTGATCTGCACCGCGGACACCGCGTATGTGATCACCCAGGCCGATGTGGATGCGGGTGGGGTGCACAACGTGGCGACCGGTTCGGTCCAGGTGCCGCCAGGCTCGCCCGAGCCCGAGGACCATGCCGGTGAGAGCGAGGTGTTGACTGCGACGGTCGAAGCTCCGGGGGCCGACAACCCGGACAGCTCGACCGATGAGGTCGAAGCTCCGGGGGACAACAACCCAGACAGCTCGACCGATGATGTCGAAGGTCCAACGTCGCCTCCGACGTCGCCTGCGCCGGCTCCTTCGGCCCCGTCGCAGCCGTGCAACTGCCCCGAGGGGCTGCCCCGCACGGGCGCACCGATCGTGCTACAGGCGGCTGCCGGTGGACTGTTGCTGCTGCTGGGGGGCTCACTTCTCACGGGCAGCGCGTTCCACCACCGCCGCGCGATGAGGAGGAGGATGACGCAGATCGCACGAGGCGCATGGCCGTGACCTCGATACCGCGGTGCGGCCCGCCGTCGGCGGGCCGCACCGCAGCAGGTTCGAAGTGACACAGATGGCGACCACCAGGTCCTGGACCAGACGCACGGCCCCCCGGGGAACCGACCGATCAGCAGAACACTGAATGGATACCACCCAGTGAACAGCACGAACGCCTCACCCCTTCGAACCCTCGGCCTCGCGGCAGCTGCCTGCTTCCTCGCGGGAGGGCTGGTCGGTTGCAGCGCCGTCAGCAGCTTCTACGCCGACAACAGGTCTGACGCCGACGCCAGCTCCGACGCCGCCGCCAGTTCCGACGCCGCCGCCAGTTCCGACGCCGCCGCCAGTTCCGACAACGACGGCGATGAGTCCAAGACCGAGACAGCACCCTCCACGGACTCCGCATCCTCGCAGGTCGTCAGCGGAGACACCGGCGACCTGAAGGACCCCAAGGGCGCGATCACCGCCCTAACCAACACCGAGTGCACGGCCGACGCCGACGGTGTGTGGTCCGCGCGAGCCCGGCTCACCAACCACGGCGACACCGAGACCAGGTACCTCGTGAGCTTCAGCGTGATCAGATCCGACACCCATCAGATGGTCGGCGATTCCAAGGAGACCTACACCCTGGCGCCGGGAGACGAACAGGAGATCGCGATGGACGGACTCCACCGAACCGAGGAGGTCGAAGGATTCAGGTGCGTCCCCAGGGTGATCAGCGGACAGTAGTCCCACAGTCCGGAGGCCCGAGGGCATCGCGCGCAGCGTCGGGGCGAACGCATCCGAACCACGCGGCTCGGCGAGGACGTCCTGCGGGGCTGGTGGGCCACCGAGTCCTTCCGCCCCGGGTGGTAGGTAGGTGGTGGACCCGCGGAGGTGGGTAGGCGGTACCGAGGTGCCCGGAGCGTGGCTCGGCGATGGTGGAGCACATCGAGTTCGACCACCAACGGAGACCGCCATGACCCCCGATCACGCCGCCGCCCTGCTCCAGATCCAGGGCCGACTGAGCTACGCCGAGGAGCGACGCCTGATCGCCGCGGCGCACCGGTCGCGCCCTCCCCGGGCGCCCCGGTCCGCGCGCGTCGCGCGGTCGCTGCGTCGGTACCGTGCACGCAGGGCCGGTGAGGGCACGTGAGCGTGCTCACCGCCGCTGCGACCGATGTGCGCCGGGTCGACGACCTCCTCGACCGGGACGCCGTCCGCGACATCCTCCCGGTCGTGGTCAGCGTCCTGCCGTTCGCCGCGATCATCGGCGTCACCGTCGGCCAGGCACGCCTCGTCCCAGTGTGGGCCGGGCTGCTCGCCGGTCCGCTGATGTACGCCGGCTCGGCCCACCTCGCGGCCATCACCCTCCTCGAGGGGGGTGCCAGCACGGTCGCTGTGCTGGCGACCGTGGCCATCATCAACGCCCGACTCAGCATGTACGGGGCCGTCATCGAGCCGCACTTCCGGGCGCAGCCAGCCTGGTTCCGGTGGCTCGCCCCCCACTTCCTCGTGGACCAGACCTACGTGATGGCGACGGCCCGCGACGACCTGGCGGACCCGCGGCGGTTCCGGCGGTACTGGGCCACCGCGGGGCTGGTGCTCGGGGTGGGGTGGACCGCCGCGATGGCAGCGGCGTTGCTGCTCGGCCCCGCCGTCCCCGTCGACTCGCCGCTGACCTTCGCCGCGACGGCCGTCTTCGTGGGGCTGCTCGTTCCACAGCTGCGTCAGCGCCTGGCGCGACGACCCGCCGTGGTCGCCGCCGTGGTCGCGCTGATCGCCTCCCCCTTGCCGAGCGGCCTCGGGCTGCTCCTCGCCACCGTGGGCGGCATCGTCCCCGCCGTCATCCACCCTCGGAGGTCGTCGTGACCGCCACCGTCCTGCTGCTGGCCTGCGTCGTCACCTGGCTGCTTCGGATCAGCTTCATCACGCTGGTGCCAGCCGGCGGGCTCCCGGACCGCCTGCGCTCGGCGCTCGACGACGTCGGCCCGGCGGTGCTCGCCGCCGTGGTCGTGACCCACCTGGCTCACGGTGAGGGTCTGCAGGGGCTCATACTGACTGACCTGCTGGCGACGCTGGTCGCGGCGGCCGTGGCGTGGCGGACCCGCAGCCTGTCACTGACCGTGGTGGTCGGGGTCCTCGCCGTGGGGGTGCTCCGCGCGGTGCTGTGAGCCCCCGTCACGCGCGGGTCCGCGGCGCCCCGGGCGGCGGCCGTCGGGTACGGTGCGACGGAACGTTCTGACGACGAACGTTCCGTCGACGCCGGAGGCCAACGCCGTGGAGCGCCGCATCTTCACCGAGGAGCACGACCAGTTCCGCCAGATGGTGCGGGGCTTCCTGCAGGCCGAGGTCGCACCCTTCCACGAGCAGTGGGAGCAGGACGGGATCGTCCCCCGCGAGCTGTGGAAGAAGGCCGGTGCCCAGGGCCTGCTCTGCACCGACGTGCCGACCGAGTACAGCGGTGGTGGGGTCCAGGACTTCCGTTACAACGTGATCATCACCGAGGAGCTGTGCAACATCGGCGCCTCGGGCGTGGGCTTCCCGCTCCACAACGACGTCGTGGTGCCCTACTTCCTCAAGTACGCCAGCGATGAGCAGAAGGAGCGCTTCCTGCCCGACATGTGCTCGGGTGAGACCATCACCGCCATCGCGATGACCGAGCCCGGTACCGGGTCCGACCTGGCCGGGGTCAAGACCACCGCCATCCAGCAGGACGACGGCAGCTACGTGGTCAACGGCGCCAAGACCTTCATCACCAACGGCATCACCGCCGACCTGGTCATCGTGGTCGCCAAGACCGACCTCGCGGAGAAGCACGGCGGCATCTCGCTCCTACTGGTCGAGCGCGGCATGGAGGGCTTCGAGCGCGGCCGCAAGCTCGACAAGATCGGGATGGCCGCCCAGGACACCGCCGAGCTGTTCTTCAACGACGTGCGCGTCCCCGCCGAGAACCTCCTCGGCGAGGCTGGCAAGGGCTTCCTGTACCTGATGCAGGCGCTGCCCCAGGAGCGGCTCAGCATCGCGGTCGCCGGATCCGCCGGTGCGATGGCGGCCCTCGAGATGACCCTGGCCTACTGCAAGGAGCGCGAGGCGTTCGGTCGCCCGATCGGCTCGTTCCAGAACACGCGGTTCAAGCTCGCCGAGATGAAGACCAAGGCGCTCATCACCCGCGAGTTCGTCGACCGGTGCACCGAGCTGCACAACGAAGGCAAGCTGCCCGTCGACGAGGCCGCGATGGCCAAGTACTGGGCGTCGGACGTCCTGAACGAGGTCGTCGACGAGTGCGTGCAGCTCCACGGGGGGTACGGCTACATGCGCGAGTACCCCATCGCGCGCGCCTTCGTCGACGCTCGGGTCCAGCGCATCTACGGCGGGACCAACGAGATCATGAAGGAGATCATCGGACGGACGATGGGTGTCTGAGTCCGCCGCCTCCGGCGGGGGTGCGTGGTCCACCCTCGAGGAGCACCCCGACGCTGCCCGGTTCGTCACCGCGATCGAGAACGGCGGCTGGCAGGACGATGACGTCCTGCCCCGCCACGGTGCCCGATGCTTCGGCTGCGGCCAGGACAACAGCGCGGGCTTCGGGTTGTTCGCCGTGGCCGCCCCCGACGGTGGCGTGCGCGTCGACTACAGCTTCGGTGACCGCTTCGTGGGTGCGCCCGGCCTCGTCCACGGGGGCGCGCTCGCGGCCATCCTCGACGACGTCTACGGCATGGTGATGGTCCGCGAGCTGATCCCCGGCGTGACCGTCGACCTCGCCGTCAGCTACCGCAAGCCCATCCACCTCGGGATCCCGTGCGTGCTGACGGGCCGGCTCGTGGACCGTGACGAACGCGACGTGCACCTCGAAGCCACGATCGAGCAGCACGACCGGGTCAAGGTCGCCTCCACGGCCACGTTCCGGATCCTCGACCCGCAGCGCATCGCCAACCGCTACGAGCGCCTCGAGGACTGACCTCGGCAGGTCAGACGTCCGCCCTGCTGCGGGCTGGCCGGCGCTGCTCGACCGCGTCCGCGAAGCTCGGGTGCACGCCCCGTAGGCACACCCACAGCCCAGACCGGTCCGGCCGCGCCGACGGCAGCCCGCGCTCGAGCGCGAGGAGGCTGCCGAGGAGGACCCCGAGGGCGCCGAGCGCGATCCAGACGGGCCACGGCGACTGCGTCACCGCCGCGACCACGAACAGCGCGAACGCGGTGGCCCCTGCGGCCCACACCCGACGTCGGTGGCCGTGCCGGCGCTCACGGGCGCGGCGGGTCATGGGGAGCCGCCCGCGGATGCTCTCGGTGGCGAACATCATCGCGATCAGGAACGGCAGGATCCCGAAGAACAGCAGGATTCAGGTCCACTCGGGCAGCGAGTCGAGCCGAACCGCGACCAGTTCATCACTGGGCTCCCCCGTCCGCACGCACACCGGGGGCAGGTCCCCGGTGACCAGCTCCTCGCGGTGCACCCACACCTTCGCCACGATCGCCCCCGACCCTCGCCCGCCGTCGACCGTAGCCCGGTGCGCCACCCCCCCGCCGCCCTCCTACCGGTTGCAACCGCACGTGCTGGGGTGGGCCGCCTGCTACCGGTTGCAACCACACGCGCTGGCGCGGACCGTCGCTACCGGTTGCAACCGCACGTCCCGAGGTTGGCCGTCGCTACCGGTTGCGGGCCTCGCGCTGGGTGGGGACCAGGTCGCCGTGGCCGCAGACGTCGCATCGGTCAGGCGCTGGCGGCGCTGCCGTCGGGGTCGAGCTGATCGCCGTGCGCGCGCACGGTCCGGTCGATCTCGGCCGCGAGCGCTTGGGCCAGGAAGGGCCGCACCACCTCGATCGCGATGGGCCGCAGCCGCTGCAGGGACGCGACGAGTTCGGCGGTCGACAGGGCGTCGTCGCGTTGCTCGACGACAGGGGTGAGGAGGTGGTCGGAGACCAGCTCGAGGAAGCGGCGGGCGATGTCACCCACGTCCTCGCGGATCGCCGCGACCAGGTCGAAGACCACCTCCATGGAGATGCCGAGGCGGATCAGCTCGCTGCCGGCCTCGACGATCATCGGGGAGGGGGCGACCAGGTCCCCGTGCTCGTCGACCTCCATCAGGCCGAGCTCCAGGGCCCGCTGCATGAGGTCGGGCCGCTCCACGAGCTCGGGGAACCGCTCGCCGATCTCTTCCAAAGTGAAGGTGGCGGGCTGCTCGTCGGTCAGCGGGGCGGTCAGCAGGTGCTGGAAGCCGAGCAGCTGACCGAGGTCGCCGCCGGTGGACCAGATGTCGAGGGTCTGGCGGATCGCCTCGAGGCTGAACCCCCGCTGTTGCAGCTCGTCGATCAGGCGCAGGCGGTGCAGGTGCTCCTCGTTGTAGAAGCCGGTGCGGCCCACCAGCTCCGGGGCCGGCAGCAGCCCCCGGGCCTGGTACGCGCGGACGTTCCGGGACGTGGTCCCGGCCTCGGTCGCGAGCTCGTCGATGCGCAGCCTCATGCCGGGGAGCGTAACCGCCGAGGTGACGTGCCAGCAGCCGATGTGCCACCCTCCCGTGACGACGTGGCCCGTGCGGCCGCGTGCGAGAGGAGTGCCACGTGGCGTACCTGGACACGGTAGGCGCGACGGCGACTGCTGCGGTGCGCTGGGGCGGCGCGCTGTTCACCGAGCTCGTGCTGCTGCCCGCCACGATCCGCAGCCTGCGTGAGGCGGTCGTGGTGCTCGGCACCCTGCCGTCCGAGATCGAACGGTTGAACGTCGCGCTCGGCGAAGCGACGGGCACGCTCGAGGAGCACGTCCCGGCCCTGTCGCGGGTGGTGACCGACGAGCTGGCGCAGACCGTCGACACGCTCGGAGCCCGCATCCACGGGCTCATCGACGTCATCGACCCGGTCCTGCCCAGCGTCGAGCAGCTGCTCGCCACGGTCCCGGGGCAGCTCGATCGCCTCGACCGGATCGTCGGCGACGTCGGCGAGCAGCTCGGGCACGTGCTCCCCAAGCTCCAGGACGTGGTCGTCGACGACCTGCAGGACCGCGTCCAGCACCTCGACGAGGTCGTCACCGAGCTGTCGGCCACCCTGACGACGGTGCTCGGCGCCATCCCCGGGGTGCGCCGATCGGTGCGTGCGACCTGAGGGCGGTGTGGGCCGCCCGCCACGGTCCGGTACCGTGACACGGTTCGATGTCGGATGAGTGGCGCCGCAGCGCCCGGACGAGAGGTCACCCGGTGGGACGTCGAGGCACCCTGGCAGCGCTCGCGGTGGGCGCGGTGGCGGCCGGTACCACCTGGACGGCGGTCCACCGGCGCGACGTCGCCCGTCTGGAGGCCGATCCGCACCGCCACGTGCTGACCGACGTCCCTCCGGGGCGGCCGACCGGGATGACCACGCGGGACGGGACCCACCTCCACGTCCGCACCCACACGCCGCGGGAGCCCAAGGCCGCGGTGGTCTTCGCGCACGGCTGGACGATGGGCATCCGGTTCTGGATGCACCAGCTGCGGGCCCTGGCGCCGGATCACCAGGTCATCGCCTACGACCAGCGCGGCCACGGCGGCAGCGGTCGCGTCGGCGACGACGGCTTCAGCATCGACGCGCTCGGCGGTGACCTCTTCGACGTGGTGGACCGCTTCGCCCACCCCGACCTGCCGGTCACGGTCGTCGGGCACTCCCTCGGCGGGATGTCGATCCTGGCCGCCGCGCGTGACGGGCGCCTCGGTGATCGGGCGTCCGGTGCCGTGCTGATCGACACCGGTGCCGGTGACCTGGCGTCGGGGATGTTCCGCGGGCTCGGTGTCCTCGAGGGGCTCGTCAGCACCGTCAGCGCCCGGGCGTTCCGCGCCAAGCTGCCCGTCCCGCAGCGCACCACGCCCATCTCGGCGCGTGCGGTCCGAGCCGTGGCGCTGAACCCGACCGCCTCGCCCGCGGCGGTCGCCCTGACCGAGCAGCTGTTCCTCGACTGCCCCGTCGACGCGCGGGCCAACGTCGGCCTGATGCTCTCCGATCTCGACCTGTCGGATGCGCTGCCGCGGTGGAAGGTCCCCTCCACGGTCGTGGTCGGCCGGCGGGACCGCATGACCCCGCTCCACCACAGCCAGCGGTTGGTCGACGAGCTGCCCGACGCCGAGCTGATCGTGGTCGATCGGGCGGGCCACCAGTCGCCGATCGAGCGTCCCCGCGAGGTGACGACCGCGATCCGGCAACGGGTCGACCGGACCGTCGCCGCCTGACACCACACGGCGACACCCGCTGCGCACGTCGTCTGCCGCGCGCGGCGCAGGAGGCAGCTGCACCGCCGGCGAAGTCCCCGGGCGTCGACCCGGAAGGCTCCCCGTTGTCACCCCGCTCCCTCGTGGCGCTCGCCCTCGCCGCGGCGCTCACCGTCGCCGCCGTCCCGCCCCCCAGCGAGCGGGTACCCGACCACGTCCGGCCGGGCAGGCCGGTGGCGCCACCGCCGGCACCTGCACCCGAGGACGACGCCCCGCTGCCCGACCTCGACGAGATCGACCCCGTGCGGTTCGGCGAGGACGAGACGATCGTCGAGCACGCCCAGGTGACCACCCGCGGGGGTATCGACCAGATGTGGGTCGACATCATCCGCCCCGACACCGACGAGCCGGTGCCGACCATCCTGATCGCCTCGCCCTACTACAACACCCTCGGTCGCGGATGGCGCGGTGAGCTGAAGAACGCCCACCAGGGCCCGCAGAACCCGACCCAGCCGGTTGCCCAGCTGCTCGGCGGTGGGTCGAGCTTCGTGGACTTCCCCGAGTGGTACGACGAGTACTTCGTCGCGCGGGGCTACGCCGTGGCGTTGATGGACCTGCGCGGGTCGCGCAACTCCTCGGGCTGTCAGGTCTACGGCGACCGCGCCGAGGTGCTCGACACCGTGGACGTCATCGACTGGATCGCCGACCAGGGCTGGTCCAACGGCAAGGTCGGCATGACCGGCGGGTCCTACGACGGGACCATCGCCATCGGCGCCGCCGTGGAGCAGCCGATGTCCGGCCGTCACCCTGACGCCCTGGCCGCGATCATCCCGTTGCGCGCCATCTCACGCTGGTACGACTACCACTTCTTCAACGGGGTCCAGTCCCAGGGGCACGCGCTGACGCCGGCGCTGTTCACGGCCGTCATCGCCGGCCTCGACACCCAGACCTCGGGCACCGACGACGTGCTGCTGCCGCTGCACCTCGCCGAGCGCAAGGCCTGCATCCCCACCTTCGGGATGCTGGTCAACACCGGGTACGCATCCCCCTACCAGGACGCGCGCGCACCGTTCTGGCGCCAGCGCGACTTCACACGCAGCGCCCCGGGTATCCGCGCGGCCACCTTCATCGTCTCGGGCCTGTTCGACTTCAACGTCAAGAACCACAACACCAGCTACCTGTGGGACGCGCTGCCGGACCACCTGCCACGCAAGCTCTGGTGGATGAACGGGGGGCACGGCGACCCGCACACGCCAGAGGGAGCGCGCTCGAACACGATGCCCTTCCCGTTCCAGGACCGCTTCGTCGAGGCCACCCACCGGTGGTACGCCCAGTACCTCAAGGGCCTCGAGGCCGGTGCCCACGCGACGCCGACGGTCGAGACCCAGCGGGCCGACGGCAGCTGGGACGCCGACGAGGTCTGGCCGGCCGCCGGGGAGGACCTCGTGCTCGGCTTCGGTCCGGACGGGACCCTGTCGGCGAGCGACCGCGACGGGGTCGTCGCGTTCAGCGACGGCCCCACCGGCTCCGCGCCGGCGAGCCACGTCGTGGTCACCGCCCCCTTCACGCAGGCCACCCGGCTGTCGGGCCAGATCGCGTTCGACCTCGAGGCGACCATCAGCGGCCCGGACGCCACCGTCGCCGTGGACGTCCGCGCCGTGCCGCCCGGTGTCGATCCCTCGGCGTCGGCCACCGCCGTCCACGACGGTGCGACCGACCGGCCGCTGCAGGCGACCTACGGGTGGGTCCGGGCCTACTACCGCGACTCGGTGCCGGCGCGGGGGCTGTCGACGCCGACCGGGGGCAGCTCCCTGACCCCTGGCGAGACCGTGCGTCTGCGGTTCGGAGCGTTGCCGACCGATCTCGTGGTTCCCGAGGGGTGGTCGCTGGCGCTCCGGTTCGCCAGCAGCGCCGGCGGCACGCTCGCCTCGCAGGTCGGCGGGGACGTCGAGCTGCGCACGCCGAGCGACGGCGGCATCCGGATCCCGGTGGCCCCCTCCTAGGGCCGGTTGTATGCCGCCAGCTCATGTGTCATCATACAGTGATACATAGAGCGGTGGCTGCCTGGTCGAGAGGCGTCCCGCGCGACCGGGAGGCACGGCACGTGGAGCTCTACGAAGCGTTCGCGCAGTTCGGGACGGACTGGTGGTACGTCGCCGGTCCGCTCGCGGTGGCGTTCGCCGTCGCCGTGGCGCTCGTGCGCACCTCGACCCTGACCTCCGAACACACCCTCGTGCTGCGCTTCGCTGACGGGGCATCGCGCGTCACCGGCTGGCCCGCCTGGGCAGCCGCCACGTTCGTGGTCGGCCTCGGGGCGATGCTGATCGCGTTCTCGGGGTTCTTCTGGGACGTCGCGTGGCACATCTCGATCGGCCGGGACGAGTTCCTGCTCAGCCCGCCGCACGTCCACCTGCTGCTCGGCACGACCGGCATCGGCGTCGCCGGCGCGGTCGGTGTGCACGTCGCGACGCGGACCGATGCCGCCGTCGGCTGGCAGGTGCGGCGCTGGCGGGTGCCGTTCGGCTGCGCCGGCCTGCTCGCCATGGGTGCCCTGGCCATCACGGGGTACTGGGTCGACGAGTTCTGGCACGCGATCTACGGCCTCGACGTCACGATGTGGTCGCCGCCCCACATGCTCATGATCGGGTCGGCGATGTTCTCGCCGGTCGCGATCTGGCTGGTCCTGGCCGAAGGCGGTCGTCGCCCGGCGGTGGGCACGGACCGTGACGCGGCTCGCCCCGCTCCCGCTCGCTGGCAGCTCCTGCAGCACCGCGCGATGGCGGCGCTGTCCGCCGGGGCCGTGCTGGTCGGCGTGTCGGCCACCCAGTTCGAGTACGACCTCGGGGTCTCGGTCTGGCCGCAGTCCGCCCAGGTCGTGCTCATCGCCCTGGCGGCCGGTGTCGCGCTGCCGCTCGCCCGTGTGGCGCTCGGGCGGGGCGGTGCGCTCGCCGCGGTCGGGGTGTTCATCGTCCTCCGGGTGGGCGCCGCGGTCCTCACCGCTGGCGTGTGGAGCCTCGAGGTCCCGCGCTTCCCGCTCTACCTCGCCGCTGCCGTCGCGGTCGAGGTCGCCTTCCTCGTGACCCGTGGCCGCTCGTGGACGACACGCGCGCTGGTGGCTGGTGCCGCGGTCGGCACGATCGGGCTCGCCGGTGAGTGGGCGTGGATGCAGGTGTGGGGCGGCTACCACCCCTGGGGCGCCGGGCTCTGGCCGGAGGTCCTGCTCGGCACCGTCGCCGCCGTCGCCATCGCGCCCATCGGCGTGGCCACCGGGCGCGTCCTCGCCCACCGACCGATCGCGATCTCGGGTCGGGTCGCCGGCGTCGGTGCGTTGGTCGCCCTGGTCGCCTTCGCGCCGAACCTGGTGCGTGAGACCGCCGACGTCTCCGCCCGGGTCACCTCCGAGGTCGTCAGCACCGACGCCGACGGCCGCTCGCTGATCGACGTCACGGTGGAGGTCACGCCGGTGGACGCCGCCGTCGACGCCGACCGCTTCGAGGTCTTCCAGTGGCAGGGCGGTGAGCGGACCATCCGCCCGCTGGTCGCCACCGGTCAGCCCGGCGTCTACCGCACCGAGGCGCCGGCGCCGATGGGTGGCCAGCGCAAGACCATGGTGCTGCTGGCCAGCGGGTCGCAGCTCGGTGCCGTGCCGATCTTCCTGCCGGCCGACCCCGAGATCGACGCCAGCGAGATCCCGTTCGAGCCGGTCCGCGAGGCGGCCATGGTGCCCCAGACCGACCTGTTCCTCCGTGAGGCCATCGAGGGTGCGCCGGCGTGGCCGGGCCAGATCGCCGGGGTCGTCATCGTCGCCGCGATCGGCGGGACCCTCGCCGCGCTCTCCGCAGGGGTGGTCGGCCTGGACCGCCGCCGTGCCGGGCTGACGCTGCCGCCGGCCACCGACGACCGTCACCGTCACGCCGGCGACGGGGATGGGGATGGGCCCGGCAGCGACGCCGGTGAGCGGACGACCGCGGCAGCCACCGAGAGCGTTCGGAGCGGCCGATGACTGCGACCCCAGTTCGTGCCCCAGATCGCGCCCGTCGCCGGCCACACCACCGCCTTCCAGCGCACCCCTGCGTGGATCGCGCCATGGCTCGACCGGCGCTTCACCCGCTTGGAGCGCTGGCTGTTCCGTCGCGTGCCGCTGATCCAGCGGCTCGCCCGGGCCCTCGTCTACTGGAACCGTGAGGCGATGGTGGTCGGGCTGGCCAAGCGCCGCTCGCTGCTGCGGCCGGTCCAGGCGGTCGCGGCCGCCCACCTGCGGCGGCAGGTCCGCGACCCGCAGCTGCGTGCCGACCTCACCCCGGACTTCACCATCGGGTGCAAGCGCATCCTGATCTCCAACGACTACAACCCGACGCTCGAGCGCGACGACGTCGACCTGGTCCCGTCGGGGGTCCGTGAGGTCCGCGGGTCCACCATCGTGGCCGCGGACGGCACCGAGCGGGACGTCGACACCATCGTGTTCGGGACCGGCTTCGAGGTCAGCCAGCCGCCGATCGCCCGACACGTGCGTGGCCGCGGAGGACGGCTGCTGGTGGACGTGTGGGCCGACGGCATGCACGCGCACCTCGGGCGTCCCCGGGTTCCCCAACCTGTTCCTGCTCGTCGGCCCCAACACCGGGCTCGGTCACACCTCGATGGTCTTCATGATGGAGGCGCAGATGCGCTACCTCGTGGACGCGATCACCACGGTGCGGTCCGAAGGTCTGCCCGCCGTCGAGGTGCGCGAGGACGTCATGGCCGCCTACGACGCCGAGGTGCGCCGCAGTGAGGGGCGCCCGCTCGGCCCGGACGTCACCGGACGTGCGGCTGGGGTACGCGCGCGGATCCTCCCGGCGCGTACCCCAGCGGGCTGCCTCAGTCGCCCGGACCGCCGTTGCTGATGCTGATCGTGCACTGGTGGTCACCGAGTGGCAGGTGATCGAGCTCGAGCGCTTCGTCCGCGTCGGTCCCGGTCAGCTCCTCACCGAGCCCCTCGCCGCAGTCGATCGTGGCGTTGGTGAACCCGGTCTCGTGAAGAACAGCACCTGGACCCGAGACAACGGTTCGTTCTCGAAGTGCAGCTCGACGTCGGTGTCGAGCGCCACCTTGAACGTCTGGCAGTCCGCGCCGGTCCAGTAGTCGCTGTCGTCCGGCGTACGGTTCGCACACCGTGTAGGTCTCGTCCACCTCGAGGATCTCCGCGGCGAAGTCGGTCTCACCGTCGGAACCCGTCGTGCTGGTCGCCATGAAGACGCCCTCGTCATCCTCGCCGAGGTAGAGCGTGTACTCGAAGCCGGCCAGCGGGGTGGTCGAGCGCACGAGCTCGCCCTCGCCATCCAGGGTCAGCTTCCACTTGGTGACGGTCAGGTCGACCGGTGCGGGCTGTTGTCGATCGTCTGTCCGGCCCGTCGGCGCCGCGATCAGACCTCTCCGTCGACACGCTGACACACGTCTCGGTGCTCGACGTGGAGACCGGCACGTCGTCGTTGGATAGGAACCCGGTCGGGGATTCCTCGACGAGCCAGTAGTCGCCGGGGATCAGGTCGTCGATGCAGTAGAAGTGGCGGCCGTCGGCCTCGGTGTAATCGAGGTCGTCGACCTCCTCGCCCGGCTTGCCCGGCTCGCCCGCGTCGTCCTCGTGGAGCGCGAACTTCGCCAGGTTGTCCTCGCCCGGGTCGACCGCGTAGGTCTTCTCGACCAGGATCGAGTGGCGTAGCGTGTTGGTGAACGTGCACGTCACGCCGGTCGACACGCCGACCGAGACGGTCACCGCACCGTCCGCGAGGTTCCCGGTCGTGCCGTCGTCACACACGATGCTGGTGAGGTCCCAGCCGTCAGGGATGTCGACCTCGGTGATCGTGTAGTCGCCGATCAGCAGATCCGAGAACGTCGTGCTGGCTGGGTTGCCCTCGCCTTCGTCGTGGTCGGCGGCGTTGAGCTCGAACGTCCCCGTCCCGTCGATGCCCGGTCCGGTGATCGTGAAGTCGAAGTCCTGGTCCTCGCCCGCGGGATCGGTCTCCTTGACGATCGTCAGTCCACCGCAGATCTCGAGCTCACCGGTCGTGTAGTCGAACAACGTGGCCGTGAGCGACTGCGACGAGCGGGTGTTGGCCAGGAACTGGGTGAAGCACTCGTCCGCGGGCTCCGTGCCCAGCAGCTCGGTGATGTTGACCGCGCCCTCGAAGAAGGTGTTGACCGCGAGCGGTTCGTTGTCGCCCCTGCGGTCGGGGCTGAACCACGGCGTCGGGACGACGGCCTCGCTGTTCGCGATCGCGCAGGCGGTGTCGGAGCCGAGTTCACCACCGGAGCAGGTCGCGGCGGCGAAGTCGCCCACCAGGTCCAGCGCGCCGTCGCTACCTCCGGAGCCGACCCACTTGTAGACGGTGATGTTGGCCTGCGTGCCACCGTTGGTGAACGCGGAGACGACCAGGACGTCGCCGACGACGTGGTTGCCGTCGAACGGCGTCGAGCCGCCGCCTGCCTGTTCACAGCCGGCATCCTCGTCCTGGAGGAACCACATGCCGATGTTGGAGTTGCCCTCCGGAGCCCTGATCTCGGTGCCGAAGTAGATGATCAGGTGGCCGTCCTCGTTGCGTTCGGCCACGCTGTAGGCGTTGGTGATGTCGACCTTGTTGTTGACGTTGTTCGTGCGCGTACAGGTCCAGTCGCTGATGTCCAGGGTGTCCTTGCTGCCCTGGGTGAAGGTCGTGGTGTCCGGGAGGGCGTGGTCAGCGGACGCGCCGGCCGCGATGAACCCTGCCGGGAGCGTCTCCTGCACCTGGACGTCTCCCGGGCCTTCGAGGAAGTCGGTCCAGTCGTAGTTGCCGGGATGGTCGGGATCGACGTTGCCGTCGAGCTCGAACACCGGATCGTCGTGTTCGGCGCTCGCGGGGATCGCGAGCATCCCCAGGAGCAGCGCGAACGCGCTGAGGAACGTGATCGGTCGTCTCATGCGAATCTCCCCTTGGATCTCCGGGCCGCGGCAACCCCATCCGCGACGCCACGTGGGCGAGCGCCCACCTCGCACGATGCTCCACGTCCGACCTGCGCGGGACCACGTCGCACGACAGTGCGGGAGTGTGTCGTCCTCCACGCTCGTCACTGGCTGAGCAGGTGCCGTTGCGGAGCGTGCAACCGCGCCGCCGCGGACGGCGTCGGCCGACTGAGACGCCAACGCGGTGGAGCGCCGCCACGACGATGCCCCAAGGGCAGCACCACCACGGGAGCGGATGAGGCCCGCAAGCGGCCGCAGAGGAGACCATCGGGAGCGTCGGCGGCACGGTGGAGAGCTTCCCCTTCGCGTTCGGCGACACCGACGTGTTCATCATCGCGGACATGCAGCAGCTGCTCGCGGGCACGGTGTGGACCACCGGCGGCTGTTCGAGCTGGTACCTCGACGACTCGGGTCGCAACTCCACCCTGTGGCCGGACTTCACCTACCGGTTCCGGCGCCGGACGAAGCGCTTCCACCTGGGCGAGTACGAGGTCGTGCACCCGGCCGGTGACACCGTCGACGTCCTGGCGCCTGGGACCGAGCGGCTTCCCGCCTTACCACCCACACGACACGGTGACGCTGGTGGCCGGACGCCCACTGGACTCCCGGCCGGGACGCGACGCTACCGTCACCGGGTCGGTGAGAAGGGGCGGTCGTGGCGCGGGTCCAGATCGGTGAGGTGGTGCTCGCCGCCGTCTTCGCCGGCGTGCTCGTCGCCGCGGTCTCGGGCGTGGTCCGCCTCGTCGCTCGTGGTCGCGGCACGGCCCCGGTGGTCGGTGCCGCGGTGCTGGACGGGGCCCTGGCGGCGTCGATCGCCGCGGTGCTCGTGGCCACGCTGACGCCGATCGAGCTGCTCGGCACCCACCTCGACCGACCGTCGGAGGTCAACCTCCGCCCCCTCGAGGCGATGCGCGGGGCCCCGCGCTTCTACGCCGTGATCAACGCCGCACTCCTGGTTCCGACGATCGTCCTGCTCGCCCAGCGGTGGCGTCGTGCCGGCATCGTGCGCCTGACCCTCACGGGTGCGGCCATCTCGTTGGCCATCGAGGTGACCCAGCTGGTCCACCCGACGCGGGGCAGCAACGTCGACGACCTCGCCCTGAACACCGCCGGTGCGTTCGTGGCCGCGGTGGTCGGGGTGCTCGTGCGTGCCGCCGGACGGCGCGGGCGTCGGGGCGGTTCGCCCCCTGCCTCTCGTGGGCCGTCGCGTCCGGTCAGCGCAGCGGGGCGGCCTCGCTGAGCTCGACCAGCTGATCGAGGGAGCGGGCGAGCTCGCCCCGCAGGACCCGTACGGCGACGCGGACACGCACGGCCGGTCGGTGGCCGAGGTCGGCCTCGACCGTCGCGCGCAACCTCGTCGCACGTTCCTCGTGGTCGGCGAGGTCGAAGGTGATGTCGACCGGGACCGGGTCGGTCAGCTGCCACCCGTACCGGGTCGGCGGGTCGAGGTGAGCGATGGTCAGCCGCAGATCGACCGACACGCCGAGCGCACTGCCCGAGGCGTGCACCAGCTGTCCCCGCTGCAGCTCACCCGCCGCTTCCACCCGCGACGCGATCGTCAACCACTCGGGAGTGCGCTCGACGTCGGTGAGCAGCTCCCAGCACAGCTCACGCGGTGCGTGGGCCGTACGCACTTCCTCGAAGCGTGGCACCGAGCGGCTCCCGTCGGCCGGCACGTCACCGGCATGAACGCGGCAGCCTACGGGGCGGGCCACGGCGTCGTCGGGCGTCGGTCAGGTGCCGTCGGTCACGTGCCGCCGGCGCGGACGAGGCCGGCGTCGTAGGCGGCGATGACGGCTTGGGTCCGGTCACGGACCCGCAGCTTGGCGAGGACGTTGGAGACGTGAGTCTTGACCGTCTCGACGCTGACGTGCTGTTCGGCGGCGATCTCGGCGTTGGACAGCCCGCGGGCCACCAGCGTCAGCGTCGCGGCCTCGCGCTCGGTGAGCGTGGCGATGGCCCGAGCCGCCGCGGTGTCGGCCACAGGTGCGGCACCCGCCAGCGACCGGATCGCGGCCGGGAAGAGCAGCGAGGAACCCGCGTGCACCAGACGGATCGCCGCGACGATCTCGGCCGGCGGGGTGCGCTTGAGCAGGAACCCGGCGGCGCCGGCACGGAGGGCGTCGTACACGTGGTCGTCGTGCTCGAAGGTGGTGACCACGACGATCCGCGGCGGATCGGCCACGGCCCGGAGCACCGCGGCCGTGGCCTCGATCCCGTCGATCCGCGGCATCCGGATGTCCATCAGCAAGACGTCGGGCCGGACCCGACGCACCAGGTCGACGGCGCCGTACCCGTCGTCGGTCTCGCCCACGATGCGCAGGTCCGGCTCGGCGTCGATCAGTGCGGCGAGACCGGCACGGATGAGCGCGTCGTCGTCGACCAGGGCCACCGCGATCACCGAATCGCTCCGTAGGGGAGGGTCGCGGCGAGCTGCCACGTGTCGTGGTCCAACCCCGCCTCGAGGTCGCCGCCGAGGACGCGGACCCGTTCCCGCATGTTGGTCAGGCCGAGCCCACCCGCGTCGCGCCTGCGGCTGCGTGGGGCGACCGGGTTGGTGATGCGCAGGTGGAGCTGTCGGTCCTCGATCCGCAGCTCCACGGCGATGGGGGCCCCTTCGACGCCGTGGCGGAGGGCGTTGGTGATGCCCTCCTGGGCCAGACGGTAGGCCTCCCGTGAGACCGCCGGCGGGACGGACTCCGGGGATCCGGACCGGTCGAGGGTGAGCTCCGCACCCGCCGTCCGGGCGGTGTCGACGAGGGTCGGCAGCTCGTGCAGTGTGCGCTGCGGCGCCGTGCTGGAGCTGCCCTCGCGGAGCGCACCGAGCACGTGGTCGAGCTCCGCGGCGGCGATGCGAGCCTGCTCGGCGATCGCTCCGAGGGCGCGGCGAGCGAAGGCCGGATCATCATCGAGGACCCTGGCTGCGGCGCCGGCCTGCAGGGCCACGACCGACAGCGCGTGACCGATGGAGTCGTGCAGTTCGCTGGCCAGTTGGTCGCGGCCTTCGAGGCGGTCGGCCCGCGCCTGAGCGGTCGCCAGCCGGTCGGTGGTCGAGGGGCCGAGGAGGACCGGCGCGAGCCGGGCCGCCCCCGCTCCTACGAGCGCGACGAGGTGGACGAGCAGGAGGACGAGCGCGCCGCCGAGCAGCGGCGCCAGCCAGCGGGCGGTGCCGGTCGGAGCATCGAGCGCCCACAGCCGGCCACCGATGAGCGTGACCGGCTCCTGCGCCAGTGGCGCGAGGGCCAGCAGGGCTGCTTCGGTCAGCGCGATCATCGTCACGAAGCTGACGCCGAAGCCGACCAGCAGGTGCAACGCCAGCCACACCGCCTCGCGGGGCCGGGCGCGGCCGCTCGGCTGGGGGACGACCGGGTCGTCGGCCAAGGGCCCGCCCACCAGCGTCCGCGTCAGCGCGTGCTGCTGGGTCCGCACGCCCGGCAGCAGGACGGCGGTGCCGGCTGTCACCGCCGCGGCGGCGATCGCCAGGATCCCGGCCGTGGTCGACACGCTCCCACCCGGGTCCGACCTGCCGAGGGAGAACAGCACGAGGAAGGCGACCAGGACCGGGACGAACAGAGCGCCGCCGAGCACGAGGTGGACCCACCGCCGGTAGGTGTCGGCGCTGCGCAGGGGAGCGGTGATGGTCCGCAGGAGATCCACGCCGGGAGCATGGCACGCGGGTGGCAGCGTCGCCTCCCTCGCACGGGGGAGCAGGTTCCCCACCACGCGGGAGGTGGCGACCCGCGTGGTGCCGGACGTTGTGGCTCCCGATCCACCCCTCGAGGAGGACCCCGTGCCACCCACGCAGCTCGACCGATCCCGCCAGCCCGACGACGTGTCGCCACAGGCGCCGCACCCGTTGCCGCGCAGCGTGCTGTTCGCCCTGCTGTGGTCGATCGCCACGGCGGTGACGGCCATCTCCTGGGCCCTCGACCTGCTGCCCCACCCGTTCGGTGATGCGGACCAGATCGCCATCGGTGCGGTCTTCAACACCTCGGACCCGCTGATCGGGACGGCGTTCACGCTCGTGGTCGCTCTCGCCGGCGTGGCGTGCGCCCTCGTGATGCGGCGCACCTGGCACGGGCCCGCGGCTGTCGTCCCGAGCGCACCGCTCTTGGCGGCGTGGGGGATCGTCGCGGCGCTGACGCTGGTGCTGCTCCACGGCTCGCTGCTCGCGTTCCTCGGCTACACGGTGGTGCTGCCCTTCCTCGCATGGTTCGAGCCCGCCCTGCTGCCCGCCTTCGTCGCGGCGGTGACCCGGCCCGACACCATCTTCCAGCTGACGGCGACGCTCGGAGCGGTGCTCTGGGGGAACGCGGCGCTGCGCTACCGCCGCGCCGAGCGTGCGGCGTGTGTCACGTGCGGACGTACCCCCGGCTGGTCGGTCACCGACGAGGCCCGGACCCGTTCACGGGCGCTCCGCACCGGTCAGGTCGCGTCGTGGGTCGCGGCGGGCGGCCTGCTGATCTACCCCGCCATGCGGATCCCGTGGCTGTTCGGGATCCGGATCGGCGTGGATGCGGAGACGTGGGCGCAACTCCAGGAGGAAGGCGTCGAGGCCGGGATCGCGCTCGGCCTGGCCGGGCTGGTCGGGGCCGTGCTCATCGCGGGGCTCGTGCGGGACTGGGGCGTGCACGTCCCCCGTTGGATGCTCGGGCTGGCGGGACGACGCGTGCCCATCGCAGCCGCGGTCGCCCCAGCCATCGTCGTCACGATCGGGTTCGTCGCCCTCGGCCGAGGGACCCTGATGGGGGCGCTGACGGGTGCGTTGGGTGGACGAGGTGGCGGCGTCGCGTCGGGCGCCGACGTCGGCATGCACGTGGTGGCGTTCGGTGCCCTGCTGCCCGCGGGTGTCGCCCTAGCGGTCGCTGCCGCGGCGTACGCGGTGCGGCGCCGCGCCGAGTGCCGCGTCTGCGGCCAGGGCACGGTCGACGTTGCGGTCCGCGACCTGCGGACCGCGGCGGTCACCGGTCGCCCCTGACGTCGGGGCGCGCCACGGTGTCACGCCGTGGCCGGCCGTCTCGTCCTCTCTCCACGACCCCACCCGAGAGGAACGAGAATGAGGACCCTGATCGTCGGCGCGACCGGTGTGCTCGGACGTCCGCTGGTCCCGTTGTTGGCCGCCAGCGGCCACGAGGTCCTGGCGGCCAGCCGCAGCGCCCGCCCCGGCTCGGTCGACGGCCTCCCGAACACCACGAGGGTGCGTCTCGACCTGCTCGACGTCGACGCCGTCCACCGCGTCGTCGACCAGCACCGGCCGGACGCGATCGTGCACGTGGCCACCGCGATCCCCGACCCGATCGACCCGAGGAGGATCGGCGAGCAGTTCGGGCCGACCAACCGGCTGCGCACCGAGGGCACGGCCAACCTGGTCGCCGCGGCCGAGGCGACCGGCGTGTCCCGCATCGTGGCGGAGGGGCTCGCCTACGCCTACCAGCAGGGCGACGCGATCCGCACCGAGGACGCTGCGCTGTGGGTGAACCCGCCGAAGGTGTTCGCGCCGGTCATGGAAGCCCTGCGCGAGTTGGAGATCCGGACGCGGGACGCCGGTGGCACGGTGCTGCGCTTCGGACACCTCTACGGGCCCGGCACGATCTACGCCCCCGAGGGGTCGATGACCGAGTCGGTCCGAGCGCGCAAGGTGCCGATCGTCGGCCGCGGCGCGTCGCGCTTCTCCTTCGTGCACGTCGAGGACGCCGCCACCGCCATCCTCGCTGCGCTCGACCGCCCGGTGACGGGCACCTTCAACGTGGTGGACGACGATCCGCTCCGGCTGAGCGAGTGGCTGCCGTGGTTCGCCGATCTGCTCGGCGCACGCCGACCGCCGCGGTTCCCGGCTGCGGTCGCTCGGCTGGCCGTCGGTCCCTTCGGCGTCACGTTCATGAACGGTCTGGCCGGCGCCTCCAACGCTCGGGCGAAGGACGCGCTGCGCTGGCAGCCACGGTTCCGCACCTTCCGAGACGGGGTGACGGCAGACTTCGTGAGCGTCGCACCGGTGGCGGCCCGGTGACGGCGACGCGAACCGGACCCGGAGGCGGGACCTCGATGCAGGAGCCGATCGCGGACGTCTTCGAACGCCGCCGTCGCTACCTGCTCGGGGTCGCCTACCGACTGCTCGGCACCGTGTCCGAGGCCGAGGACGCCGTGCAGGAGACCTGGCTACGGGTGCACCGGACCGCGATGGACGAGGTCGACGACGTCGAAGCGTGGCTGACCATCGTGACCACCCGCATCTGTTACGACGTGCTCAAGTCGGCTCGGGCGCGCCGCGAGCGGTACGTCGGCGAGTGGCTACCCGAGCCGATCGTCGACGGCGCCGGCCCGATGGACCCCGCGGACCACGTCACGCTCGACGACTCGGTGAACATGGCGCTGCTGGT
This sequence comes from Nitriliruptor alkaliphilus DSM 45188, assembly GCF_000969705.1. Taxonomy (GTDB): domain Bacteria; phylum Actinomycetota; class Nitriliruptoria; order Nitriliruptorales; family Nitriliruptoraceae; genus Nitriliruptor; species Nitriliruptor alkaliphilus. The sequence continues at coordinate 1,080,187 of NZ_KQ033901.1, forward strand.
CGTGCTCGAGTCGCTGTCCCCGGCCGAGCGCACCGCGTTCGTGCTGCACGACGTCTTCAAGCTGCCGTTTGATCAGATCGCGGAGGTCGTCGGTCGCACGCCCGCCGCGTGCCGGCAGCTGGCGGCGCGTGCACGAGCCCACGTCGAGGCACGTGCCCCGCGGTTCGACGCGGACGAGACGCAGCACCGCCGGGCCGTCGAGGCCTTCACGCACGCGGCGGAGACCGGGGACCTGGCCGAGTTGCTGGCCGTGCTCGACCCTGAGGTCGTGCTGCGCTCCGACGGCGGAGGGAAGGTCACCGCCCGTCGCACGCCACTGGAAGGTGCCGAAGCGGTCGCACGCTTCGTGCTGGCCATGGCGGCCAAGCGCGTGCACATGCGTCAGCACGTCCGGACCGTCAACGGCCAGCCCGGGCTGGTCACCACCGAGGACGGCCGGACGGTGGCAGTCATGGGCTTCGCCGAGGCCGGTGGCCGCATCACCGAGATCGACCTGGTCATGAACCCCGACAAGCTCCCACGCGACCTCGACCCGATCACCTGACGGCGGTGGCCCGGGCCGCGCCGGTCCGCCACGCGGCAGGGCCCGCTGACGGACCTCCCCTCCCGTCGGCTGTCAGCCCTTCGCCCACCCCTCGGAGGGGGCGATCGTGACGTCGGGCAGCGCCTCGGGTGGCGCGACCGGGCGGCCGTCGTACTGCGTCGACAGCACGATGGAGGTCCGCATCTCGCCGTGGGCTCCGAGCCGCTCGATGAGGCTCTCGAAGTGCGCCATCGAAGCGGTCCGCACGCGCAGCATCGAGCAGTGGTCGCCGCTGAGCTTGTGGACCTCGACGACCTCGGGGTAGTCGCTCGCCTCGGTGGTCTTCAGCAGGCAGCGACCGATGCTGCAGCGCATCTGCACGAACGCGCCTATCGGGGACCCGGCCTCCGCAGCATCGACCCGCGCGTGGTAGCCGGTGATCACGCGGGCCGCCTCGAGCCGACGCACGCGTTCCGCGACCGCCGGCGCGGACAGATTCACCCGGCGGCTGAGCTGGTTGTAGGACAGGCGCGCGTCAGCCTGCAGTTCCTCGAGGATCCGCCAGTCGGTGCTGTCCAGCTCCACGTGCCTCACCCCCCCGGGTGTGTCGACGTCGCCGAGCGTAAGCGAGGGGTCGGAGGGCGTCTCGAGCGATCGCGAGGTCGGACCGGCCCGACACCTTCCGATCGTGAGGTCAGACGCGTGGTGGACACCGCCTCCGCCCGTTCACCCGCGCGATGCGGCTCCGTAGCGTCCTCGACCTCACCACGGGGAGCGAGCGGATGGACGACCGAAGCGGCCGCGGCGACGCCCGCATCGCGCTCGGCTGGCTCGTGGGAGCGACCACCATCGGCAGCTTCGGGCTCGCCGCAGGTGGGTCGGCGGGAGCGCTGGTTGCGACGTCCCTCAGCGGGAGCGGATCGACCTCGGGGCTGCCGCTGACGGCGCTGGCGACGGGATCGGCGCTCAGCATCGTGGCGGTCGGACGGCTCGGCCGTCGGATCGGTCGCCTCTCGGCCCTGGCGATCGCGTACGGCTTCGGTGGCGTGGGCGCGGTGCTCGTGATCGTGGCGGCGGCGCGCGCCAACCTCGCCCTGGTGCTGGTCGGCAGCCTCCTGCTCGGCGGGCCGAACGCCGCGGTGTTCCTCTCCCGCTACGCGGCCGCGGATCTCGTCGCCCCCGACCGGCGGGGCCGCGCGCTCGGGCTGGTGCTCGGCAGCGTCACGGTCGGAGCGGTCGGCGGGTCCTACCTGCTCGGGCCGACGGCGGGGGTCGCGAGGGCGCTGGGCCTCCCTGCGGTCGTCGGCCTCTACCTCCTCGCCGTACCGGCGTTCCTGACGGCGGGCCTCGTCCTCGGACGCCTCGCGGGACGCCGCGACCCCGTCCCCGACCGCGAGCGGCGCGCTCGCCGTGTCCGCGACCTTCTCCTGGGACCGGGCCCGGTGCGCCGTGCCGGGGCGTTGCTGGCGATCGCCAACCTCGCCATGACCGCGATCATGGTCGTCATCCCGGTGCACCTCACCCACCACGGTCACGGGCTGCACCTCGTCGGTGGCCTGGTCGGCCTCCACGTCGCGGGCATGTTCTGCCCCTCGCCGCTGAGCGGGTGGCTCACCGACCGCATCGGTGGTCAGCGGGTCGGCCACGCCGGCCTGGCCGTGCTCGTGCTGACCGCGACCGGCTGGGCCGCGACGGGCGCGACGGATGCGTTCGGGGCGGGCCTCCTCCTGCTGGCCCTCGGCATCGGCTGGAACGCTGCGGTCGTCGGGGGGAGCGCCCTGATCGCGACGACGACCGCCGAGACCGACCGCCTCGGTGTGGAGGCCGGAGCCGAGCTCGCCAAGGAGGCGGGAGCCGGCCTCGGCGCCCCGCTCGCCGGCGTGGTCGTCGTGCTGTTCGGGTTCCCCGCGCTCTGCCTGCTCATCGGGCTGGTCTGCACAGCAGGCCTCGCCGCCCTCCGCAGCGTGCGCGACCCCGGGGCCGGTGAGCGGCGAGCGGTCGGATCGTCGGCGTTCTGCACGACCCTGTCACGAACCGCGGCGGTCCCTCGTCCTCTGCCCACGCCCACCGCGAGCGAGGTCACCGACGGGCGGCACGACGCACCCATCACCACCCACGGAGGGGGACCAATGTCGAAGCGGCCGTCACCGTGAGCGCCGTGACGGCACACGAGGCCGACCGCTGGTCGTTGGTGGTCGCTGCCGGCCTCGTGATCTTCATGGCGCAGCTCGACACCACCATCGTGCTGGTCGCGCTGCCTGCCATCGCCGAGGATCTCGACCTGCCCCGCGGCGCCGCGCAGTGGGTGATGCTCGGCTACCTCGTCCCGCTGATCGCCCTCTCGCTGCGCGCCGGCCGGTGGGTCGACCGGGTCGGACTCCGCCCCGCCTTGCTGCTGTCGGTCACGATCTTCGCGATCGCCAGCGTGGCCGCAGCGGTGGCGCCGACGACCGCCTGGCTGGTGCTCGCCCGGGTCGGCAAGGGGGCCGCCGGAGCGCTGCTGCTCGCCTCCGCCCCAGCGCTGGCGGCCACGGCTGTCCGCCCCGAGGTGCGTGGTCGCGCGTTGGCGGTCGTGGCGACACTGGCGCCGCTCGGTGGCATGAGCGGACCCGCGCTCGGCGGCCTGCTCGTCGACCGGTGGGGGTGGCCGTGGATCTTCCTGGTCAACCTGCCCGTGGCGGCGCTCGTCATCGTCATCGTCCGTGCCCGGACCGATCAGGGTGGACCGCTCCGGCGACCCGAACGGGGTTGGGCGACCGACGTGCTGCTCCTCGGCGGGACGGCTGTGGCACTGCTCCTCGGCCTCACCCCCTCGGACGACGGCAGGCTCGCCACGCTGTGGCTCGTGCCGGTCGGGCTCGTGCTGGCCGCGCTCTGGTGGCGCACGGCGGGGGCCCGCGATCTGCGCGCCCTGCTGGCATCGGTTCCGATGCTGGCCGCGCACGGTGCGTTCGCCGGCACCTACCTCGCCGTCCTGGCCGTCCAGTTCCTGACGCCGTTCTTCCTGCGTGAACAGCTCGGGGCGACGGCCGCGGTCATCGGCGCGACGATGCTGGCCTACCCCGCGGCCACGGCGGTGATGGGGCCGGTGTCCGGCTGGGCCGCCGATCGGTGGTCGCCGCGATCGGTCGCGGTGGTCGGCGCCGCGCTCCTCGCCGCGGCGATGCTCCTGCTCGCGCCGCTCGACACCGGCTGGTCCGCGCCGGGCGTCGCGGTGCGGCTCGCCATCGTCGGTGCGACCTTCGGGCTGTTCGTCACACCCAACCAGACCTTCGCGCTGTCGTTGGTCGACGACTCGGCCCTCGGTACGACGTCGGCGAGCACCAACCTCGCCCGCCTCGTCGGCCTGGCCGCCGGCCCGGCCACGGCGACCGCCGCGTGGGCGTCATCCGGTTACGCGCCAGGTGGCATGCGGCTCGGTGTCGTCCTCGGAGCGCTCGTCGCCGCTGCCAGCGCCGGCGCGTTGCTCCTCGCCGGCGGACGTGCCGGGCCTGGTCGCCGCTCGCCGCGCCTCGTCGACCCTGCCGGATCGATCTCCGTCTCCGACCCGGGGACGGGTGCACCACCCACACCCCACGGGAGCTGACATGGAACCCCGCATCGCCGTCATCTACTACTCGTCCACTGGCAACGTGCACGAGCTGGCCGTGGCCCTCGCCGCCGGGGCCGAGGAGGCCGGCGCCGAGGTGCGTCTGCGCAAGGTGGCCGAGCTCGCGCCCCCCGAGGCGATCGACAGCAACCCGCAGTGGCGGGCGCACGCCGACGCGACCGCCGACGTGCCGGCCGCGACCCTCGACGACCTCGCGTGGGCGGACGGTTACGCGTTCGGTACCCCGGCACGGTTCGGCAACGTCGCCTCGCAGCTGAAGCAGTTCATCGACACCACGGCGTCGCTCTGGGCGACGGGGCAGCTCGCCGACAAGCCGTCCACCGCGTTCACCTCGGCGATCAACGACCACGGCGGCAACGAGTCGACCCTGCTCGCGCTCTACAACACCATGTACCACTGGGGGACGGTCATCGTGCCCCCGGGCTACACCCACGACGTCGTCGATGCGGCGGGCGGCAACCCGTACGGGACGGCGCACGCATCGCACATCGGCGCGGCGACCCCCCAGGTGCTGGCCGCCGCGCGCTACCAGGGGTCGCGCCTCGTCGAGGTCGCCGCCGCCCTCCTCACGGCGCGTGCCCTGCGGCACGCCGCCTGACCCACGGGAAGGGACCCACCGTGAGCTCCTTCGACCCTGACGAGCGGCGCTACCTCGCCGAGGCGCGCGGTCTGGCGCGCATCGCCACGGTGGGTGCCGACGGCTCGCCGCACGTGGTGCCGTCCGGCTGGTCCTACGACGAGGACCTCGACGCACTGGTGCTCGGAGGGCGGCAACTCGAGCGGACCAAGAAGTTCCGTGACGTGCGTGCCACGGGGCGTGCCGCCGTCGTCATCGACGACGTGGTGCCCCCCTGGCAGCCGCGCGGCGTCGAGGTCCGCGGCCGCGCCGAGGCGATCGTGGGCCCACCGGCGGTGATCCGCGTCCACCCCGATCGCGTGGTCTCGTGGGGCCTCGACGCCACGGCCTGAGCCGGGAGCGCCCCTCGGCCCAGCTCGGCCGAGGGGCACCGCCGTCCAGCGGATCAACCGCTCGTCGCGGCCTCGAACGCCTCGCCGTAGGCCACGACGCCCGCGGCGGCATCGACCGCGAAGGTGACGTGCCCCACGGGGACTCGGTCCCCGACGGCGGACGTCACGGCGGCGGCGTCCACGGCCCCGAAGCCGCCACACAGCTCGATGAGGCGGACGCCGTCCGCGACGAGCTGCTCGGCCACCTGTGGCGCCACCGAGGGATCGGGGATGGGGATCAGCAGGGTGCGCTGCCCGTCGCGTTCGATCACGTATCGGTCCGCCACCGGGTCGGTCCCGGGGTGTTCGTAGATGTACGCCCAGCTGATCACGGTCTGCTCCTCTCAGGACGCGATGGCGTCGGTCTCGTCGAGGGTCGGGTAGTCGGTGTACCCGCGCTCGTCCCCGCCGTAGAACGTGGCGGGGTCGGGCTCGTTCAGGGGCGCACCGAGCTGCCAGCGCCGGACGAGGTCGGGGTTGGCGAGGAACGCGCGACCCACCGAGACGAGGTCGGCCCGGCCGTCGTCGAGCAGGGCCTGTGCCGCCTCCGGCGAGGTCACCGACGAGTCGTTGACCATCACCGGGCCGCCGAAACGTTGCCGGACGTCGCGGAGCACGTCAGCGACGTCGTCGTTCCACGTCTGGTGGAGGTAGCCGAGGCCGAGATCGGCGAACCCGTCGGCGAGCGCCCCGTACGTCGCGGCCAGGTCGTCGTGATCGTCCTCGACGAGGCCACCCGCGCCGTTGGCCGGCGAGATCCGGTAGCCGAGCCGCTCCGGACCGATCGTGTCAGCGACCGCGGCTGCGACCTCCAGCGGGAAGCGGACGCGAGCCTCCGGCGAGCCGCCGTACCGGTCGCTGCGCTGGTTGGCCGACGGGACGAGGAACTCGTGGAGCAGGTAGCCGTTGGCGCCGTGCAGTTCCACCCCGTCGAAGCCCGCGGCGATGGCGTTCGCGGCCGCCTGGGCGAAGTCGGCGACGACCCCGCCGATCTCATCGGTCTCGAGCGCGCGGGGCACGGGGTGGGGCTGCATGCCTGAGCGCGTGAAGATGGCGCCGGGCGCGGCGATGGCGCTCGGGGCGACCGTCTCGAGCCCGGCCTTGTTGTCGGGGTGCGCGATCCGTCCCACGTGCATCAGTTGGGCGACGATCCGGCCACCTTCGGCGTGGACCGCGTCGACCACGGGGCGCCACCCGGCGACCTGCGCTGGTGCGTGCAGGCCGGGCGTGTCGAAGTAGCCCTGACCGGTCGGGCTCGGCTGGGTGGCCTCGGTCACGATCAGCCCGGCGCTCGCACGCTGGGCGTAGTAGGTGGCTGTCAGCGCGGTTGGGACCCCGCCGACGCCGGCCCGCGAGCGGGTCATCGGGGCCATGACCAGACGGTTGGCGAGCGGGGTGCCGGCGAGGGTGGTGGGTTCGAACACTTGCGTCACGGATCTGCTCCTGGTCCGAGGCTCATAAGTGGAGACGTCTCCGGTTACGCTAAACGGAGACGTCTCCGCTTGCAACCGGGGGTGCGGATCGCCGGCGTTAGGCTCTCCACGGACCGAGCGGTGAGGAGCGGCTGGTGGCGTCGGGGCCGGAGGAGGGGCGCGCGCCCCTCGTGGGTCTGGCGTTGCCCATGGCCGGGGGGCCCCCCGAGCGTGCGGACGCGGCTCGCAACCGGCGGCGCATCCTGGCGGCGGCTCGCGCCCTCCTGGCCCGGTCGGGGACCGCGGGCCTGACGATGGACGCGGTGGCGCGCGAGGCGGAGGTGGGCGTCGGTACCGTCTACCGCCGCTTCGGCGACCTCGCCGGTCTCGCGTGGGCCCTGGCCGACGAGGGCGAGGCCGCGTTCCAGACCGCGTTCCTGTCGGGCCCCCCGCCGCTCGGGCCCGGTGCCCCACCGGCGGAACGCATCCGGGCCTTCCTCCGGACGCTCGTCGAACGCAACGACGAGCACGCCGCCCTGCTGGCGCTGGTCGAGCGCCTCAAGCACGCGGGTCGGTTCAGCGCCGCCTACGAGGTCCAGCACACCCACCTGGCGACGCTGCTCACCGCAGCATCCCCGCACCTCGACGCGAGCTACCTCGCCGACGTGCTGCTCGCGCCGTTCGCGGCCAACCTGCACCTCCACCAGCGGCAAGCACGCGGCATGGACACGGCACGGATCCGCGCCGGGTTCGACCAGTTCCTCGAGCTGCTGGACCTCGACGCGCTCGGGCCGTGACGCGCGGGGCGCGCCACCGGGATGCGCTGACGCCGTCGTGCAGCGGACAGCGGGCCTCGGCTGCGCTAAGCCGTGCAGGCAGGCGTCGTCCGCGGTGAGGGTCGCGGTCGCCGCCGTGGCTGTTGGGGACAGGCGGCGGGCGACCGCCGGGAGGGGCAGACAGATGGCGACCGTGCGTGGTGTGCGTCCGTTCGTGCTCGTCGCAGCGCTGGTGGCGCTGCTCGCGGCGACGCTCGTGGTCCCGCCGAGCGGTGCCTCGGCGGCGCCGGGTGATCCGTCGCCGGCCGAGCACTGGACGGCCGAGCGGATGGCCGCCGCCGTCCCGCGCGACCTCGTCGTCGACGAGCGTGGCCTCGGCTACCTGCGACGCGCGGACGGGACGCTCGAACCGCACGGGCACGCCGAACGCGACCGCCCGCCGACCGTGCAGGCGGTACCCGCGCCCCAGAGCAAGCCGAGCAACCCCGGCGGTGGCGGTAGCGGTACGGCCGAGGCGGACGCCGTTGGGCCGAAGGTCACCGACCGGCTCCCCGCCCACCAAGCCACGATCGGTGCCTCGGCCACGTTCGGTGCCACGATCACGGCCCCGAGCGGGATCAGGTCGGTGTCGTTCGTGATCACCTACCCCGACGGCCGCACCGGCTCGTTCAACCCGAGCCACGTCGGCAACGACCGGTGGGAGGTCACCCTCCAGGGGTTCTCGGAAGGCGACTGGGCCTGGCACGTGGTCGCCAGGGACCGCGAGAGGAAGGGCGGTAACACCACGACCACCGACAAGTTCGACTTCACCGTCGACCTCGGATCGGGGGGGACGCCGCCGGCCGACGGCGACGTGGTGACCAACAGCAAGTGGACCGATGGTGGCGCCGTCCAGACCGCCGCCGGACGGATCTACTTCGAGATGCCCGCCCGAGGCAACCGGTGGAACGGGTACGTCTGCTCCGGCACGGTCATCGAGGAGGCCGCCACCGCCAGCTCGATCGTGCTGACCGCCGCCCACTGCGTCTACGACGACGTGAACAAGGTCTTCGCGCGCAACGTGCTGTTCATCCCCGACCAGGCCAACACGACCGGCTCCGGCACCGACCTGAACTGCGGCAACGACCCGCTCGGCTGCTGGGCCCCATCGCATGGGGTCGTCGACGTCGAGTGGACGACGCAGACCTTCCCGGCCAACATCCCGTGGGACTACGCCTACTACGTCGTCCCGGACGAGGGCGCGCACACCGCCGGCTTCAAGCTCGGTACCTCGGAGGTGCTCGCCGACGCCGCCGGGACGCTGTCGATCCAGTTCGCGGCCGCCAAGATGTCCGAGCTGACCCACGCCCTCGGGTACTCCTACAGCGAGGACCCGAAGCTCATGTACTGCGCCGAGGGCCTCGGCTCCGAGTCCTCCTACGGGTCCCTGTGGCTGTCGCAGTGCGGGTTGTCGGGCGGCGCCTCCGGCGGCCCGTGGCTGCAGCCGGTCTCCAACGGCGACGGGCCGATCGTGTCGGTGAACTCGTGGGGCTACCGCAACCAGCCCGGGATGGGCGGGCCACCCCTGACCGGATCCGCCGCGTGCGTGCTCGCCGGAGCGGAGTCCGGTGGAACCAGCCAGGCACGTGGTCTGGTGGTCACCTGCGAACCGTGACGTCCGGCGTCGCCCGGGTCACCCCCGACGGCGCAGGACGAGGCGTGCCTCGTGGCGGCCCTCGGCGGTCCAGCCCTCGGTCATCTCGAGGACCTCGAGGTCGGGGTCCGCCGCACGCAGGTCGGCGGCCAGCGTCGCCACCTCGCCATCGTCGAGGAGCCAGCGTCGTCCCGGACGGCCGTGACGTTCGAGGTTGGTGACCGTCGCCTGGCACGCGAACAGCAGGCCTCCGGCGGCGAGGTGGCTCGGTAGACGGCGCCACAGGTCGCGGTCGAGGAAGTGGTGGACCACGATCACGTCCCACGGCCCGGCGGGGACCGGGTCGACGGTGAGGTCGGCGCGCACCACGTCGAGGGAGATCCCCGTCGCGACGGCGCGCGCGGTCGCCTCCGCGCAGGCGGTGTCGGAGACGTCGACCAGCGTGACGTCGAGGCCGCGACCGGCCAGCCACAGGGCGTTGCGGCCCGTACCGCCGGCGACGTCCAACGCCCGACCACCTTCGGGCAACAGGTCGGCCCGCTCGGTCAGGAAGGTCGCTGGCTCGGCCGGGTCGGTGGCGTCACGGACCCGTTCGCGGTGCCGAGCGTTCCACCGCGCGCGAGGGTCGTCCTCCGCGCCGTTCTCGACGGAGCGGTCGGGGGCAGCCATCGTCGCTCCTCGCTGATCGGCCGCGACGTCCACGACCGGGCGGCGAGCCTACGGCGAACCGCTGCCGGCGAAGGCCGTGGCCTGATCCAGGTCGTCGAGGTCGAGGTGGCGGTGGGCCACCGCCTCGGCGAGCCCCGCGTCGTGGGTCACGATCAGCAGCGCACAGCCGTGCGCGTCGACCTGCTCCAGCAGCGCGGTGATGGTCCGTTCCTGGCTGATCAGATCGAGGCGCGACGTGGGTTCGTCGGCGAACAGGAACGCCGGTTCGAGGAGCATCGCGCGGATGATCGCGAGCCGCTGCAGCTCCCCGCCCGAGACCTGACCGGGCCGGCGCTCGAGGAGCGAGCCGGGCAGGTGCAGTTCCTCGAGCAGTGCGTCGGTGCGTCGTGGGTCGATCCGGTGCCGACGGACCACGTCGCCCATCGAGGCGCCGAGGCTGACCTGCGCCGGGAAGGCGAGCGCGGGGTCCTGGTAGAGCTTCTGCAGGCGACCACCGCCGAGCGCTGCGGCGTGGCGGACCTCGCCGGTGTCGGGTGGCAGCAGGCGCGCGAGCACGTTGCCGAGGGTGGTCTTCCCCGAACCGCTCGGGCCGCTGATCGCGACGCGCTCGCCGGCGCGGACGGTCAGCGACAGGTCCGCGAACAGCTCGGTGTCACCGAACCGTTTGCCGATGCCGGTCGCGGTCACGAGCTCGGCGGCCTCGCCCCGGTCCGCCGGGGCGGCGCCCATCCAACCGTGGTCCCAGCTGCGCGGCTCGGCGGCGAGGAGCCGCCGGGTGTAGGGGTGCGTCGGGGTCGTCAGCACCTGGTCGGCGGCGCCACGCTCGACGATGGTGGCCTCCTTCATCACCAGCACGTCACCGCCGAGCTCGCGGGCGAGGCCGAGGTCGTGGGTGATGGTCAGCAGGATGCCGTCGTCCTCGACGTGCCGATGGAGCAGGTCGGCGAGGGCGCCGATCGCCTTCGCATCGAGCCCCTTGGACGGTTCGTCGGCGAGGAGCACCGGCGCGCCACCGATGGTGGCGGCGGCGAACGCCACCCGCTGCGCCATGCCGCCCGAGAGCGTGTGCGGGAACGCCGCACCCCGCCCGGCGAGCCCGACCGCATCCAGCGCCGCCTCCGCACGTCGACGGGCACCCCGGCGGTCGCGTCGGAAGGCCCGGTCGCCCTCGGCGACCTGGTCACGCACGCGCATGGTGGGATCGAGGGCCAGCATCGGCTCCTGCGGCAGCAGCGCCAGCACCCGCCCCCACAGCCGTCGCCGCTGTCGACGGTCGCCGAGGTCCTGGGTGCCGCCGTCGATGGCGAGCTGGCCCTGCAGATGCAGGTCGTGGGTGAGCGTGCCCATGATCGCCTGGGCGAGCAGGGACTTGCCGGAGCCGCTCTCGCCGACGATCGTCACGGGCCGGCCGGGCTGGAGGTGTAGCTCGGGCACGTCGACGAGCGGGCGCCCGTCGTGGGTGACAACGAGGTCGCGGACGGTGATGGTCACGGCGTCTCCTCCCGTGCGCGCAGCCCGAGGAGGCCGAGCATCAGCAGCCCGAGGACCAGGACCGGCGCGATCGACAGCCGCGGCGCCTCGTCGTAGAAGGGGAACGCCTCGGTGATCATGAGCCCGAGCTCCGGGGTCGGCGGTGAGACGCCGACGCCCACGAACCCGAGGGTCGACAGCGCGAGGATCGAGGTACCGAGCCCGAAGGTCGCCATGGTCGCGAGCAGCGGCCGGAGGTCCGGCCACAGGTGGCGCCGCAGGACGTGGATCGGGCCGAGCTGCAGCAGCGACGCAGCCTCGACGGCCGGACCGGCGAGCAGCAGACCGCTGCGTGCCCGGGTCACGCGGAAGTACTCGACCCACTGCGCCAGCGCGAGCCCGACGTACAGCGTCCAGGGGCCACCGTCGGCCATCGCCGCGAAGACGAGCACGAGCAGCAGGGCGGGGAGGGCGATGAGCGCCTCGGACAACCCGTGCAGCACGGTGTCGACCAGGCGACCTCGCCACGCGGCGAGGATCCCCGTCAGGGTGCCGACGACCAGCGCGGTCGTGACGGCGACCACCGCCAGCAGGATCGAGAGGCGGCTGGCGTGGGCGAGACGGGCGACCACGCTGCGTCCGAGGTGGTCGCGCCCGAGCGGTTCGGCGAGGGTCGGCGGATCGAGGGAGCGACCGAGCTCCTGTGCGATCGGGTCCGACCACACCAGCGGGCCGACGATCGCGAACAGGGCGAGTCCGGCGAGCACGACCATCGCCCATCGACGGAGCAGCCACGTCATCGGCCCACCACCTCCCGGGTGCGCGGTCGTGGGTCGAGGGCGAGCGACGCCAGATCCACGGCGGTGTTGAGGGCGACCACCAGCAGCCCGAGCGCCAGGGTGGTGGCCTGCAGCATCGGGACGTCACGCCAGAAGACGGCGTGCACCAGGGCGTGACCGAGTCCCGGCCAGGCGAAGACCAGCTCGACGACCAGCACCCCCTCGATGAGGATCAGGGCCTGCACGCCGATGTAGGCCAGGAGGGTCACGCTGGCGTTGCGAGCCACGTGTCGGCTCAGCAGCGATCGGACCGGCAGCCCCTTGGTGGCCGCGAAGCCGACGTGGTCGGAGTCCTGGATGCGGCCGACCACGTCCCGGGTGATGCGGGTGAACAGGCCCGAGAGCCCGATCGCCAGGGTGCCGGCGGGCAGGATGAGGTTGCGGGCCTGGCCGTGTCCCGTGGCCGGCAGCCAGCCGAGGTGGACCGAGAACACCACGATGAGCAGCAGCCCGAGCAGGAACGGCGGCGTGGCCCGGGTCGCCGAGATCCAGACGGTCGCCAACCGGTCGAGCAGTCGACCGCGACGCAGCACGGAGGCCACGCCGAGCACGACACCCAAGGTCACCGACATCGCGAGCGCGACGAAGGTCAGCTGCAGTGTGCTCGACAGGAAGAGCGCGAGCTCCTCGGTGACGGGTCGCCCCGTCACCGTCGATGCGCCGAGATCCAGGCGGGCGAGGTCGCCCCACCACGAGACCAGCTGCTGCCAGGCGGGGCGGTCGAGCCCGAGCTCGGCGCGTAGCGCGTCGGCGGTGGCGGCCGTCACCTGGTCGTAGCCGTACCGTCCGGCCGCGATCCGGAACGCCATGTCGCCGGGCAGGCTCTGCACGATCGCGAAACTCAGCGTCGAGACGAACAGCGTGACCCAGAGCGCCTGGATCAGACGCCGACGCAGGACGCGCAGGCCCGCCACTGCACGCGGCGGCAGCGTCCGGCCCGTGGTCATCGCGCGTCCCAGTCGAGGTCGGCGAGTAGCCAGGTCCGCTCGAGCGGGTCGAGCTCGAACCCGGTGAGTCGCGGGTCGACGACGGCGCTCTGGCGGTACCAGGCGACCGGCACGACGGGTAGCTCGTCCTGCAGGATCTGCGCGACCTGCTGACGCCCGGCCGGGTCCTCGGCGGCGTCCGCGTCGGCAGCCATCTCGGCGAGCTGGGCGGTCAGGTCGGCGTCCTGCCAGCCCATCGCCCCCCAGTCGGCGCCGTCGGCCGGGAAGTCGCCGAGCAGCGTCACGAGCGGGTCGGGCACGAGCGCGAAGTTGCGGGCGTAGAGGCCGAGCTCGAGCGTGCCGTCCTGGTGGCCGGCGGGGATGTCGCTGGAGTTGCCGATCCGGACGTCGAGGTCGATGCCGACCTCGGCGAACGCCGACTGGATGGCGGTCGCCAACGTGGGCAGCTCGGGCCGGTCGGTGAAGGTCCGTAGCGTCAGCTGCAGCGGCTGGCCGTCACGCTCGGCGGTGCCGTCAGGACCGGGCTGCCACCCAGCCTCGGCGAGCAGATCGCGGGCAGCCTCCGGGTCGTGCGTCAGCGGGGTGATCGTCGGCTGGTGCCACCCGTCGAGCGTGGGGGGCAGCAGCTGGGTGGCGGCCATCTCCGGGTCGCGAAGCAGCGCCTGTGCCATCCCTTCCCGATCGAGCGCGAGGCTGAGGGCACGGCGTACACGGACGTCGCCGAGGACCTCGTGGTCGGCGTTGACCTTGAACTGGATGGTGCGCGGCAGGGTGACCGAGACGATGTCGACCTGGTCGGCACCGCCGAGGCGCTGGAGGCTGACGGGGTCCATGCCGAAGGTGACGTGCGCCTGGCCGCTCTCGGCCATCAGCGCCCGGGTCTCGGCCCGCCCGACCGCCTCGTAGTGGATCTGCTCGATGGCGGGGCGCTCGCCGGTCCAGTGGTCCGAGGCGACGACCTCGATGCGGTCGGGGAGCCGGATGGTCTCGACCTCGTAGGGCCCCGAGCCGATGATCTCGCTGACGGTGCCGTCGTCGTCGTACGAGGATGGCGCGAGGATCTGGGTGCTGGTGTGGGCGAGCACGGCCGGGAGGGGGGCGAACGGTTCGTCCAGCGTGATCTCGATCACGTCACCGCCGTCGGCGGCGACGCCGGCGAGCGGGGCGCCCGACAGCGGGCTGTCGGGTTGGGTCGAGACGGCGTCCAGGGAGGCGGCCACCGCATCGGCGTCGACCGCGGTCCCGTCGTGGAAGGTGGCGCCCTCACGCAGCTCGAGACGCCACACGAGCTGGTCGTCGGACACCTCCCAGGTGGTCGCCAGCCCCGGCTGCAGCTCGCCGGTGGTGTCCGCGTCGACGAGGGTCTCGGCGACCTGGAGCCGGGTGAAGAAGCCGCCGGCCGTCGACGGATCGATGCTGTGCAGCTCGAACGGGCCGACGACCCGCAGAGCCTCCGGCGCCGCGGTACCGGACGGCGACGGGGCACCGGAGGCCGCGCCGCCGCCGCTCGGGCTGCTGCTGCAGCCGGCCAGGAGCGAGGTCACGGCGAGCGCTGTCAGGGCAGCGCGGAAGGATCGGGAGCGCATGTCGTCCTCGACGGGAACAAGAGCGGGAAGGGAACAGGAGTAGGAAGCGTTCTCAGAAGTTAACGCAGCTTGCTCCCGAGCGCGAACCGAGGGCGCCGTCTCGCGCCGGCGAGAGGGCCGGACGTCACGTGACCGGGTGAGGAAGAGCTACAGCTCGACGGTGGCGACGTCGGAGGCCGACACGACGATGGGAGCGGTCGGGACCGCCACGGCCGACCTCGAGCGCGAGATGGCTCGACTGGCTGACGGTGCTCAGATCACCGGGGTACGAACGTGGGTCGACGAGGCCGGTCGCCAGCGGCTCTCGCTCGAGGTGCGCTAGACCTGCCCGGATCGCCCGGCTGCTGGCGGTCGGGGAGGGTGGAAGCCGAGACTGCCACCACCGCGGTGATGAGCGGGCGACGGGCTCGGCCGACCCGCGTTGATGCCGCCGCTCCCTGCCAGGGCTAGGCCGTCCGGGGTGGGCCGTTCGTGCCCTGGCTGTGGCCGCTTGCCCGGCGTAGTGTCGACCCGTTGGCCGTGAACGTCATCATGGCCCGGGCGATCTGGTGGGGCGCCGGTGCGGACCAGCACCGTCACGGGAGGTTTCGCACCGTCCCCGACGTAGGTCGGCCGCCGTGGGTGCGGGCCGTGACGGCCCGAGGACGGGAGGGAACGCGCCATGACACGCAGGAAGAGGATCGCGACGGTGACCATCACGGGGATGATGGCCCTGGGGTTCCTGGCTCCGGCGGCCTCGGCCCAGAGCTGCGTCGCGCAGGGAGTCGAGTTCGAACAGGGGACGTACGGCACGGGCTTCGGCAGGGACTTCGTGTCGGTCGGCGCGCGCAACCCGTCCCTGTTCGGTACGACGTCGCTCGGGGAGTTCGTGGGCTACTTCGCCACCTCGGACCACGACGATTGCCCGTTCGAGTAGCCGCAGGCGCGTCTCGGCAGTCAGCGGACAGGGCGGGCCTACGACCGGTACGGACGACCCGGCATGCTTCGGCCGGTCCGCCCGGTCCGCGTCCTGTCAGCTTCGGCGCGGCAGTGCGTGGAGCCAGCACCCGTTCCGCGGGCGGAGGGTGAGCAGTGGGTCGAGCTGTAGCTGGCGACCGGGGACCGGGGCGAACCGCCACCGACGGACGATCGTCGCCAGGGCGAGCACCCCCTCGGTCCACGCGAACCCTTCGCCGATGCACTGGCGGACACCGGCCCCGAACGGGAAGAACGCGCCCCGGGGTCGCTCGCGGTCCGTGGCGTCTGTCCAGCGTTCGAGCTGGCAGCGCTCCGGCTCCGGCCACCAGCGTGGATCGCGGTGCACGACCCACTGGGGCAGCACCACCAGGTCACCCGCTGGGATGCGTACGTCACCGACCTGCAGGTCCGCTCGTAGCTGCCGGCCCATCGCCCACGACGGGGGGTACAGACGGAGCGCTTCGGCGAACAGGGCCCGGCAGCGGGGCAGCTGGTCGAGGTCGTCGGCGGTTGGGAGCCGGCCCGCGAGGACCTGATCCACCTCGGTATGGACGGCGGCGTCGACCTCGGGCGCGGTGGCGAGCAGGTGGCAGGCGAACGTCAGCGCGTTGGCGGTCGTCTCGTGCCCGGCCAGCAGCAAGGTCACCGCATGATCGCGCAGCGCCGCGTCGGTGAACCCGCCGTCGTCCGCCAGCGTCAGGGCGGACAGCAGGTCGCCTCGGTCCTCACCCGAGGCGCGCCGCTCGGCGATGGTCCGGTCCACGAGGTCGTGGAGCGCGCTGCGACCGCGGCGGAGCCGCCGCGGCGGTCCGATGGGCAGCCACTGCAGCCGCCAGCCGAAGGGGATGAAGGCGAGCTTGTAGGCGCTGAGCAGATCGGCGAGGGCTCGCTCGACCAGGTCGACGTCGTCCGCGACGTTGGCACCGAGCAGGGTCGCGCCGGCGGTCGCCAGCGTGGCGCGCACCAGCTCCGCGTGCACGTCGACCGCCACGCCCGGCTCCCAGCGGCCGGTTGCCGCGTCTGCGTGTTCGACCATCGTCGCCGCGTAGCTCGCGACCCGGCGGGGGTGGAACGCCTGCTGCAGGACCCGCCGGTCACGCCGGTGCCGGTCGCCTTCGGAGGTCAGCAGGCCGTCGCCGAGCACGATCCGTGCGCGTTGGAGGATCGGTCCCTTCCGGACCTTCGCGGCGTGCGTGACGAGGACCTCGCGTACGTGGTCGGGGTGTGTCAGCTGCCAGTTGCGGTACGGGCCGATGCGGAACGAGGCGACGTCGCCGTGCTCGCGCGAGAGACGGGTGAGGAACCCCAGCCGGTCCGCCACGAACGGGCGGAGGTGGCCGAGCAGCGGATCGCCGCCGGGACCCGCCCCGTCCGCCCTGACGCGCGGCATCGTCGGTCAGCCCACCGTGCCGGCGTCGAGGATCACGACGGCCGCAACGCTGGAGGCGATCGACGCGGTCACTGCGCTGCAGACCCCGGCGAGCATCCGGTCGTCAGGCGACCGGGTCAGGCGCTTGTGGGGCTGGGGGATCGGTTCGGCAGCGGTCATGCCGGGCTCCTGGTCCGTCGCCACCATCCTGCGTGATGACGGCCGCGGCTGCACTCCACCCTGGGTGCCATCCCTCCCGTGCAGTTCGAGACCGCCACCTACCGTCAGCGAGCCGAGGCCATCCACCCGGTTGGCATCCGACGAACCGAGTGTCCATCAGGCTCCAGGACGGTTCATAGCGATGCAGGGATGGCCATCATGACGACAGCGATGGAGAAGGTGCGGGCGCGGGAGGTCATGGCCGGACTCCGAGGGAAGGGGGCGCGGGGTGGCCGGTCGAGGAGCGCTCCGCCCACGCGCGGTCCAACATCGCACGCAGGGCGGCGACCGGCTGTGCTCCCGTGAGGGTGTGGCGGCCGTCGAAGACGAAGAACGGGACGCCCTGCGCGCCCAGCTTCCACGCCGCCTCCTCGTCGCGACGCACCGCGCCGAGGTAGGCGTCCGGCTGGTCGAGGACCTGGCGGGCGGCGCCCGGAGCGAACCCGGCGCGCGTCGCGAGGTCGACGAGGGCGTCGCGGGTGAAGATGGTCGCGGCCTCGCCGAAGTTGGTGTCGAACAGGAGGGCGAGCACCTCGCCCTGGCGTCCCTCGTCCTTGGCCAGGTGCAGGAGCCGGTGGGCGTCCAGGGTGCTGCCGACGTGGCGGTCGGTGCGGTACGCCAGGCCCTCGTGCGTCGCCTGCTCCGCGATCCGCTCCTCCATGGCGGCACCAGCGGGGCCGAACCGCTCACGGAGGAAGTCGGCGAGGGGCTGCACGTTGGCAGGGTCGCGGCCGGGGTCGAGCTCGAAGGAGCGCTGGACGACCTCGATCTGATCCCGGTGCGGGAAGCCATCCAGGACCTGTTCGAAGCGTCCGTGGGCGATGTAGCACCAGGGACAGGTGACGTCGCTCCAGACCTCGATGAGCATGACGTGTGGTCCGATCGTGGGAGGCTGTCCCCGTCACGCGGGATGGTGCGGGCACCCCAGCCAACGCGAGCGCCACCACGTCGCTTCCCGATCGGCCGTACGCACTTCTGGGTTAGGTGCTTCCCCACGGAGAGTCAGGGCCTCGTGGCATCAGCGTCCGTGGTAGCGAGGAAGCGACGGATCCACCGCGCCACCACCCCGTGGTCGGTCGGCTGCTCCAGCGTCGCGCGCGAGGTCTCGACCACGTCGGGGCCGATGCGCTCGATGCGCTCGGCCATCAGCGCCTCGGCGTAGCCCGGCACGAACTCGGGGTGACCTTGCAGGCCGAGGACGTGTCCGCGACGGAACGCGGCGATCGGCGCGTGGTGGCTGGTCGCGAGCAGCTCGGCGCCTTGCGGCAGCAGGGCGACCTGGTCCTGGTGGCTGACGAGCAGGCGGAAGCGGTCGAGTTCGGGCTCCATCCAGGTCTCGTGCGCGACCACCTGCGCCTCGTGCACGCCGACCCCCCAGCCGTTGGTCGCGCGCACCACCCGTCCACCGAGGGCGTGGGCGATCAGCTGGTGCCCGAAGCAGATCCCGACCAACGGGGTGCGGGCGGCGTCGGCCTCGCGCACGAAGTCGGTCAGGGCCGCGACCCAGCCCGCGGTGTCCTCGTCGACCCCGTGCCGGCTGCCCGGGATCAGGACGGCGTCGTAGGCGTCCGGGGCGGGCAGGGGCTCGCCACCGATGACGTCGTGGGGGACGAGCTCGAGGTCGGGAGCGTGCTCGGCGAACAGCGCCGTGAACATGTCGAGGTAGTCACCGGCGATGTGCCGCAGGTGCGCGGCCACGTGGTCGACCGCGAGGTACCCGACACGCATGGGATCGATCCTCCGCGGGCGGCGACGCCCGTCAGTCGTTGGCGATGAACACCGACTTGAGCTCGCTGTAGTGGTCGAGGGCGGGCAGGCCCTGTTCACGACCGATGCCGCTCTGCTTCATGCCGCCGAACGGGGCCTCGATGTGGACCGAGGACGAGGTGTTCACGCTGAGCATGCCGGTCTCGACGTGGCGTGCGACACGGAGGGCCCGGCCGACGTCGCGGGTCCAGATCGACCCGGACAGGCCGTACACCGAGTCGTTCGCCAGGGCCACGGCCTCGGGTTCGTCGTCGAAGGGCAGCAGGGCCACGACGGGTCCGAACACCTCCTCCTGCACGATCCTGGCGGCCGGCTCGGCGCCGACGAGGACCGCGGGCACGAGGTAGTTGCCGTCGGCGAGCGGTCCGTCGGGGCGCTGTCCACCGGTCAGGCACCGCGCGCCGTCCTCCAGCGCGCCCTGCAGGTGCGCCTCGACCGACTCGCGTTGCCCGGGCGAGATGAGCGGCCCGATCTCGGTCGCCTCGTCACCGGTCGGACCGACGCGCAGCCGCTCGACGCGGTCGACGAACCGCTCGACGAACTCGTCGAACACGTCGCGCTCGATCAGCATGCGGCTGCGGGCGCAGCAGTCCTGCCCGGCGTTGTCGAACACCGAGAACACGCTCGAGTCCACGCAGGCCTCGAGGTCGGCGTCGGCGAACACCAGGTTCGCGGACTTGCCGCCGAGCTCGAGCGACACGCGGGTGATGTCCTCGGCCGCGGCCTGCATGACGCGCGTGCCGACCTCGGTCGACCCGGTGAAGGACACCTTGCGGACCAGCGGGTGGCGTACGAGCGCGTCCCCGACCTTCGACCCGGGCCCCGGTACCACGTTCAGCACCCCGTCCGGCAGCCCGGCCTCGGTGGCCAGCTCGGCCAGGCGGAGCGCCGTCAGCGGCGTCAGCTCCGCGGGCTTGACGACCACGGTGTTGCCCATCGCGAGCGCGGGGGCGACCTTCCACGCGGTGATGACGAGCGGGAAGTTCCACGGCACGATCGCGGCGCACACCCCGAGCGGCTCGCGGAAGGTCAGCAGCGTCCCGTCCGCGTGGCCGGGCAGCGTCTGCCCGCCGACCTTGTCGGCCGCACCGGCGTAGTAGGCGAAGGTCGTGGCGACCGAACCCATCTCGCCGCGTGCGGCGGCGATCGGCTTGCCGGCATCCCTGGCCTCGAGCTGCGCGAGTTCCTCGGTGTGGACACGCACGAGCTGTGACAGCCGGTGCAGCACCTGACCTCGCTCCCGGGCCGACGCGCGCGACCAGTCACCGGTACGGAAGGCGCGATCGGCCGCCCGCACGGCCCGGTCGGCGTCGGCGGTTCCGGCCTGCGCGAAGCGGGCGATGACCTCGCCGGTGGACGGGTCGTGGGTCGACGCCGTGGCACCGTCGGCGGCCTCGGTCCGGCTGCCGTCGATGTAGAGACCCTCGGTGCGCATGCTCACTCCGCGGTCACGTAGGCCGAGCTCAACCCGCCGTCGACCAGGAAGGTCGAGGCGTTGACGTAGCTCGACTCGTCCGAGGCGAGGTACAGGGCGGCGTCCGCCATCTCGGCCGCCTCACCGAAGCGGCCCATGGGCAGGTGCACGAGCCGACGTTGCTTCTTCTCGTCGGTGTCGAGGAACTTCATCAGCAGCTCGGTGTGCAGCGGCCCGGGACACAGGGCGTTGACCCGGATGTTCTCGCGGGCGTGCAACACACCGAGCTCACGGCTGAGCGCCAGGACGGCACCCTTCGAGGCCGTGTAGGCGAGCTGGGGCGTCGCTGCGCCCATGACCGCCACGAACGACGCGGTGTTGATGATCGACCCCCCGCCCGCGCGACGCAGGGCCGGGATGCCGTGCTTGCAGCCGAGGTACACCCCCTTGACGTTGACCGCCATGGTCAGGTCCCAGGTGCTCTCGTCGGTCGCGATCGCATCGTCGTCGGCGGGGTGCATGATCCCGGCGTTGTTGAACAACACGTCGAGGCGGCCGAAGGCGTCCTCGGTCGCCGCGACCATCCGCTCGCAGTCCTCGCTCCTGGACACGTCGACGGTCACCGCGAGCGCACGACCGCCCGCGCCCGTGACCGCGTCGGCGGTGCGCTGAGCACCGTCGCCGTCGAGGTCGGCGCACGTGACGAGCGCGCCCTCCGCGGCGAACCTCAGCGCGCTCGCGCGGCCGATGCCGCCGGCCGCACCGGTGATCAACGCGACCTTGTCCTGCAGTCTCATCGTGGTCCCTCGGGAGCGTCAGATGCGCTCGAAGTAGCGGCGCCGTTCCCAGTCGGTGACGGCGCGGTCGTAGGCCTGCTGCTCGATGCGGAAGAAGTGGGTGTAGTGCTCGCGCACGTCGGTGCCGAAGGTACGCGCGACGAAGTCCGACGCCGCGAACCGGTCGGTCGCCTCACGCAGCGTCTTCGGCACGTGCGGCAGCTCGCCCGCCTGGTAGACGTCGCCCTCGAAGCGCTCCGGGGGTTCGATCCGGTTCTCGATGCCGTCGAGGCCGGAGGCGAGGGAGGCGGCGAAGGCGAGGTAGGGGTTGACGTCGGCGCCGGGGATGCGGCACTCGATGCGCAGCGATGGGCCGGCGCCCACGACGCGGAACCCGGCGGTGCGGTTGTCGTGGCTCCAGGCGATGCGCGTCGGTGCCCAGGACCCGTCCTGGTAGCGCTTGTAGGAGTTGATCGTCGGCGCGTAGAAGACCATCAGGTCGGCGACATGGGTCATCCAACCGCCGAGGAACCAGCGGAACGCATCGGAGGCCTGGATCGGGCCCAGGGCCTGGTCGCCGGCGAAGGCGTTGACGCCGTCGGTCTCGAGGCTGACGTGCAGGTGGCAGGAGGACCCGGCTTCGGACTCGTGCGGCTTGGCCATGAAGGTCACCGAGCAGCCGGTCTGCAGCGCGATGTCCTTGGCGGCCTGCTTGTAGACGGTGTGGCGGTCGGCCATCCCGAGCGCGTCGGTGTAGCGCACGTTCAGCTCGTGCTGGCCGCGGCCCCACTCGCCCTTGCTGTTCTCGACCGGGACGCCGGAGCGCGACAGGTGACGGCGCAGCGCACCGGTGAAGGGCTCCTGCCGCGTGCCCTGCATGAGGTGGTAGTCCTCGATGTACCAGCCGGCGGGGGACAGCTGTGAGAAGCCGTCACGCTCGGCGGCGTCGAACGACTCCTGGTACAGGAAGTACTCGAGCTCCGAGGCGGCCATCGCGGTGTAGCCGTGGCCGGCCGCACGCTCGACCTGGGCGCGCAGCAGGCTGCGGGGGGCGACCGGGACCGGCTCGTGGTTGCGCGGGTCGAGGACGTCGCAGAGCACCAGCGCGGTGCGGTCCAGCCAGCTCGCGATCCGCAGGGTGTCCATGTCGGGGACGAGGTGGAAGTCGCCGTAGCCGAGCTGCCAGTTGGCGTAGTCGTAGCCCTCGACCGGCTCCATCTCCATGTCGACGGTGAGCAGGTAGTCGCAGGCATGGGTGCCGGCGTCGATGCCCTCCTCGACGAAGAACTCCGCGTCGAACCGCTTGCCCATCTGCCGGCCGTAGTGGTCGGTGAAGGCGACCACGACGGTGTCGATGTCACCGGCCTCCACCAGGGTGGTCAGCTCCTCGCGGGTCAACATGCCGCGTCGCTCTGCCATCGGGTCTCCGCTCGGCTCGGTGGTGTGGTGGGTGCCGGTCAGCCAGCGCGAACCGTCGTCCTCCAGCCTGGCGGGTCACACGCCGGCCGGAGGACGCTAGTGCTGGCGGCCGGTCCGCGGAGGTCCTTCGCGGGCCAGCCGGGGTCCCGATCGGATCCGCTTCCTTGGCGTGCCAGGCGGTGGCGACCAACCCACCATCGGCGTCGCGGCAGGAAACGGCGAACCCGTCGACCAGGACCCTGGGACGGTAGCGTCCAGGGAAGTGGTGCACGGCGCGGGATTGCATCGAGATCGAGAGGTCGGCGATCCCCGTGGGCTCGCACACGAACTTGGAATCAAAGCAAACGACCCCCAAGGCGTATTCAGGTTGATCAAGGTGGACTGACTTGTTCCCTTCGCCGTTGGTGCCGACGACCACCGATGAGGTCGGCTACTTCGAATCGCCGGTACGTCCATTCGCCGACTGGCTCGCGTCGGATCTCGGTCCAGCCTGGGAGGCACGTGAGGTGGAAGGGCGCCTCTCCGAGCTGCTCAGGCAGATCGCACCGGGGGGTGACTACACCCGATTCCTGCTGCTGCCGGTCGGCACCTGGACATGCATGATGTCGGACGGTCCGGGCGGGACCGATATCGGGTTGCTCCCGTCCCACGCTGCCAGGAAGGTTCCTTGCCGAGCGATCAGGGCAGTGCGCGCAGAGCCCGGCGATGCCCCTTATCCAGCGACGATCCTCGCGGTCTACGCACCGGACGCTGTCGATGACTCGCTGCGCTGCCGCAGGGTCCTCACCGCAGCGAACGACGGAGGGCGATGGGTCTTCGACAGCTTCGGAGAACCGTTCGGGTTCGAGGATGTCGGTACCTACGAGAAGCGGCGCATCCGTGATCGCTTCACGGGCGAGATGCTCATGAAGTATCTGGTTGAACTCGGGGCGCCGGCTGGTCCATTCGCTCCTGCGGACTGGGTGTCTGGCGCCTACCTCGTCGAAGATCGGGAGGCATGATCCGCGCGCGGAAGGTCGGCGCAGGTGGAGAAGCGGAGCCCTCGCGCCCAGAAGCTGCACCGAGTCTCCGTCAGACCCAGGATGGTTCGTAGCGACGTAGGGATGGCCATCATGACGACACTGCGCAAGGTGCTGGTCGCCAACCGTGGGGAGATCGCGGTCCGGGTGATGCGGGCGGCGACCGAGCTGGGGATGGGGACGGTCGCGATGTACACCGCGGCGGACCGGGGGTCGATCCATCGGGTCAAGGCCGACGAGTCCTACCAGATCGGTGATCCTGCTCGACCGGTGGCGGGCTACCTCGATGTCGAACAGATCGTCGAGCTGGCGGTCCGTGTCGGGGCGGATGCGGTGCACCCGGGGTACGGGTTCTTGTCCGAGTCGGCGGTGTTGGCGCGCGCCTGCGACGTCGCCGGGGTGCGGTTCGTGGGACCGCCGGCCGCCGTTCTGGAGACGACGGGGGACAAGGTTCAGGCCAGAGCGCGGGCGATCGCGGCTGGGCTGCCGGTGTTGGCCGCAAGCGACCCCCTGGCCGTGGACGCCGACCTGGCGACCGAGGCTGAGCGCATCGGGTTCCCCGTGTTCGTCAAGGCGGCCGGTGGTGGGGGCGGTCGCGGGCTGCGGTTGGTCCACGAACCCGGGCAGTTGGCTGAGGCGATCACCAGCGCCCGGCACGAGGCCGCTGGCGGGTTCGGCGACCAGACGGTGTTCCTGGAGAAGGCGGTGCTTCGGCCTCGCCACATCGAGGTGCAGGTGCTCGCCGACGCGGCGGGGGAGGTGATCCACCTGTTCGAGCGGGACTGCTCGGTGCAACGCCGTCACCAGAAGGTGCTGGAGATCGCGCCGGCTCCGGGCTTGGATCCACGCGTGCGTGAGGCGATCTGCCAGGACGCGGTGCGTTTCGCTGAGCAGGTCGGTTACGTCAACGCCGGCACGGTCGAGTTCCTGCTCGACGAGACCGGCCAACACCACTTCATCGAGATGAACCCGCGGATCCAGGTGGAGCACACCATCACCGAGGAGATCTGCGACGTCGATCTCGTGCAGTCGCAGCTGCTGATCGCGGGCGGGGCGAGCTTCGACGAGCTGGGTTTGAGCCAGGAGGCGATCGCGCCGCGTGGGGTCGCGATCCAGTGCCGGGTCACGACCGAGGACCCGGCGAACGGGTTCCGTCCCGGGACCGGGCGGGTGACCGCCTTCCGTTCGGCGGGTGGTGCGGGCATCCGGATCGACGCCGGCTCGGCGTACGTCGGGGCCGAGATATCGCCCTACTTCGACTCGCTGCTTGCCAAGGTGACCGCGCGGGGGCGTGACCTGCCTGCAGCGGCACGGCGGGCACGCCGGGCGCTCGCGGAGTTCCGGGTGCGGGGGGTGCCGACGAACCTCGCGTTCCTCCGCGCGCTGCTCGCCGACCCTGAACAGCTGATCGCGGAGATGTCCACCGCCTACCTCGTGGAACACCCCGAGCTGATGCAGGCGATCGACAGCCGCGATCGAGCCAGCCGGATGCTCGGCTACCTCGGCGACGTGACCGTCAACCACCCGCACGGCCCGCCCCCGGGACTGCAGGACCCCCGCGACCGCCTCCCGTTCCTGCCCGAGGGCGACCCGCCGACGGGATCTCGGGACCGGCTGCTCGCCGAGGGACCGCAGGCCTTCGCCGCGTGGCTTCGGGACAGCGTGGCGGTCGGCGTGACCGACACGACGATGCGTGACGCTCACCAGTCGCTGCTGGCGACCCGCATGCGCACCTTCGACATGCTCGCCGCCGGCCCGCACCTTGCTCGCCGGCTCCCCGAGCTGCTGTCGCTGGAAGTGTGGGGTGGCGCGACCTTCGACGTCGCGATGCGGTTCCTGAAGGAGGATCCCTGGGAACGGTTGCAGCTGCTGCGTGCCGCGATCCCGAACGTGTGCCTGCAGATGCTGCTGCGCGGCCAGAACGCCGTCGGCTACCACCGCTACCCGCCCGACGTGGTCCGCGCGTTCGTCCGTGAAGCCGCCGCCGCCGGGGTCGACATCTTCCGGGTGTTCGACGCCCTGAACGACGTCGAGCGGATGCGGCCCGCGATCGAGGCCGTCGTCGAACACGGACGTGTCGCGGAGGGGGCCCTCTGTTACACGGGCAACATGTCCGACCCCTCCGAGCAGGTCTACACACTCGACCACTACCTCGGCGTCGCTGAGGGGCTCATCGACGCCGGCGCGCACGTGCTGTGCATCAAGGACATGGCGGGACTGCTGCGGGCCCCGGCGGCACGCACCCTCGTGACCGCGCTGCGCGAACGGTTCGACGCGCCGGTCCACCTCCACACCCACGACACCTCGGGCGGCCAGCTCGCCACCTACCTCGCCGCCATCGAAGCCGGGGTCGACGCAGTGGATGGTGCGGCCGGACCGTTGTCGGGCACGACCAGCCAACCGCCGCTGCCCGCGATCATCGCGGCGACCGATCACACCGACCGGGCGACCGGGTTGGACCTGGACGCGGTGCTCGACCTCGAGGAGTACTGGGAGCAGGTCCGCACCCTCTACGCGCCCTTCGAACAGGGGCTCGCGTCCCCGACCGGCCGTGTCTACCGCCACCAGATCCCCGGCGGCCAGCTGTCGAACCTCGTCGCGCAGGCCACCGCGCTCGGGGTCGACGGTGGGTTCCCGGAGATTGCGCGCCGCTACATCCATGCCGACGAGCTGCTCGGCGGGCTGATCAAGGTGACCCCGACCTCCAAGGTCGTCGGCGACCTGGCCCTGTTCATGGCGCTCAACGACGTGGAGCCAGACGAGATCGTCGAGGACCCGGGCCGGTTCGACCTGCCTGGGTCGGTGCTCGAACTGCTGGCCGGGGACCTGGGCACGCCGCCCGGCGGTTGGCCCGAGCCCCTCCGCAGCCGCACACTGGAAGCCCACAAGATCAGCCTCCCGGACCGGCAGCTCACCGACGAGGAACGAGCAGGCATCGACGGTGACGACGCGATCCAGGTGCTGTCGTCCCTGCTGTTCCCCGGCCCGGCCGACGACTTCCGGGCTGATCGGGAGCACTACGGCGACCTGTCCAAGTTGCCCACCGAAGCCTTCTTCCACGGGCTCGTCCCCGGGCGTGAGGTCCACATCGACCTCGACCGGGGCGTGCGTCTCACCGTCGAACTCGAAGCGATCGGTGAGGTCGACGAGACCGGCCACCGGACCCTCCATCTCAAGCTCAACGGCATCCCGCGGGCGATCGAGGTGCTCGACCGCAGCCACGCCCCCGCGCAGGTCAGCCGGGAGCATGCCGACCCCGACGACCCCAGCCACCTCGCCGCCCAGATGACCGGTGTCGTCACCATCGACGTGGAGGCGGGCGAGCAGGTCGACGAGGGCCGGGTCATCGGCGTCATCGAGGCCATGAAGATGGAGTCGCCCATCCGTGCGCACACCGGTGGCACGGTCCGGCGGGTCGTCACGCCGACCGGCACCCGCGTCGAGCCCGGGGACCTCCTGGTCGAACTCGAGCCGGGCTCATCGATACCGCCGCCATCGGAACAGCGATGAGGTCCGGCCCATGGGGCCCGGGCTCGGCCGGGCCGCCCGGTCCGGGCCTGTCAGCTTCGGCGCGGCAGTGCGTGGAGCCAGCACCCGTTCCGCGGGCGGAGGGTGAGCAGTGGGTCGAGCTGTAGCTGGCGACCGGGGACCGGGGCGAACCGCCACCGACGGACGATCGTCGCCAGGGCGAGCACCCCCTCGGTCCACGCGAACCCTTCGCCGATGCACTGGCGGACACCGGCCCCGAACGGGAAGAACGCGCCCCGGGGTCGCTCGCGGTCCGTGGCGTCTGTCCAGCGTTCGAGCTGGCAGCGCTCCGGCTCCGGCCACCAGCGTGGATCGCGGTGCACGACCCACTGGGGCAGCACCACCAGGTCACCCGCTGGGATGCGTACGTCACCGACCTGCAGGTCCGCTCGTAGCTGCCGGCCCATCGCCCACGACGGGGGGTACAGACGGAGCGCTTCGGCGAACAGGGCCCGGCAGCGGGGCAGCTGGTCGAGGTCGTCGGCGGTTGGGAGCCGGCCCGCGAGGACCTGATCCACCTCGGTATGGACGGCGGCGTCGACCTCGGGCGCGGTGACGGCTGCGGCCGCACGTCGCCACCCCGCGCGATGCTGGAGGGTCGGATCGGCGGTGGATCAGGTGGGTCGCGGCTTTCGCACGGTCGGAACCCATCTGCGGCGCTTCAGGGGACCTGACCCGACCGGCTGGGCCGCTGGTCCCGCACAGGATCTTCCAGGTGAGGTCGTCGAGGCTGTCGGAGAGGTGTGGTCGTTCGAGTGCGGCGGATCGAAGCACTCCGAGGAGCTCCTGATCTCGCTGGAGGCGCTCGATGATCGGGGTGGCGGCTGGCGGGGCATCGCCGTGCGGTACGAGGAAGCTGACAGCTCGACACATCTGCTCGAGATACCTGCGGAACTCCTGTTGTGTGGCACAGGATCCGAGCCATGCGAGTGACCGCGGTGGGTCCGTCGGAGGCATGATTCTGTGACTGGAGGAGCTCATGCCAGGACGATCCCGATTCTCTCCTGAGACCCGCGAGTGTCCGATCAGGGTGGCGTTCGAGCAGCAGGATCAGCACGATTCGCAGTGGCGGCCGGGTGGCGCTGGCCGACGAACGCCGTCAACGTGGCGTTCGGGATGGCTCACCTGCTGCACCGGGTCGGCGTCGACGAGGACCTGCGACCCCGGCTCGTGGCCGCCATACGGCGGCGACACGACGTGCTGGCCGACACGGCCGGCCTGAACGCCGACGTCTACGACGCGCTGGTGATCCTCGCCGCCGGGACCTGGACGCCGGCCGGCGGTCGCTCGCGCCAAGTCCCTGACACCGGACTACCCGGTTGGGTGACACCTGGGGCGATGTGGCGATGTCTACCGTGGGGCTGGTAGCCCTGGTGAGGAACTTGCTGTCGGGATGGGGCTGTGCATGCGTTGAGTGTTGCGTGCGTCTGGGCCCCGCCCGGTCAAGTACATCGTGAGGAGAGAAACGTGTCGGAATCCGCGCTGGTGTTCGATCCGTTCGACCCATCCTATATCGAGGATCCGTACCCGTTCTGGGAGCATGCTCGGGACGATGGCGGCGTCTTCTTCAGCGAACGATTCGACGCGTGGGTGGTCTCCTCTTACGAGGACGCCCTTCAGGTGTTGCGCCAACCGGGCCTGTACAAGTCGGCAGACTCTTTCAAGCCGGCGGTGCCGCTGCCCTCGGAGATCCAGGAGATCCTGGATGGACGGTGGGAAGCCTACCTCGTCGTGAACATCGATCCACCTGAGCACACGCCAGTGAGGCGTGCGATCAATCGGGCGTTGACTCGGCCGGCTGTCGAGAACAGCGTTCCGGTCATGCATCAGGTGGCGGATGAACTGATCGATCGCTTCGTGGCCGATGGCCGGGCCGATATCGCGACGCAGTTCGCGAGGGAGTACCCAGCCCAGGTCGTTGCCCGCATCCTGGGACTCACCCCTGAGCAGGTACCGGATCTGCTCGACTGGGGCCATGATTTCGAGACGATCCTGGCGGGTACTGCGTCGAAGGAGCGGCTCGCGAAGGCAGCTCGTGGGTTGGTGGATTACCAGCAGTTCTTCGTCGATGAGATCGAGAAGCGACGACTTGACCCGAAGGAGGACCTGCTGACTGCCATCCAGCAGGAGTTCGATGATGACCCGACCTTGAACCTGAGTACGGAGAAGATCGCGAACATCCCGCTGGCGGTGTTCACCGCAGGGCACAACACCACGACGGGCGCGATCTGCAACGGCGTGCACGTGCTCCTGCAGCATCCTGACGATATCGGTCGAGCGCTGTCGGATCCTGCGGTCATGGATCATGCGGTCGAGGAACTCCTGCGGTTCGAGCCGCCGTTCCCCTTCGTCCGGCGTCACACGACCGAGCCGACGGAGCTCGGAGGTGTGCACCTCGACACCGGTGCAACCGTGCTGATCAGCTTGGCGTCCGCGAACCGCGACAAGTGCCAGTTCGCTGAGAACCCTGATCAGTTCGATATCGAGCGGTCTGGTGCGAACCGTCACCTCGCTCTCGGGTACGGGGTCCACTTCTGTCCTGGCGCACCGCTGGCGCGGAAGGAAGTCCCGATCGCTCTGCAGAGGCTGTTCGAACGTCTGCCGAACATGCGCGTGGTCGATTACACGCGCCTGGAGCGCTTCGTCTCACGAGGCTTCGAACAGCTGATCGTCGAGTGGGACAACGACGCGTGAGGTGGGCTGGCCAACGAGTCGGCGCGCCCCGATCGGTCGGACGAGCACCTGAGAGGCGAGGACGTTGAAACCCACCGTGGTCGTGGCCGGCGCGTTCGGTGAGTTCGGACGTGCGTTCGTGCAGGACGCCGGCGAGGCAGGCTACGAGGTCGTCGCGCTCGACCTGCAGCGGAGCATCGACACACAGCCGCCACTCGACGGCTCGGGTGCGTCCTTGACGCTGCCCGTCGACGCCCGGGACGCGAGCTCGGTCTCCGAGGCCTTCGCGGTGATCGAGGAGAACGTCGAGAGCGTCGATGCTCTCGTGAGCTTCGTGGGTTACATGCTCGTACCACCCAAGGCCATCGATGACGTGACGGACGTCGAATGGGCTGACGTCCTCCACGGGAACCTCACGACGTTCTTCAACCTCTGCCGCGCAGGCCTCCCCGCGCTCCGGCGCGGCACCGGCCCGTCCGCGATCGTCGCCGTGTCGAGTGGCCTCGCGATCGACCCGATCCACGGGACCGGCCCGTACTCGGCCGCGAAATCCGGCCTCCATGGACTGGTCAAGACCCTCGCGGTCGAGAACGCACCCAAGATCAGGGTCAACGCCGTTGCCCCGAGCGCAGCCGACACCAACTTCCTGCAAGGCGGAACGGGGCGAGACGGATCATCCCACGGACGGGAGTGGTTCGACGCCGAGAGGTACCAGCAGACCGTCCCGATGGACCGGCTCTGCGAGCCACGAGACGTCAGTGATCTCGTCCTCTTCCTCCTCAGCAACCAGGCCTCCTACATCACGGGCCAGATCGTGCACCTCAACGGCGGGAAGAGGATGCCATGACAGCCCAGAAGCCGGGCCCCACGACGGCCCACGAGGAGGTCGATACCTGGGCCATGGCACCGAGCCAGGTCAGAAGCTTCATCGATCGCGTACGTGCGGAGACCGACGAGCAGGCTGCGCCGGGTCAACGCATCCAGTACGGGCAGGATTCTGGTGAGCAATACCTTCGGGTCCATCACCCGCCCCAGGGTGAGACGCGCGGCCTGGTGGTGCTCGTTCATGGTGGACTCTGGCGCGCGGAACTGACGCTCGACATGATGACGCCATCGGCGGTCGCGCTTGCCGAGGATGGGTGGACGGTCGCGAACATCGAGTATCGCCGCAAGGGGAGCGGCGACGACGTTCGCGACTCAGCCGAGGATCTGATACGGGCGATCGACGAGGTTCGCAGCGCGCTCCCCGGGCTGGAAGACGCTCCTCGACGCCTGCTGGGCCACTCCGTCGGCGGCACCCTGGCGTTCGGCTTGGCCGCGTCGCGCCCGTTCGATGAGGTCATCATGGTCGGTGCGGTGTGCGATCTTCCGGGCGCGGCGTTCGCGGGACTCGGTGGAGGTTCGATCGCGGAGTTCTGTGGCGGAGGCCCGGACGCTGCCGGTGACATCTACGCAGCGGTCGATCCTCTGACGCTCCTCGATCGGATTGGCAGCACGACGATCCGACTCGTCCATGGAGAGGACGACGACCGCATCCCACCGGTGCAGAGCCGGCGGTTGTATCGCCGTGCCACGGCCCACGGCCGCGAGTGCTCACTCGACCTGGTGCCCGGTGCTGGCCATTTCGCGTTCCTCGATCCAGCATCGGAACCGTGGGGCGTCGCTACGCGATCTCTTCGGTCTGACTAGGAACGACACCAGGTGGCACGCACCCGTTCGGGTGACGATGTGATGCTTCTCGGCGTCCTACCGTCGCTTGATCCCGAACACGTCACCAGCTCGCAGGGCTTCTTCTCCCCTTACTCGTGGGGAGCCAGCGCAGGAACTCCAGGAAGGGAGAGCACCAGGATGGCAACTTCAGTAGAGGACCCGGCGGACCAGGCAGTGATGTTCGAGCGGCTCGAGCTACCCGACACGTTGATCGAGTACATGGTCTCTGGGTCCGGAGAGCCGGTGCTCTTCACCCACGGGGCATTGCTCTCCGACGTGGCGGTTCCGCTGGCGGCACAGAAGCCGCTCGAGGGGTACCAACTGATCGGCTACCGTCGGCGCGGCTACGCCGCATCGGATCCGAGACTCGCACCCGAGGGCACGACGATCGCCGATATGGCGGCCGATGCGGCGGCGCTCCTCGATCACCTGGGCATCCATCGGGCGCACATAGTCGGGCACTCGATGGGTGGGATCGTGTCCCTCCAGTGCGCTCAGGCCTATCCCGACCGTGTCGGCACCCTCTCCCTGCTCGAGCCTCCCTTCGGGACCGACGAGACCGCCCAGGCCATTCTGCCGGCGGTCGTGATGGAGCCGCTCGAGAAGTACGCGGCCGGCGACAAGGCGGGCGCTGCGAGTCAGGCGCTGGAGGCGGTCAGTGACGAGCACTGGCGGACGCACGTGTCTGCCACCGTGCCAGGCGGCGTCGACCGCGCCCTCTCGAACGCGGACACGTTCTTCCAGCGGGACGGCGCGGCGGTCATGGGGTTCGAGTTCGGCGCCGAAGAGGCGGCGAAGATCGACGTCCCGGTCCTGTCGATGCTCGGCGGAGAAACGCCGGGCACGCTCTACCACGAAGGTCGCGCCTTCTTCCACGAATGGTGGGGCGACAACGTCGAGGACTTCAACCTCCTCGGCGCCAACCACCTGCTCCCCTTCCAGGACCCAGCGGGCGTGGCATACGCTCTCGGCGACTTCCTCTCGCGGCACGCGCTCGATTGAACCGCGCCGACGAGGCGAATGACGGACTCGGGGTCGGGGAACGATCGCGCCGGGGACGCGAGTCGTGCTGCTCGTGGGTGAAGGGCCGTCAATCCAGGCAGGCGATCGCGTCGATCTCGATGAGGAGTCCCGGCACCGCAAGACCCGTGACCCCGATCAGTGTTTGGGTCGGATGCGGCAGTGGGCCGGTCACGTTCTCCATGGCATGAGCGATCACTTCGAACTGCGTCGGTTCGAGGGTGTAGACGGTACGGGAGATGACATCCTCGAACGACGCGCCGGCAGCCTCGAGCGCGACCTTCATGTTCTCCATGGCGGCTTCGGTCTGGCTGCGAGATCGTCTCCTCCGGCGACCGAGAAGTCGGCGTTGACTGCTGCCTGGCCGGCCACGAACACCAATCGTCGGCTGGCAGTGACACCCACATGGCTGAAACCGGGCGGCTCGAACAGCGTGGGTGGGTTGATCAGTCTGGGACGCGTCACGAGCAAGCCTCCTGAGTGCCGAACACCCATCATGACATATGATCAAACATACTCCTATGGCATCACCGCGGCCCGGGTCGTTGATCGCCTCGACGGGACCGTTCGACGCGCGTGAGCGGTGCCAGGCGGCGATCTGGGGTCCCCAGCGTCTGAGGGTTCGGCCGAGCCGGCGGACCTCGTCGAGCCAGCCGGCCACGGCACGGTTCACGGTGTGCCAATCGCACCCGACGAGCTGCACGTGAACACGTGGGTCGGCAACTCGAGCGCCCCAGATCACGCCATCGGCCACTGGACCGCTGACACGGTCGCCAGGGCGCGTAGTGATGTCACCCGGCCGAACGCCGGGCTCCACGGATTCACGACATCGAGCGGTACGCCCCGTTCGGCGACCTCGTTACGAACGCTCTCGTAGATGTCTGACTCGATGTGGTGGCTCGGCGCCAGCGGGTTGCCGCCCAGAGAACTCGAAGCGCCGAGCCACCGAAACGTGGTCTGTGCGAAGGACCGGGAGTACCCGTTCGCGCCGATCAGTTGCTGTCGATGCCTTCGCGGCTCGTCGCCTGGATGCGTACGTCGCGTGCACGGCGTGCATCAACGCCACGCTTACCCCGCGGGAACGGTCTTGCCGGGGTTGAGAATCCCGGCTGGGTCCAAGCCATGTTTGATGGCCCGCATGGCGGCCAGTGCTGTGGCGTCATGCTCGACCTTCATGAAGGGGAGCTTGCCGTAGCCGATGCCGTGCTCACCGGTGCAGGTGCCACCTGCGGCCAGACCCCGCTCGACCAGCCGGCGGTGGAAGGCCAGCGCCGCGGCCTTCTCCTCGGCGTCGTCTGGGTCGAACATGATCAGCACGTGAAAGTTGCCGTCCCCGACATGCCCGACGATCGGGGCCGTCAGCCCGGTCTCGGCGATGTCTGTGACGGCCGCGTCGATTTGGCCGGCCAGCGCGCTGATCGGCACACACACATCCGTCGACACGCCCTTCATGCCCGGTCGTGTCGCCAACCCCGCGTAGTACGCGTCGTGGCGGGCCCGCCACAGCGCATTGCGCTCCTCGGTCGACGTCGCCTCCTGCCAGCCGGTCCCACCGTGGCGTGCCGCCAACTGCGCCACCGTATGGCTCTGCTCGGCGACCGCGTCGGGTCCGCCGTGGAACTCCAGCAGCAGCAGCGGCTGGACAGGCAGTTGCAGATCGGCATAGGCGTTGACGGCGGCGACCATCGCCCTGTCCAGCAGCTCGACGCGCGCCACGGGGATGCCCAGCTGGATCAGCTCGATCACGGTGCCGACGGCGCCGGCGACGTCACCGAAGGACGCGGTCGCACTACCGATCACCTCGGGGATACCGTGCACGCGCAGCGACACTTCGGTGATGACACCCAGTGTTCCCTCGCTGCCGACCAACAGCCGCGTCAGGTCATAGCCCGCCGATGACTTCCGCGCCCGCGATCCCGTGTGGACCACCTCGCCGGTCCCGAGCACTGCGGTCAGGCCCATCACCGCATCACGCATTGTGCCGTAGCGCACCGTGTTGGTACCGCTGGCCCGAGTGGCCGCCATACCGCCGATCGAGGCGTTCGCGCCAGGATCGATCGGGAAGAACAAGCCCTCGTGCCGCAGGTAGTCGTTCAACGCTAGTCGGCGCACGCCCGCTTCTACGCGCACGTCCATGTCCTCGGCATTGACCTCCACGATCGCGTTCATGCGGGACAGGTCAAGCGAGATGCCGCCTCGCAGCGCCGCGATGTGGCCCTCCAGCGACGTGCCAGCCCCGAACGGCACGAGAGGAATCTCCCCCGCCGCGCACAGCCGCACCACCTCGGCAACTTCCTCCGTCGACGCCGGCATCACCACCGCTTCCGGGGCGACCCCTTCGTGCCAGCCCTCGTCGACGCCGTGCGACTCCAGGTCCGCAGCAGCGGTGGAGACGTGCTCCGCACCGACGACCGCAGACAACTTCTCGAGCAGGGTGTGTTCCAACGGCATGTCGGCTCCTCGCGAACGTGGGGGAGGTGGCCAGGTGGCGCCCAGGGACGGGTGCAAGGGTTCTGCGTCAGTCGACCGCTGCACATTCTGCGCCAGCACCGACAGCGGAACCGACTCCTCTTGCCCAGCCCCCACGTCGACGCGACCAGGATGTCCGTCATCGCCCCGCGCCCCCGCAACTTCCGAAGCGCCAGGAATCTTCGCGATCTGGGTGCATCACCCTGTCGGAGGGTTCCGCGAACCCCACGCCGGCTCATCGGTCGCAATGAGACGCGACGCCATAGTGCAGGCGCCGATCCACACTGACCAGGCTCAGAAGATGGCGACCGGGTTGACCGGCACACCGGTGAGGTTCGCGATCCGCGGTGGTGCAGCCACCAGCATGAAGCTGTAGCGGCCGAGCTCGCGGCAGACCGCGACGAGATCCTCCACATTGGCGGCATCGACGAGCGGAAGTCCGAGGCGCGTGAGGCCGACGGCGTGCATCGGGAACGCCACCTGCGGGTCAAGAGGAGGGAACGCATCCCCGATATCGCCTACGTAGAGCGAGACGCCGCGGTCGTGCATCCACCGCACCGCGTTCACGCTCATCCCTGGTGAACGCTTGGTCGGATCGGGCGTGAAGTCCCAGCCGCAACGGACGACCAGCGCATCGCCCTCCTCGACCCTGACGCCCTGTCGGCGCTCGGCTTCCTCGAGGTCTGTGGCGGTGACTCCATGCCCCTCGGCGAGTGGACCGTCGGCTGCGAGGTCGAGCAGCACGCCACGGGTGACAATGCCCTCGCCGAATGCGACGGTTGAGCCGTGGTGCACGCCGCCAGGTGTGACGCTGCTGGCCAGAGGGCGTCCCGGGTAGACCAGTTCGCCCTCGGCGATGTGCGCAACCGCGTCGAGGTGGGTCGAACGTGGATGGTGGTTCGTTATCAGGATGATGTCGACGTTCGCGCACGTGTGCTCGGCAGGTCGAACCGGGTGTACCACCACCTGCTGCACCGGCGACTCGTCGGTGCTCGCGGGCACGAAGGGTCCGCTCAGGACGGCCGTGGGCACGATCGGCAGAGCCAGGGAAACCGACCGACCCGTCTGGACCTGCTCGGCTGCGCGACGCCTGGCTGCGTCGCCGATCAGGTTGAGGGTCCCAGCCTCGTCGTCGTCGCCCCAACGGCCCCAGTTGCTGGGGAGGCTATCTGAGTTCGTCAACGTTTCTCTCCTCACGATGTACTTGAACGAGTTCGCCCAGCGGAGGCTTACCGTCGCGCTACGACGAACACATTGACCACGAGCGGCACCACCCGGCACCGGGAAGAACCCAGGCAGACAACACCCGACACATGCGCAGCCGCGTCCAGCCAGCGAACTCCTCACCAGGGCTACCAACCCCACGCTAGACACCGCCACATCACCCCAGGTGTCACCCGACCGGGTAGTCCAGATGTCAGGGGACAGAGCGCAGGTCTGGGGTCGGTGTACACGAGGCGCCGGTCGTGTCACGCGAGTCCTGGATGGACCCTGGCTCGACCGCTTCCGCGTGCTCGTCAGTCACCAGGACGCTGTTGCCACGAGGCCTGACTCTCCGTGAGGGGTGATGGTGGCGAGCTTGGACCAGTCGGGCTTGCCGGCGTAGAGCAGGATGCGGACGCGCCAGTGGGCCCAGTTCGTGATCCCGAACGCGAGCCGCCTTATGCGCTTGGCGAAGTTGTTGATCACCTCGACGGGACCGTTCGACGCGCGTGAGCGGGGTCAGGCGGCGATCTGGGGTCCCCCGCGTCTGAGGGTCGGCCGAGCCGGCGGACCTCGTCGAGCCGCTCGTTGGCGACGCGCACGACGTGGAACGGATCGTCGACCAGCGCGAGTCCGTAGCCGATCACGGCACGGTTCACGGTGTGCCAATCGCACCCGAGTTCGCCAGCGACCTGCGCCACGGTGCGGCCGTGGCGTCCGACCTGCTCGCACGCCCAGCGGGCAGCCCGGTCGGTCATGCCACGGTTGCCGATCACGATCCGCTCGTCGATCTCGGTCCACGAGCCCACCGGACAGCCGGCGGCGGGGGGCGGGGGGCGGCGGACCTGGCGCACACCGTCACCACCGGCCGACCGAAGACCGGCAGGTCCATCAGCCGCCGACGCAGCGTCTGCTTGACCCTCGCCGCCGTCCCGCACGAGCATGCCGGCCGCGGCAGCTCATCGCGTCCTGCGCCCTGGAGACGCCCCGCGAACTGAAGAGCGATGCCGAGCGCGAGCACCGTCGTGTGGCGAAGCTGGACGTACCGTGCTCATCGTCTCTCCCCCGTGCTGTTGAAGCGTCAGTTCGCCCGATGCGACGTCGCCCTGGCGGTCATCGGGCGGTCAGTGACCTCGATGACCACCTGGACGAGACGACCATCGGCCTGCCCCGTCACCCGACAGTCACTGCCTTGGCCCCGGCAGTCATCACGCTCTCGGCTGATGTCCATACCGAGGCCATTGATGGCATCACGAGCCTGCTGGTAGGCCTCCGCGGCCTCGAGGTCGACGGTGTAGGTGTCGGTGACCCGGGGGCACGACGGACCGCTCATGATCGAGCAGTCCCGATCGGAGTGGGTGAGCGACTCACGCGAGGTCCGCTCCCACGCATCCGAGAGCTCCAGCGCGCCGAGGGCCTCCTCGTACGGCTCCGCCGACCCGCACGCCGAGACCAGCAGCCCGACGACCAGCGCTGCCGCCACCTGCCGCCCCCCGCATACGCACGCTCCCCCCGCGCCACACCTACCCCACATGGCGACGCGGCCTTCCCCGGCCGCGTGCCGGCACCGTAGCCACCGGGCCCTCCCGGCTGCGGCCAGAACGCAGAACCCCGCGCACCAGAGCAGGCCAAGTGTGCGCTGCCACGGCGGACCTGTCGGTCGTATGGACGGCATCGAAGCACTCCCGGTCGAGGACCCGATGGTGCCGCTTCCGGTACCGGACCGACGGTCCACGGCACCGGGACGCGGTAAGGCTGAACACGAGAGCGAGCAACCTGCTGCAGAGAGGAGAGAGCAACCGCAGTTGGCGGACGGCGCCCGAGCTGACCGGGAACGACGAAGCCCAGGCCGGCGAGAACCGCTCTGACCTGGGCTTTCGTGCGGAGCGGGTGAGGGGAATCGAACCCCCGTCGCTAGCTTGGGAAGGTGGTTGGAGGGTCGCCAGGCCCTGACGCCGGCTGCCAGAAATCGGCACCTGACCTGCACCGATACGGCCCGTTCGTGCCGCGGTGTGCCGCTCGCGCAACCCACCCGCCAGAGCGGATGGGAGCAGGATGGGAGCAGAGCGGCCCGGCGGTCGCGCGGTGCGGAGGCAGCCGGGGGTCCGGCGCAGGCACCCGTGGCGGTCCGCCGATGACCGAGAAGGACCGGCCTGCCTCGTCGGCGCGGCTGCAGGCCCGTGATGTCGTGACATTCGGCCACGAGACGGGGCGGGCGCTCTCCGATGGCCGGATCATCGGCAGGGCAGAGCCGTTCGCCAAGGTCTTCCCCTCCTCGCGGGAGGTGAAGCGGGCGGTGGGCCTGGTGGCCTGGGCCATCCTGGAGGACATCGCCCTCGACGCCAGGCTCGACGATGCGGGCCGGTTGGTCTCGACCACGAACGTGCGCCGCATCGCGGCCAACCTCGGGATCAACAAGGACACGGCGGCCAAGCACCTGGCCCGGCTGCGTGACTACGGGTTCGTGCTCCAAGAGGAGGGCCGACAGGGCCCGTCGGGCCGGTGGGAGGCATGCCGGTACGTCCTCGATCCCTCAGCGTGTCTGGAGCGGTTCACCCACACCCCGACCTCGACCAGCCGCGGCCGGCCTGCGCGCCATCCAGTCGCTGACAGAGCCGCCCCGACGCGGTGTCCCAAGAACTCGGACACGGCCCCCGAACGGGCCGATCGGCTGCTGAACACCGCCCTGTCCGAAGGAGCCGGACACGGCCGCACCGGACGCGGTGAGGTCGGACACAAGAGAGAAGAAGCTGCTGTTGGAGACCGACAGCAGCCGGTGGGTAGCGACGATGCCGTCGGCCAGCTCGTCGGTCTTGGGATCGCGGTCGACCGGGCCAGACGGCTGGTCGACGATCACGGTCCCGACCGTGTCCGTGCCGTCGTCGACGGGGCCATCAGCCGCGAAGTCCGCAGCCCCGCGGGCTGGATCATCCAGGCCCTGGCCGAGGGCTGGGATCTCGGGCCCGACCGGCACGAGGACCGCGAGCTGGTGCGACGCCGGGCCGAGCGGCGCGCTGCCGCGACACGCCACCACCTCGACGAGCTCTGCGACGACGAAGCCCATCGGCACGCCACCGGTTGGGCGACGGTGCTCGACGGCGCCCTCGACGACCGCCTGCTGGCCGAAGCGGTCCACGCCGTCACCCACCGGCTCCCGTCGGCCGTCCAGCGGTCGGCACCGATCGTCCGGTCCCACCTGCTCGCACTGGCCGCCCAGGCGCACCACAGCCACCCGGATAAGCCGGTGGAAGCCGCGCTGAGGCGCCACCTCCGCGACGGAGCGATGGCCCCCGGAGCGGCAGACGGTCACGCGCGCCTCACGCCCGCACCCGCAGGTCACGCGGGGGGTGATGCCGGCCGTCTCGCCTCCCGGATCGCAGCCGTGCTCGCCCGCGGCCGCAGCTGTCCACCACCGCATCAGGTACCGACCGCACTGGAGAGGACGCACCGATGACCCGCAGCCACGAACAGATCCTCGCTCACCTCGAGCAGGTCGCTGTCGGCGAGGGCGTGCCCGCCGCCGACGTCGACCGCTACATCGCCGACCGGCTGCAGGTCCCCCTGGACTACTACTTCGCCTACCTGCTCGTCTGGGGCGCCATCGAGGCTCACCGTGCCGCTGACGGGCACGCGCGCTCCATGGCCGGGGCAGAAGCCTCTGCGGGCGGTGAGGCGCGATGACGTCGTTGCACGAGACCGTCGAGTTCCGCAACAGCGCCACCTACACGATCGTGCTGACCTACACCGTCAGCGGTGGTGCGCGTGTCCAGACGGCACGGCGTCGGGCGGAACGAGTCGCCGAGCAGATCGCCAACGCGGCCAGCCGGCTCGGTAGCGTCGTCGACGTTCGCGCCGTGGCCGGGCCAGCCGGTGCTGATGGCGAGCTGCTCTGGCCCACCCCGGTGCGGTTCTCGGCGGCGAACACCGGTGAGTCACGCCACGACGCCCCAGACAAGCTGGCCCGCTATCTCGACCCGGACTACGAACGGGCCCTGACGTCCCTGGCCGACGCCCACGCCCGCGCTCGCGCCCGCCGAGATGCGGACCGCGAACGCCGCCGCGCCATCGGATGCGCCAATGCGCTCCAAGCGGTCACCCCGTTCAGCCGTGGGTGCAACTGCGTGTACTGCCGGCCTGTCGAGCACCACGCGGTGGCCCTGTCACAGATCGACGGTGAACACTGGTGTTTGTGCGGCCGCTACATCACCACAGCCGGCGAGCGCTGCTCCGACCATCGGGACGTGCAACTCGTTGTCCTCGACGGCGACCCCGAAGAGCTGACGACGCTGGCGAGCCGCCCCGATAACCGAGGCTCGATGCAACAGGATGAGTGAAAGGGTCGGCACTGCGTCACCGGTCAGTCTGTAGCCAGACGGCCGTGTCCTGCGGCAGCGTTCCGTCGCCGGTCAGGGGTCCGCTGCTGAGCGTGATCTGTGCATCCGGGGGCAGTTGCAGCGGCGTGTCCGCGAAGTTGACGGCGCAGACGAAGCGTGGGGACCTCGCGAACATCAGCACGTCCGCCGGTGTGTCACACCACTGCATGGTGCCCTCGCCGAGGGCGGGGTGGTCGGCACGTTGGCGCAGGGCCCGGCGGTACAGGTTCAGGGTCGAGTCGGGGTCGGCAGCCTGGGCGTGGACGGTGCGATCCGCCCAGGCTGCTGGTTGTGGCAGCCATGGCGGGGCTGACCCGTCGGGGCTGAACCCGAACGGCGGGGCGTCGCCTGACCATGGGATGGGGACCCGGCAGCCGTCCCGGCCTCGGAGGGTGCGGCCCGATCGCTCCCAGGTCGGATCGGTCAGCACCTCATCGGCGAGGTCCTCCACCTCGAGCAGGCCGAGCTCCTCGCCTTGGTACAGGTAGACGCTGCCGGGCAGGGCCAGCATCAGCAGGGCCGCCGCGCGTGCCCGTTGCAGGCCGCGCTCGTGATCGGCGGGGACACCGATCAGGTGGTCGAAGTTGTGCCCCCGTTCCTCGTCTTGGGGCCTGGCGTAGCGAGACGGGTGGCGGGCGACGTCATGGTTGGACAGCACCCAGGTGGCCGGAGCGCCCACGGCCTGCTGGGCCGCCAGGTTCCCATCGATCACCTGGCGAAGTGACTTGGCGTGCCAGCGCGAGGTGAGGAAGTCGAAGTTGAAGGCGTTGTGCAACTCGTCTGGCCGCACGTACTGGGCCATCCTCTCAGGCGTGTCCACCCAGGCCTCGGCCACGAAGACGCGCGGTGGGTCGTAGCTGTCGGCGACCTTGCGCCAACCCCGGTAGATGTCGTGGACATCCGGGCGGTCCCAGTGGGGATGCTCGCGGTCCGGGCCTGTTCGGTGTGACAGCTCGAGCGCGTCCAGGTCGGGCAGATCGACATCTTTGGTCAGGGAGTTGGCCACATCGATGCGGAAGCCGTCGACGCCACGATCGAACCAGAACCGCAGGGTGTCCTCGAAGTCGGCCCGGACCTCTGGGTGCGACCATGCCAGGTCCGGCTGTTGGGGGGCGAACAGGTGCAGGTACCACTGGCCGGGCTGGCCGTCGGGCTCCGTCACCCGCGTCCACGCCGGACCGCCGAACTGGCTCATCCAGTTGTTGGGTGGCTGGTCACCTCCTGGGCCGCGGCCGGGGCGGAACAGGTAGCGATCGCGTGCCGTCGAGCCCACGCCACTGGCGAGGGCCTGCTGGAACCACGGGTGCTGGTCGGAGGTGTGGTTGGGAACGATGTCCAGCAGCACACGGATGCCGAGTGCGTGGGCATCGCTGATGAACTCGTCGGCATCAGCCATCGTGCCGGCTTCCGGGTGCACGTCCCGGTAGTCCACGATGTCGTACCCGCCGTCGGCGAGGGGTGAGGGATACCACGGGTTGATCCAGATGGCGTCGACACCCAGGTCGGCCAGGTACGGCAACCGCGAGCGCAGGCCGGCGATGTCTCCCGCCCCGTCACAATCGGCGTCGGCGAAGCTGCGCAGGTACACCTGGTACACGACCGCGCTTCGCCACCAGTCAGCCCCCGCCCCGGTCACCGACGCGCCCCCGCGACGGGGAGGACGCGCCGGTCCGACGATCGGGCCTGCCACCGGTCGGCCAGCCCGACCGCCGAGAACGGCAGCGCCGGAGCGATCAACGCGGTGGCCCAGAACGAGGTGGCCATGCCGACCAGGGCGACCACGCTCACTGCGGCCGCGGCGATGGCCCGGTTGTGCCAGGTGGCCCCCTCCGACTGCTGGACGGTGACCACGGCCGCGGCTGCGTACCCGGCGACCAGGGCGGCCAAGGGGTTGCCGAACCACAGCAGCGGCAGCCCGATCGCGATGGCCAGCCCCATGCCCGCCAGCACGGCCATCGGGGCATCCGGCCGCCGAGAGACGAAGGCCGCAGCACCCAGTGCCGTAGGCAGCAGCAGCAGTGACAGCGACACTCCTGCAGCCGCGATCATGGTTGTGTCCTGCCCCGGGTCCGCTGGTGTTCCAGCGACGGCTACCGCCAGCCCGTAGCCCATGGACCAGAAGCTCGCGGTGACGACCAGTGTGGCCAGTGCGATCGCCGTCCAGCGGCGCACAGGCGTGATCGGGCCCGGGGTCCTCATCCCTTCACCGCCCCGGCCGTCATCCCCCGGACGAAGAAGCGCTGCAGGCTGAAGAACACCGCGACGGGCATGACCATCGAGACGAACGCACCGGCGGTCAACAGGTGCCACGATTCGCCGAACTGCCCGTTCAGGCTGTTCAGCGCGATCGTCAGGACCCTGACCTCTGCGGTCTCGCCGAGGAATATCAGGGCGACGAGGAAGTCGTTGAAGACCCACAGGAACTGGAAGATGACGAAGGATGCAAGTGCAGGGACGGACAGCGGGATGACCAGCCTGGTGAAGATGCTGAAGTGGTCGGCACCGTCGACGCGCGCCGACTCGATGATCTCCGACGGCAGCGATCCCATGAAGTTGCGCAGCAGGTAGATGGCCAGCGGCAGCCCGAAGCCCATGTGCGCCAGCCACACGCCGAGGAACGTGCCGTTGAGCGACAACGGGATCCCGACGGTGACCGTCTGCGCATCCAGGCCCGTCACCGCGCCGACGACGGGTGAGAGCCAGCTGACGTCGAACT
Source organism: Nitriliruptor alkaliphilus DSM 45188 (assembly GCF_000969705.1). Lineage (GTDB taxonomy): Bacteria > Actinomycetota > Nitriliruptoria > Nitriliruptorales > Nitriliruptoraceae > Nitriliruptor > Nitriliruptor alkaliphilus. The sequence goes on from NZ_KQ033901.1 coordinate 1,123,292, forward strand.
CGGGCCCACCGGCGTACAACCGCAGGATCGGGATGAGCGCGACCTGGAGCGGCACCACGAGCAGTGCGACGACCAGGACGAAGAGCGGGTGGCGTCCGGGGAAGTCCATCCAGCTGAAGGCGTAGGCCGCGAAGGCGGCCATCGTGATCGGCATCACGGTCGCGGGGACGGCGACGATCAGGGTGTTGAGGAAGGCGCTGTCGAAGCCGCCCGAGGTGAGCACCTGCCGGTAGTTGTCGAGCGTCCACTGCGAGGTGTCACCGAGCGAGGTGAAGACGGTCCACCAGCCACTGGTGTCGATGGCTCCTTGGGAGCGCAGCGAGGTGATGAGCAGGCCCACCGTGGGCACCAGCCAGATGACGATGACTGCGACGATGATGGCGCGCACGATGGCCTGGCTGCGCGAGTCCGTCACCCCACCCTCGCTGCCCTTCAGACCCTTGCCGCCGGCAGCCTCGGTGCCCTCGATGGCCGGGATCGCCACCTGATCGGTGCTCATCGCTGGCCTCCCCGGTGCTCCGCCCCGCTCGGGCGCGGCCCGGTCCTGTGGTGTCGTCGCGCGATCATCGCGTCAGCTCCTCTTCGCGGAACCGGCGGACGTTGATGATCATGACCGGGATGACAGCGACGAACATGAACACCGCGACCGCGGATCCCCGGCCGAAGTGCCGGAAGGTGAACATGTTGCGGATCATCCGCTCGGCGATGACCTCGGTGCCGCTCTGACCCCCGGTCATCACCCACACGATGTCGAAGACCTTGAGCACGCCGATCACCATGGTGGTGAACACCACGACGATCGAGGACTTGATCGACGGGACGACGATGCGCCAGAAGAGCTGGATCTCCGTGGCCCCGTCCAGTCGACCCGCTTCGAGCATCTCACTGGGTACCCCTTTGATCGCCGAGGAGAGGATCACCATGGCGAAGCCCGTCTGCAGCCAGATCATGATCACCATCAGCATCAGGTTGTTCCAGGGCACGATGGCCAGCCAGTCCACGGGCGCACCGCCCAGCCCTGTCTTGATGGCGTTGAGGATCCCGATCTGCTCGCCCGCTCCATCGAGCCTGAAGCTGTAGACGAAGCGCCACACGATGCCGGCGCCGATGAAGGAGATGGCCATCGGCAGGAAGATGATCGACTTGGCCACGGACTCGGCGCGGGTCAGCTTGTCGGCGAGGACGGCGAACCCCAGTCCGATCGATACCGCCGCGGCGGGAACCACGAAGATCCACAGCGCGGTGTTGCGTAGCGATCGCAGCATCGCGGGATCGCTGAAGACGTAGGCGTAGTTGTCGAACCCGATGAAGTTGTCGCCGGTCGCGTCCATGAAGGACAGCTGGATCGTGGCCACCGCCGGGTAGATCAGGTAGATCGCCACGACCACGACGGCGGGGCCGGCCCACGCCCAGGGCCGGACGCGCGCGGCGATGGTCAGGGGCAGGCGGTTGATGGCCTTGTCGACCGCCATGTACATGGCGAAGACACCCACCACGCCGATGAGGATGGCGATGATCGCAACGATCAGGCCGGGCACCGCGCCGTCGATGGTGGTGAAGGTGCCGTTCAGCACGACGTAGGTGAGCACCGGGACCGCGAACACTCCGACCGCCGACAAGGCCGAGACGGCCAGGCTCTGTGCCAGCGTCACTCTGCGGCCGGCTGCCCTCGGCCCGTCCTGTGCGGGCGTGTTGAGGTCCTTGACCTGCAGATCCGCCATGGCCGTCCCTTCCTGCTGGGCGATCGTCGTCCTGTGCCGCCCTACGGGAAGGCCGCGTCGATCGCCGGCAGCAGGGTGTCCAGGCTGTCCGGCCCGGTGTTGGTGTAGGTGTTCATGCCGTTCCAGAACTCACCGGACCCGACCGCTGGTGGCATCAGGTCGGAGGCGTCGAACCGCGCGACCTCGTCCTGCAGCGCCGTCGAGAGCGTGGCGGCCGCCTGCTGGGTCAGCGGGTTCTCGTAGCAATCGGGGTCCACCGTGAAGTTGGCGGAGATGCTGCTGCCGGTCCCTGTCGAGCCGAACCTGCACTGCACGTCCGCGTGGGTGTAGCGGTCGAGGAAGTCACGCACCTCGGGCCGGTTGTTGAACACCACCGACATGCCGCCTGCCATCAGCACGCCTTCCTGGCCGTCGATGGGTGGGAACGGGAAGAAGTCGTAGTCCTCGATCGGGGTCAGGCCCTCGGGGAAGAAGCTGGGGATGAACGTCGCTTGCCGGTGCAGGTAGCAGGGCGGGTCGTCCCTGAACATGGGGTCGGGGGCGTCACGGAAGTCGGTGCTGGCGATGTTCTCGTGACCGCCGAAGACGTAGCCCTCCGTGAAGATGACGTCACCGAAGGTCTCGAACGCGGCGCGGATCTCCGGGGAGTCGAACGGCTGGTCACCGGTGACCCAGGCGTCGTAGACGTCGGTCCCGGCCTGCCGCAGGACGATGTCCTCCAGCCAGTCCGTCGCCGGCCATCCGGTCGCGGCCTCGGATCCGGTGCCGATGCACCACGGGCTCTTGCCGTCCGCGACGATCTGGTCGGAGAGGGCGAGCAACTCATCCCAGGTCCCGGGGATCGCGTACCCGGCCTCCTCGAACGCCGGCGGGCTGTACCAGATGGCGCTCTTGAAGTTGAGCGTGTCGGGCATGCCGTAGTACCGGCCCTCGTACGCGCCGAGGGACATCATGTAACTGCCGAAGCGCGCCTCGAGTTCGGTGATGTCGAACCCGAGGTCGTCGAGGGCGATGATGTTGCCCTGTGCTGCCTGTTCGAGCACCGCGCCGGGCTGAGGGTAGAAGCCGATGTCGGGAGGAGTGCCTGCCTCGATCTGGATCACGATGTTCTGCTCGAAGGAGTCCGAACCGGTGTAGGTGGCCACGAAGTCAGCCTCGGCGTTGACTGCCTCGTCGATGATGGTCTGGATCGCTGCGCCGTCGGCGCCGGTCGCGGCCCCGGCGATGCTGACCCGGCCGGTGTTCTCGGCCTCGGCGGCAGCCCCACCGCCAACGGCCTGGTCTGGTCCCGCCTCCTGGACGCTGACGCTGCATCCCATCAGCACCAGCCCCATGGCCATGGCTCCGGCCAGCGAACGCATGCGCAGCTTCATCGGTCAACTCCTGTCGTGAAGGTCGCAGCCGCACGCCACGGATCGGCTCGTTCGGCTCGTGTCGGGCGCCTGGGCTGAGCGGCCTAGGATCGCCTGTCAGCGCTGTCAACATAAGCTCGGCTGATAGCGCTGTCAAGAGGTCTGCGGTAGGTTCCTACTCATGAACGGGGAGCGAATGCACACAGGGTCTCGACCGACTCTGGCCGACGTCGCGGCTAGGGCCGGGGTCAGTTCCAAGACCGTGTCTCGGGTCGTCAACGGCGAGCCGCACGTGAGCGCAGCGGTGACCGCTCGCGTGCTGCGGGCCATCGCGGACCTCGACTACCGCCCGGACCGTCGTGCCCGCGACCTAGCCGCCGGCCCCAACGCCGAGCGGCTGATCGGCTTCGTGCAGGACGACGCCGCAACCCCGTTCTTCGGCGCGGTCAACCGCGGGCTGGAGCACGCCACCACCACGCGCGGCTTGGTGGTCCTCTCCGGGTCCACCGATGCTGACCCTGAGCGTGAACGGGCCCTCATCAAGACGATGATCGAGTTCCGTGTCGAGGGCTTGGTGGTGGCCTCTGCCGAAGGAGACGATCCTGTCCTGCGGGCCGAGACCGCCCGTGGGACGGCCGTGGCGTGCATCGATCGGGTCCTCGAGGGGGCGACATGCGATGCCGTTGTCAGCAGCAACCGCGACAGCACACGCCGCGCGGTGGCCCACCTGTGCGGGATCGGACACCGGCGGATCGCGTTCCTAGGTGGCAACCTGCGCGTGTGGACCGGTCGCGAGCGCCACGCGGGCTATCACGAGGCCATGCTCGCCAATGGTGTCGACATCGACCCCGCCCTCGTCGTGATCGATGTGGACGATGTGGACCGTGCCGCCAGGGCCACCCGGCGCCTGTTGGACAGCCCTCGTCCTCCCACCGCGATCTTCAGCGCGCAAGACCAGATCACCACCGGGGCGATCATCGCGCTGCACGAGCGTGGCCGTCAGCACGACATCGCGATGTTCGGCTTCGACGACATCCCGTTCGCCGGGCAGTTGAGCCCTGCGATCTCCACCATCGTCCAGGACCCCTACCAGCTAGGGGTTCGTGCTGGTGAGCTCCTGCTCGATCGCCTGGCGGACCGATCGGCCAAACCTGCCAGGCATGTCGTGCTCGACGCGCCCCTGTGCCACCGGCAGTCCGGAGACATCCGACCGAACGAATGACCGACGTCGGTGCATCCCTTCTCGAAGGATGTCGGGATCCGATGCTCGGAGACCCCGACGGCACGCATCGTCAAGCGCGATGGGTCGGAGGGAAGCTCGCCGGTGCTCGCTACAGGGGTGCGGGCTCAGAGAGGTTGAACGCCAACGCGCGTCACGGGTCGGGGCAACTCGGTCGATCCGAGTCCACCACAGTTCTCGCCCGGCAGCTCGAGCAACACGAAGCCGCGGTCGGCCTTGCCGGCACCGGTCCACCAAGGTTGCACTGCACCCCGGCGGTGGTGGCACTGGCGCGGCAGATCTCCGTATCCGCTGCTGCAAGTGCCGACACGTCTGCTTCAAGGACATCGAGCACCTGCGTAAGGCCGCTAACGAGATGTCCGCAGCCCGTCCTGGGCAACTACATGAGCGACGGGTACGTGCCCGTGCCCTGTGCCGCGTAGATCGCCGCCCACCACCGTGACATCGGGAGGCGGGCGTAGGCGGCGGAGGCGCCCACAACCGCCGCCTCGACCCGACGGGCCATGGGTCGCCGCGGCAGGACCACGGATCCCTAGAGCCAGCGGCGCACCAGCCGGGCCTCGGACCAAGATCGGAAAGGATGTCTCACCCGGCTGCCATGATCTCGTACGCTAACGACAACCGCTGTCAGGGGGACTCCGATGTCACCACGTGTCCTGGAGCCGAGCCGCGCGGACCTCGAGGCTCGACGCGGGCGCCTTCTTGCTCGCCTCGCGATGAGCCGAGACGAGCTCGACCGCGCAGCGGACTCGGGAGCGCTCACCGGCGAGCAGTACTGGCTGCTGGAGGACATCCGCTCGATCGAGTTCCTCCTCGGCACAGACGATGACGGACGCTGATCCGGCGCTCATCGAGACCGCCAGTGAGTTCGCGGCCGAGGTTGGCGACCTGCTGGACCGAACGGTGGTCGACGAACCGCCTATCGGCGCGCAGGTGGCGGACGACCGTGTTGTCGTGGGTGCGTTCGACCACGACGGCAACACGGTAGACATGCCGCTGGCGATCCAGGGCGAGCACCGACTCGACCTTCGTGTCTCGTTCCGGTGCACCTTCGACTTCACCGGGTCGTTCCTGGCGATCGAGCAGTCCGAGTTCGCACTGATCGTGCCCGCAGTCCGGCACCCCGTGGTTCGATTCGACTACGTCCGCGAACGTGCATGGGCATCAGCGCATGTGCAGCTCCACGCAGAGTCCTCCGCGATCGGGTTCCTCCGCGCTCACGCGGGCAAGACCTCCGAGACCTGGCGGCTCCACCTCCCTGTCGGTGGCCGAAGATTCCGGCCATCGCTTGAGGACGTCATCGAGTTCGCGATCGCCGAGTTCAACGTCGACACGAAGGACGACTACGCCGAGCGCATCGAAGAGGGACGAAAACGGTGGCGTCGGCTCCAAGTCAAGGCTGCCATTCGCGATGTCATCAGGGACGACCCCACGACGGGTCCGGCTGAACTGAAGGAGGCCATCGAACGTGCAACCCAGTCCATCGAGGACAGCGTTGGCGAGTAGCGCACACATCGCCGTGACTACGCGCGCTGAGCCTGCGGGAGCCGTGCGCGCATAGCTGCCCCCTACGTCGTCACGACCTCGTACCAGACGCACCCACCGGGCCCATCCTCACAGGAAACCCAGCCGCGCCGCGATCCTCGCGACGGATCACAGGAGGTGCGCATACGGCGGCAGGACATGTTGAGGATCCCATTCCTCCGTCACGATTCGATGGACCGTGAAATCCTTGCTGCCGATGACGTAGGGAGCAGCGTCCGGATCGCGTGGCGCTGCCGTGACCGGCATCGCAAGGACCGAGCCGCTCCACGGGATGAGCTCGTTGGCGATGTAGCCGCTGAACGAGACCTCTGCGTACTCGGGCTCCCACCAGACCTCCCACAGATGGCGAAGGGTGTCCGGATGCACGCCCAGCCAGAGGCCGAACGTCAGCGAACCTCCGTCATGCAGATGGACTGGCAGGAGGGCACGAACGAAGGATCCGAGGTCCTTCGCGGCAAGCATGAGATCGTTACCCCAGAACCGGTCCGGCCGTTCCTCCTCAGGGACCTCGAGCACCGGATCGGGAAGCCGGAACCGGATGTGCCGATCGTGGTGCGACAGAGGCGAGCCGCAACTCGGGCACGTTCCGGTCACCAGGTACTCCACTTCGGATGCACACATCGTAGAGCGAGGGGCCGCCTGCTTCCGCCGGATACGGGCACGCCTTGGGGGCGTCTCGCAGTGTGACACCGCGCGGCCCTCATCAATGATCCGTTGGTGGTCGGGCAGACTCAGCGCATCGTCCGCTTGGTCGCTCAGGACGTTCGGCAGGTCATTGGGATGACCCTCGAGGCACCCTAGGCCCCAGACCTCAGCACGGAAGCCGTGATAGCGCGCTCCCGGCTGCCTGACCGAGGCCGCACATAGTTGCGGCCACCAGTATCGCTCAACGGACCCGCGCGGTTCACTCAGGAAGGACCTCGCTCGCGCGACGGGAGGGCCGATGGCAACCAGCACGAGTACTTCCGTGACGTGTGGCGAGTGCGATCACGCCATGGACCCCATCGTGGCGCAGGACCCAGACCGGGCGCCGTGCCCGAGATGCGGCAGCCCGAATATCGCGATCGCCGTCGGCATCGCCGAAGAGATCAACATCGCTAGCGGGATCGCCATCGGAGTCGGCCCCGCTGACTACGCCCGCGACGCAACTCGGCGGTGGGAGGATGCCGATGCTGAGGCGCATGCCCTGGAGCAGCCTCTCCCGGACAGCAGTCGCGAGACACTTCTCGATGCTCAGCGACGGCTGTACGCAGCGTTCATTGACCTGTGGTCGCTTCGCGAAGCGCTCTTCGCTGAAGCCGGGATCGCTCGTCGTTCGGTTGACGACGTGATTGAGGCGTCAGCGGTGATCGCGCTCGCTCACGACCTCGGCAACGTGGCGAGGCATGGATCGCCCCTGAGGCGCCTGCGAAGTGGGCACCAGCCAATATTCCACCAGCCGTTGGCGACGCGAGCCGGATCCGGTGGTCCATGGAAATTCCGCCTCGATGTCGAGCACGACGGCACGACCGCTGACGGCGTAGGCATCGCGCGTCGAGCGATCGACGAGTGGCGCGATGCTCTCACCCACTGGGGGCTCCTGTAGCTCGGGAGTGGCTGGGCGCCCGCCAAGTCGCGATGGGAGAGGCGAGGCAGCAGTTGGGTCTACCAGAGGTTCGTGCAGCACCCGGCAGCGGCGAGACGAGCGCGGGCCGTGATTTCGGTCAGCAATGTTGCGCAGACCGACCCGCACATTGTCCAGCGGTCGGACAGGAAACTCCTTTGAGGACGGGGCTCATTCGTTCGAGCTCAGGATGCGGATGGGGAGTCGCCCCACTGTCGTAGATGTCACGATCCATGCGGCGATGATGGTCTTCGGTGCGGTCGTGACGACCACGGCGACGAAGCGGTCAAGGCGCAGCGACGGGTTGCGTAGCAGGCTGGCGTACGTCCGCAGGTCCAGGTCGCTAGGCGCGGGATGTCCTCTGGGGTGGGTGTGCCATTCGCCGATCCACTGGCTGCGGTCGCGGCGCCAGGCGTCGGCCGCAACCTTGCCGGCGTACTGAAGGTCGCGGGTGAATCGCCACGGTTCATGGACGGCGTTCGGGCCAGGTTCCCCGACGCCGGTCACGTCGATGGTGCGGCCGTGGTCGTGCCCGACGATGATGCCGCCGGTCTCTGTGGCTGGGTCGTCGTGTTCGGTGACCAGGGACAGGATGCGGTCGAGGACGGTTCTGGGTAGGTGCAGGCGGGTCACGGCGTGGTTGCGCATACGTGGCAGTCGGGCCGCCGGTCGAACCGGGTCCATCGCGTATCGCCGTGGTGAAGGTCGTCGAACGGTGGGGTGTAGCTGCGCGCGGGCCGCAGTCCGACAGCGGCGTGGTTCCCGTCGATCCGTTGGTCGCGGTAGCCGTAGCGTTCGAGGTCGGTCGCGACGGCGGTCTTCGCGGCGAGCCGGCCGACGTACGCGAGGTCGGCCCCGACTGCGGTCATGGGGCGGTGCGCGACGCCGGTTCCGTAGTCGAGGTCGATGCCGGGTTCGGGATCCCACGTGCCGCGCTCGCGGAGTCCGGCACGGTTGCAGATGAGGCACCCTTCGCCAGGGAGCGAGCGGACGATCTCGCCGAGGGCTCCGTCCTCGAGCACGCATGCGAACGTGGCCGGGATTCGGGCGTGCACGGCGAGCCAGTTCGCGGCGAGTCGCGACTCGACACCGTCGGTGGCCACGACGACGGCGTCCCAATGCGGCAGGAGGTCGCGGACGGCGTCGGCGTCGTGGACGATGTCGAGGTCGTGCGGGGTGGCTGTCAGGTGCGGATGCTGACGGTGGAGGTGGTCGGCCATCGCGTGTGTCTTGCGGCGCCCTATGTCGCGGGCGGTGAGGACATGTCGGGGCAGGTTGTGCTGCTCGAGACGGTCGAAATCGATGAGGTGGATCGAACCGATCCCGTAGCCGGCAAGCCCGTCGGCTGCGGCGCTGCCGATGCTACCCACGCCGACTACGCCGACGTGTTTCGACCTCACAGACCTCGTGGGCCAGGCGTCGCCGAGGTCGTCGAGCGGGTCACGGGCCTCCTGGACGACCTCGACGGGGAAGAACCGGGCGGCGCCGTCGGCGAGGAACCAACCAAGCCACTTCGGCAGCGGGTCCTCGGCGTCGGGAGCGTAGGTGATGTAGTGACCGCGGAGCTGTTTCGTCTTGCCGCGGAGTTGTGACTTGAAGTAGTCGAGGGGGACGGCGCCGCCGTGCATGACCGACACGATCCCGGCTGCGTGCAGGTCGGCTTCCGCAGCGTGGCACCTGCACGCCTGCCCTGTGTCCGTCGCGGACGTGTAGTGCCCGCGGACGAACGGGCGCATGAGGTCGGTCGTTGCCGTGCCGCCATCGGGACGGAATCCGACGATGAGCGCGACGTTCTCGACAGGGTCGATCCTCACGATGAGTGTGCCGGAAGCGCTTGCGCCGACGATTTCGTCGGCGACCCCGGACGGGAGCACGAACATCCCTGATGGCGGGCGCATCAGCCCGCCTTCTCGTCATCATGGGCGTACGCCGCCGTGAGCATGTGGTCGAGCGAGTCGTTGGTGACGATCCCCACCTCGGTCATGCGCTCGACGTGTCCACGCGCCAGGAGGAGGAACTCCAGGAACCATCCGGCCACCTTCGGTACTAGGTGTGCTGCGGTCTCGGAGCCGTCCCAGTCGTAGGCACGCTGTGTTAGGCAGAGCGACCCGTCGCCGGCGACGTGCCACGCGTTCCTGGTCCGCGCCCGCGGGTTGGGCTCCGGCTCCAGCGGATAGACGCGTGGCTTCACGGCCGGATGTGCCTGGAGGCACACCATCGCGACGGTGAGGCGGGAGCCAGCGAGGAACGCGTCCAGATCCGGGGGTCTGGGCCGCTCGAATGGCCATTCGGGGACGGTTCCTGTCCAGCCGCCGCCGTCGTCGTACTCGGGTCGGGAAAGTTGTCCGTCCCACTCGAGGGTCGGGTAGGCCGCCATGGCGGCTTGCTCCCATGCGAGCCGGTCGGGGTAGGCGTCGAACCAGCGCACGGTCAGCCCTGGGGAGCGTCGGCGACGCGCCGGGGGGTCGGCACGATGATGGTGGGCCAGCCGTTGTTGCCGCCGCTGTCGCAGCCCCCCGGCGGCTCAGGGAAGTCCGGTCCGAACAGTTCACGCCACTTGCAGACGGCATGGTCGTCGTCACCGTCCAGGCCAAGCATGTACGCATCCCAGGCCGTGGTCGCGGCGGCGTCGAGGAGGTTCTTGGTGGCGGTGAGGTCGAGGTCGGGCTGGATTACGCCGCACACGCCCGCGGGGTCCTCGATGCCGTACATGATGTTCGCGGCAGCCGCGGTGAAGAACCGTTGGAGCCCGTCCTGCCGGGTGTCCGCCGCGGGCAGGTGCTGAAGCGCGAGGATCTCCACCGCGAGGTTCTTCATCTGCGAGTCGGCCCCGGCGTTCCAGTGCTTGAGGAGCCGCACGAGTGGGACGAAGCGGTCCCATTCGCTGTGACGTCGAGCTACCTCGCGGATGAGGTATTGCGGGTCGGACTCGATCCAGGTGGACGTGAGCCGTTCGGGGACCCACAACCGGCCGTTGTCCTGGCGGAGCGCCGGGACGAGGTCGACGGTGAACGCCTTCGGCTCGTCTGGGTCATCGAGGAAGCACTTGACGGAGTGGTTGCGCAACAAGGTGTGACGGATCTCCGTGCCGTCGTCTCCGTCCGTTCCGAGCGCGTACTTGACCTGGCCGCGCGCATGCTCGAGTGCCTGCTCGGCCGAGGCGCCCGGTGAACCCCACGTTGGGTGGTCGTCGCTCCTGTAGACGACGACGATGTCGACGTCGTGGATGAGGCCGCGCTGTGTACCGCGGGCCAGCGACCCGGAAACGAAACAGTCGTCCGTTTCGGTGTCGGTCTGTGAGGACATGGAAGCGAGGACCACGTCGCGGCGCCGTCTGGCTTCGGCGAGCTGTTCCGGGGTCGCGTTCACGGAGGTCTGGAAGGTGTCGAACGCGGTGTTGGGTGTCATGGGTGCTCCGGGCTGATGACGTTGCTTGACGGGCCGCCGGCCTGGGCGTCCGAGAACCGGACGTAGGCGTCGGTGGTTCGGTCGAAGTCGTACAGGGACAACCGGTAGGTGTTGAGGTTTCTGCCGATGAGGACAGCAAGCGCGGCCGGGACGCGCAGGCACAGGTGGACACGGTTGGTCGCGCGGGTGCCGGCGAAGTCGCGGATTGCGTCGGCGACCTGTTCCGCGACCGTCGTGCCGTCGGCGGCGTCGAGCCGCTCGCGGCCGGCCGCCGTGAGGACGCGCGCTGGCACGCGGAGGTGCTCAGCGAGCCGCCCGAACCCGGCTGCCGGCTGGCCGGGCACGAAGTCGACGAGGACCGCGACACCCTCACCGTCTCCGTCCGGGGCACCGACGTCCACGGGGTCGAGGTCGACGCTGCCCCCTCGGACGTGGCTGTCCCACGTCGCACCGAAGTTGTCCTCGATGACGACCCGTCCGGGCCGCACGGTCGGAAACGCGAGACCAATCGCGACAGCGACCGGTAGGTGGCAACCGCCCCTGACCCTGAGCGTGTGACGTTGGAGGCGCGAGGCCAGGACGGGAAGCTCACGTGTGAGGCGCCGGACCTGGTCGACCTCCAGCGGGCCGAGCACTGTGGTCCCCTCGGCGGACGGGCCGATCGTGGCCCGTAGCTCCCAGACCGACGGGGTGCTCGACGGTTCGTCGCGGGTAGACACCTCTACGCGGAGCTCACGCTCGGGTGTCTCGGCGGAAAGGACGTGAAGGCGCCGCTCGGCGATGTCGCGGACGAGCCGGTCCGCCCAACCATCTTCCCCGACCGGGTACTGCTTGAAGAGCTCGAGCCGCTGCTCCCGCAGGGCGAGCAGTCCGCCCGGGAACGCGTAGTCCGGACGGCCATCTGGTCCGGCAGGCCCGTCGTTGACGATCGCGAGGACGAACTCAGGGTCGTTGGCAAGGGCGTCCCATACAGGCGCTTCGTCGGACCGGATGAAGTCAGACCTGGTCACGTTCGGGGTAGCGACGAACACCGCGCCAGCCAGCCCGGCCTCGGCCGCACGACGAAACGTGCGGTCGAACCGTCCGACGCCCATGTCGTTCTCGTCGACCCAAACCGGCACCCCAACCGACCGGAGAGCCCGCACCGCTTCGCGGGCGACGGCAGCGCCGTCGTCCTGGCGGTAGCAGACCAGAACAGGTCCGCGACGGTCGACTGTCGGATCAGGCATCGAGCCTCCTCGCGTTCGAGCCGACGATACGGGCTCTCTGCGACATCCAGTCGAGCGTCCGCGTGTCCCCTACGCCGGCCGCCCCGACTGGCCCAAGCTCGGCGCCACCACCCCTGCCGCCCCGTGAACCATCGAGAACCTGATGACGATCAAGGACTAGCGTGACTTATGTGCGGTTGATGAGTCCGCCGAAGCTGTCGCGGGCGCGCAGAACGGGGACTCACGTGCGGCTCTCTCCGGACCCCCGATGGAGTGAATCGACGCGGGAACCTTCGTTTGCCTTCGGCCGCGGTGTCGCCCCGCTCGCCGGCTCGCAGTCACCTGGACACACTCGGGCCTCGCCGTGTCCCGGGAGCTAGCGCTGGACGGAAACATGGATGTGGTCGAAGTGACCGCCCGTGGGGTGGCTGGGGTTGTAGGCGCCGCCGCCGGTGTAGGCCGTCCAGACTCCGCCAGCCCAGATGCGTCCGTCCCAGATGACGTAGGCGATGGCTAGGCGTTCGGCGTTGGCGACGAGCCAGTTGGCCATGCTCCATCCGGCGTTCCGTTCGGACGCGGTGGGGAAGCGGCCGATGGCACCGAAGGTGATGTCGCAGGCACGACCTTGCGGGTGGTCGCTGGCGGGGTTGGATGGCCTGCTTGCCCAGCACCAGATGGGCACGTCCCTGAAGGCCTGCTCGATCTCACGGACGAGGTTGGCGGTGCGGGGCGTCACGCACCCGCCGGTGCCGGTGGGGTCGGTCAGGGTACAGGCACCGCCGGTCGGTGCGGCGGCTACCGGGTCGGGGCTACCGGGGCCTCCGAGCCCAGCCAGTGCGTGGTACTCGGCGATGAGCTCGACGGCGCGGCTGGCGTAGCCCTCGCCGGCTGCGGCGTTGGGGTTGTTGGGTCCCGCGTTGTAGCGCTTGGCTGCGAGGCGGGGGTCGTCGCGGCCGTCGAGTGCGACCAGGTAGCGGGCGGCGGCGTGGACGGCGTCGTGGGTGGACCAGGGGTCGGCGATTCCGTCCCCGTCGCCGTCGGTGGCGTACCCGTGGCCGTCGGGGGTGGGCGGGCCGGCGACGTCGAGGTCGTGGGTGCCGGCTGAGCTGCGCCAGGTGGATCCGAGGAACTGCATCGGCCCTCGGGCGCCTGCGCGGTTGATGGTTCCAGGTGGCCAGCAGCCGGGGGCGCGGTGCCGGCCGTGGTCGCACTCGAGCTTGCCGATGGCGGCGAGGAGAGCCCAGTCGAGGTCCCACTCGTCGGCGGCGTCGAGGTAGGCGTCGAGGATGACCGGGGGGATCTCACCGGCAAGCGCGTCGGCGTCGAACGGGCCGAGCTCCCTGGTGGTGCTGCCCCCGGCGCCGATGAGCCCGAGCGGGAGGAGCACGGCGAGCGCGCCGAGGCCGACGGCCACCCGCCGGATCATCCGTCCGTCTCACGGAGGCCGACGCTCCGCCACCCATCGTCGGTGCGCTCGAGGTTGATGGAGTAGAGCGACTGGTGCGGGTGCCCTCGACCGGTGTGGTGGATGACCGCGACCTGGACCCTCGCGGCATAAGGGTCATGCTCGAGCAGCTCGGAGGCGACGATGGTGGCGACCAGGCCTTGCTCGGCCAGGGTGTCGATCACGAGTGTCTCAGCGACAGCCACCGGATCGTCACGGTCGACGGAGACCGGTGAGTTGCTGAGGTCGCTCGTAGCGACCGGTGCCGCGGGTGCGACCAGTCCGACCGCGGGACGCCCTGAGCCGGCCTCGGCCTCGACGGCGGGGCTGCAACCCCCGGCGAGGACGACAAGGACGATCGCAGCTCGCTGTGTGCGCCTGTCAGCCAACCCGGGCTCCTTCGTCGTGGAGGGACTGCTGACGGCGTCCCTCGCCCGGTGACAGCGGCGCGGGCAGCGCACAGCGGGTCACTGGCGGGGCAGTCCCCGGGGCAGTCCCTGTCGACGGCCCGATCGGCGGGCCCGGCTTCGTGGAGGTCAGCGGTGCTCGGCTACGTGTTGGCTCAGGTCCCGACCCTGAACCCGAGTGCGGGGTCGGACTGGATCCCGAACTACGAACAGATCATCAGCGCACTCAACGGGCTGACCCTCGGTGGTCTGCTGTTCGCGGCGGGGACGGTGATCATCGGCGGTGCGACGTGGGCGCTGGCTGCCAACCGGGCCCACACCCAGGGGGTGACCTGGGGACGGTTCATGGTGATCGGCGGCTTCCTCGGCGCGGTCGTGATCGGCGCGGCGACCGCGATCGTGAACACCGGCTTCTCGTTGGGCAGCTGAGATGGCCGGCGACTACGGCTCGCGCACCGCGGCACAGCTGGTCTGGCTCGCGGTGGCCGTCGCGCTGGCGTTGACGCTGGTGGTCGGGGGCGGCTTCCTGGCCTGGCAGGGGCTGTCCGCTGGACCGGCGGTGACGGCGGCGGGGCAGACGGCTGCCACCGCTTCAGCTACCGGCGGGCGAGTGGCGTTCGGTGCACCGGCGTTGGTCGACGGGGTGCCGTGGCGGTTCCCGCTGACCCCGGATGGCGCCGCCTCGGCAGCGGCGACCGCCGTGGCGGTCACCGGCCAGGGGGAGGTCGTGTTCGATCCGATCCGGTTCGCCGAGGTCGCCGAGGTGGTGTTCACCGCCGAGGAGGCGGCCGCACAGATCCGGGAGGTCGACGCGGCGCGCGTCCAGTTCGAGCTCTCGGGCTGGGCCGACCAGCCCGAGTCGCGGCGCACCTACCACTTCGCGCCGCTCGCGGTCCGCCTCGAGGCCTTCGCCTCCGACGGGCAAGCCGCGACCGTCGAGGTGTGGGCGATGACGCTGGTAGGTGTCGGCGACCAGGGCGGGGCCCTGTTCACGACCTCGACGGTGGAGCTCGTCGCCGACGGGGACACGTGGACGGTCACCGCGCTGGATTCGGTCGAAGGCCCGACGCCGATGGTCGAGGCGCCACCGACCGCACCCGGACGCACCCGCGCCCTGGTGCGTGACGCGCTGTCGACCCTCCCCCTGCCGGTAGGGGATGGTCGATGATCGACCGCAGGCAGGTCACTGGGGAGGAGGGGGCCATCCCCTTCGTTGCGATCGGGGTGGTGGCGCTGGCTGGGACGCTGGGGGTGGCGTGGGCCGGCAACGAGTGGTCACAGAACCTGCTCGGCCAGGCCGGCGGTGAGCTGACGGTGTGGGTGCTCCGCGGCGCGTTCTGGGCGCTGGACCTCGTGGCGGTGCAGGCAGCGACCGAGCCGGTCAACCGTGACTGGTACACGCCGGTGCTCGAGGGACCGGCGCTGCCGCTGCTGACCTTGGCCATGCTGGTGGCCGTCGGGACACTGCTGGCGGAGGTCATCGCCGGGATGCTCCAGGGCAACGCGGTCCGGATCGTGCAGGCGGTCTTCCGTGCCATCGTGGCCGGCATGCTGGCCACCGTCGGGGCCGGCGTGCTGCTCGCGGTGGGTGGGGCACTGTCCGGGGTAGGGCGGCTCGCGTTGGAGGCGTCGGGGACCACCGTCGATGCGCCGCTGGTGCCGTTGCAGGAGGTCCTGATGGAGACCGCCCAGGCGGGCGAGGGCGGCGCCGAGCTGTTCGTCACCTTCCTGGCCGCACTGGTGATCGTGTTCACCTCGCTGTACATCTACTTCCTGCTCGCGATGCGTCCCGTGCTGCTGGCCGCGATCATCGTGATCCTGCCCATCGCGCACGCGCTGTCGGTGTGGACGCCGATGCGTCGGGTCCAGGTACGGGTGTGGAGCCTGGCCTTCGCGGTGCTGGTCGCCGACGCGGCCGTGTTGACCATGTTCGCGGTGACCAACACCGCGATGGGTCAGCCCGAAGGGGTCGACCGGCTGATCTTCGGCACGTTCGGTCTGCTGCTGGCCGCACTGGCGCCGGCGGCGTTGGCTCGAGTGGTCGGGGCTCCGGAGCTGCAGACCGCGGTCCAGTCGATGTCCGGCGGCTCGAAGCTGCTGGCGCTCGGTGCGGGCGCACTGGCAGCCAAGGGCGCGGTGAGCGCCGCTGCGGGCTCGGTCAGCCGGGCTCGGGCGAAGAACGGCGCCAGCGCGCTCGAAGGCGCCGCCCCCGGCGGACCCTCGAGCGGTGGGCTGCCCGGCGACGGTCCGAACGGCGGCGGCCCTGCGGGTGGCGGCCGTGGCGGTGGACCAGGCGGGCGGGGTGGTTCCAGCAGAGGAGGACGGTCCGCATCCAGCGGTCTCGCGGCCGCGGGGGCCGCGCCGGCCAGCGCGGGAGCCGGAGCGCGTTCAGGGTCCGGACCCTCGTCCTCCGCGGGTGGGGCCGGCCAGCAGCAGAACTCGAACCCTGCCACGAGCCCAAGCAGCGCTGCGCAGGTTCCGACCGGTGGCGGCGCCCTCACGGGATCCGGCGCCGGCGCCACGGCCTCGTCGCCGCCGGCGTCCCATGCTGTGAGCTCGACCTCGGACACGACGCCTGTACCCACCGCTGGTGGCTGGCAGTCGGCGGTGACGCGTCCGGCTGCGGAGCCGTCACGTGTCTGAGCTGCGCAGCTACCAGTTCCCGGCACCCACGACGTCAGGGTTGATGCTCGGCCTGTCGGCTCCGCGGCTGGTCGCGGTGGGGCTGGCAGGGGTCACGTTCGTGCTGGCCATGGCGGTGCAGACCGCTGCCGCGCTGCTGCTCGCCGCCATCTCGATCGTGGCGCTGTTGGCAGCGGTGTTCGTCCGTGTGGGAGGCCGACCGGCGATCGACTGGGTGCCAGTGTGGGTCGCGTTCGGGTGGGCGGCGGCGACCAGGAACAACGAGTTCTACGCCTCACCCGATCTGTCGGTCGACCTGCCGCCAGAGACCCTCGACCTGCCGGGGGAGCTGTTCGGGCTCGAACTGCACTCGTTGGCGCCCTCGCCGGCCGTGTCGGTCGCCAACGCCACTCCGGCCGAGTACGGGGTGGTGGTCGACACCTTCCGCCACCGCCTGGTCGCGGTCGCGGAGGTGTCCGGCGAGGACTTCCTGTTCCTCGACCCGTGTGACGAGCAGGCACGCGTCTCCGCCTGGGGCGCCACGCTCGATCACATCGCGCAGTCGATGCCGGAGCTTTGCCGGGTCCAGGTCGTGCACACGGCGGGGCCATCCTCGGTCGAGGGGCTGGTCGGCTACCACGACGGCCACGGAGGGCGGGGACCGGAAGCTGCCGCACAGTCCTACCGCCACGTGCTGGCCCGATCAGGTGCTGCGTCCCAGGAGCACCGCCTACTGGTCGCCATCGCGCTGGATGCCCGAGCGGCACGACGGGCAGTTCGCCAGGCCGGCGGTGGGACCGTCGGCGCCGGGAAGGTCCTGATGGACCGGGCCGCCGCGGTGGAGGAGGCGCTGAGCGGCTGCGGGCTCGAGGTTCACGGCTGGCTGCCGGCCAGGGCGATCGCGCAGGTGCTGCGGGTCGGGTTCGACCCGGCTGCGCGGGTGGCCCTGGCCGAACAGAGCGATGACGTCAACGCCGGCGGCGGTGTCGAGCCGTCAGCGGCGGGGCCGTACGGGATGGTCGATCAGTGGTCGATGCTGCGTCACGACTCGGGATGGTCCACCACCTTGCAGGTGGTCGGGCCGCCGACCCGGCCTGTAACTGGCGACTTCCTGCAGCATCTGCTGATCGGGGTACCGGCGCAACGGCGCATGTCGCTGCTGTACGTCCCGACCCCGATGGAGGTCGCCGAGCGGCGCGCTCAGACCCAGCAGGTCGGAGCCGAGGCCGAGCAGGCGGTCCGGGCACGGTGGGGGTTCGCCACCACGGCCCGCCACCGCCGCGAGCACGGCGATGCGGCCAAGCGTGAACAGGACCTCGTCGAGGGCCGCGCCGTGTACCGCGTGGTGTGGCTCATCACGGTCACCGCAGCGTCCCCGGCCGAGCTCGACGCTTCCGTCGGACAGCTCGAAGCGGCCGGGCGGCGATGTGGGCTCGAGCTGCGCCGGATGGCCGGCACCCAACGTCAGGCTGCGGGGTTCACCCTGCCGTTGTGCCGGGGCGCACGATGAGGTGGCCACTTCGGCGCTCTAGCCGTCAGCTGCATCGGTTGGCCGCGACCGGGCGGGGTCCGGGAGGTCGCCGGCCCGAGCGGGGCCAGCTACGAGCTGATCGTCGCCGCCAACGCAGCGAGGAGCTCGCCGAGCGGCGGGCGGCGATGGGCCGCTACCGGCGGCGTGGCGATCGGCGCGGTCAGCGGCGCCGGTTCGCCGGCAGGATCGCCTGGGAGGTCAAGGCTCCGTCCTTCGAGGTGTCGGCGGGAGCGATGGAGGCGGCCTACCCGTTCCAGGTCGCCTCGCGCGCCGGCACCCGTGCGACCCAGGGGCTGGCGATCGGTCCGTCGCCGACGGGAGGGACCTGGACCTGGGATCCGTGGGTGCTCTACCAGCAGGGACGGCTGTCGAACCCCAACGTGCTGATCATCGGCGACGTCGGGTCAGGTAAGTCGTCGCTGGCCAAGACGTTGGTGTGGCGTGGCCTCGAGTTCGGCCGAGGCGCGCACATCATCGACCCCAAGGGCGAGTACGGACCGCTGGCGACCGCAGCCGGTGTCCAGCCGGTGCGCCTCACGCCGGGTGGCTCGACCGTCCTCAACCCGCTCGACCCTGGTGCGGCTGGCGCTTCGCTGTCGCCCACCGACCTGTTCCACCGCAATCTGTCGACGGTCCGGGCGCTGCTGGAGGCCACGCTGCAACGCTCCTGCCGGCAGATCGAGATGGTGGTCCTGGCTGCGGCGCTCGCGCGGGTCTCCGGTCTGGAGCTGACCTCCGGTGTTCGCCCGCAGGCTGACCGTCGCGGTCAGGTCGCGACGCTGCCGAAGCTGGCCGAGGCGCTCATCGCGCCACCGCCAGATGTGGCCCGGCGGGCCAACATGTCCGAGGGCCGGGTGGTCGACGAGTCGCGCGAGGTGGCGCTGGCCATGGCGCGTCTGGTCGATGTCCACGGTGACCTCGGCGGGATGTTCGCCGGACAGACCAACCTCGACGCGGACGCGCTGGCTGACCTGACCGTGGTCGACGTCGCCGAGGTGTACCGGGCCAACCGTGCCGCCCTCCCGCTGGTGATGATCTGCACCGCTGCCTGGCTGCAGCTGGCCACCGACGTCTCACCACGCGGGCGGTGGCAGCTCAACGACGAGGGGTGGGCTCTGATGGCCGACGAGGCCACGGCCCGCTGGACCCAGACCAACCAGAAGCTGGCCCGCCAGCTCGGCATCTCGGTGGTCAACGTCATGCACCGTCTCTCGGACACCGCCGCCGCCGGCGCGGCCGGGTCGACCACCCGGGCACTTGCCGAGGGGGTCATCGCCGACTCGGGGACGTGGGTGATCTACCGGCAGCGGCCCTCCGAGCAGGCGCTGCTGCGTGACACCCTGGATCTCAACGACGTCCAGGCCGCGATGACCACCCGGCTCGGACGTGGTCGCGGGCTGTGGGTGGTGGCAGGCGAACGTCGCGAGGTCGCACTGGTCGACCACGTGATGTCCGATGTCGAGCGCGAGCTGGTCGATACCGATCAGGTGATGCGAGCAGCCGACGAGCAGGGACAGGAGTGAACGGCAGCCACGCGCCCTCGCCACGCTCGGGCAAGCTCATGGCCGGCGGAGCGAACTCCCTCGAGCTGCTGTGGGCCACCCTCGCACTGGCGGCGGTCGCCGCTGTCACCGCGGTCTCCTTGGTGGCCTGGGTGGCGATCTGGGTGGAGACTCGAATCACCGGCGGCCCGATGCCGCTGACGCTGTGGTCGATGCCCGGCGTGCTCCTCGACCTCGCCGGCGGCGACAGCACCCGCCTCGATGAAGTGGTCGTCGCGTGGTGGCGGCCACTGACGGTCGCGTCGATCGCAGGGCTGCTCGCCGTCGCGCTGGTCTGGGATGGCGCACGGCGGTGGAGTCAGTGGCGACGCGGCTGGCGCCACCGGCGGGCCGCCCGCAACCGCGTCGAGTCACACACCTGGGCACGTCGACGCGATCTCGCGGCGCTGCTGGTCGCCAAGCCCCGCCCCGGCACCGCCGAGCCGCCCGCGGGCGGTCGCCTACTGGTGGGCAGCTTCGACGGTCACGACGTCCTTGCACCGGCGAGGACATCGGTCATGGTCGTGGCACCGACCCGGACGGGGAAGTCGACCCGGTTGGTGGTCCCGAACCTGTTGCGCTGGGAAGGCCCGGCGGTGGTCACCTCGGTCAAGCGGGACGTGTACGACCTCACCGTCGCCCGCCGCGGCGAGACCGGGCCGGCGTGCCTGTTCGACCCCACGGGGTCGACCGGTCTGCCGTCGGTCAGGTGGTCGCCACTCCTGACCTCGACCACCTTCCCCGATGCGACCAAGACCGCGACCTGGCTCGCTGACGCGGCCTCGGTGGAGGACAAGCACGAGGCCGCCAAGTTCTGGGAGACCCTCGCGACCAAACTGCTCGCCCCGATGCTCTACGCCGCGGCGAACACCTCCAAGACGATGATGGACGTCTCCCACTGGGTGGACCGCTCTGCGTTCGACGAGGTCGCACGCATCCTGGTCGAGCTCGGCGACGAGGACGCCTCGGCAGCCTGGCGGGCCATCCGCGACCTGCCCGTCGAGACGCGCGGGTCGGTCCTGGGGACAGCGATGGCGATCTTCCGCGGGTTCGGATCGCCACGGGTCCGCCGGGCCACCTCCTGCACCCCTGGGGACACCGACGACGCCCTCGACATCGCGGACCTGCTTCGCCGCAACGGAACGCTCTACCTGGTCTCGCCCGAGTACGAACAAGCCGAACTGCGGCCGGTGTTCGTCGCCCTCGTGCAGGCGGTCTACCGGGCTGCGGTGGAGCTGTCCGCCAACCTGCTCGGCGGCGCGCCGCTGTCTCCGCCGCTGCTGATGATGCTCGACGAGGCCGGCAACATCGCCCCGCTGCACACCCTCCCGAAGATCGCATCCACCGGTGCCGGCCAGGGCATCACCCTGATGACCATCTGGCAGGACCGCGCCCAGATCCGCCAGCTCTACGGCGAGTCCGAGCGGACCGTCATCTCCAACCACACCACCTCGGTGTGGCTCCCCGGATCACAGGACCTCGACACCCTCAAGCTCCTCTCAGACCTGATCGGCGACCAGTGGGTCGAGTCCTCGACCGTCTCGGCTGCACCCGACGGGGGCCTGTCGGTCTCCGAAGGATCCGAACGCATGGACGTCGCGCCGCCCGCGTTCCTGCGCACCCTGCCTCACGGCACCGCCGTGGTGCTGACGGGCAACACCCCACCCGTCCAGGTCACCACCCAGGCCTACTACGAGTTGCGACGCTGGCGACGGCTGGTCGGCGAAGCCGAGGTTGCACGGCACACCGCGATGCACGACGGCACCGGTCCCACCACCGCGGAAAGGTGGAAGGAGAGGGGCTGGCCTGAGGCGGCCTTGGATTCCTCAGCCGCAACGGGTGCGAGGTCGCACGCAAGTGTGCAGGCGCGCCGGACCCGCGGCGGGGCCCTCGGTCAGGCACTCGCCGCCGACTACCCCGACGTGCTCGCCAACCGGATCGCGCACGCCCAGTGGGAACCCGCCGCCCGCGCCATCCCGCTCAGGCTCACCACCGAACCGCGGCGCTGGGGACGGCTCGAGCTCCCTGTCGAACTGGCAGCGCGAATCGGTGACGAGGTGCGGGTGGTCGACCTCGCCGACGCAGCTGTCCGTCGCCACGTGCTTCCGGTGTGGATGGAGTCGGGCCCCGCCGAGGAGTTCGCCGAACACGTGACCTTCCCGCAGCTTGTTGCGGAGTGGCCTCACCTCTGCCTCACGGCGCTCCTGCGCACCGCCTGGGAAGAGTGCTTCCCCCAACTCGCCGGCGACTGGCCACTACCCGAGGACGACTCACCGCCATGGACCACGTGAGCCGCAGGTCCTCGATCGTGATCTGGCGCCAAGCGTCAGCGCCCACGCCGGCCCGCGCGAGTCGCCGTTCTGCTCGCCCGGGCGGGGGCGGCGGCCCGAGCGAAATCGCAGCTAGGTCCCTAGCTGGGGAGTGCGATCCTGAACGCGTGCGACTCCTCGTTGACCACCTGCTCGGAGCAGCATCGCAGGGCGCGGAGCCGCCCGAACTACGGCTCGAGGGAGTGCCGCGGCCCTCGCCACGAAGCCTCACGGAGTCAGCGAGGTCCCTGAAAACACGAACGTATTGCTAGCAGTCCGCGGTTGAGGGGCAACTCTGGCCTACCATTCCCGACCACCACCTCACGCTGGGCACCCGGTTCGTCCCCTCGGCGAGCACCAATTGGCGGGCAGCGAACTTGACCGTGGTCGCCATGCCCACCCAGGCTCGAGCCGTTAACCGAATGGCGTAGCAGCACAGAGCAGCGAGGATGATCGGATGACTGCCAACAGCTCAAGACCTAGCCCACGGGCAATGGTCGCCGCCATCGTCTGCTTGATCTTTATCATCCTACTAGTCATCGCACTTAGCGAGGTTTACGAGATCGGCGAGTCCGTATCCCTTGCTTTCCAGTCCGTTGGAACACTCGCGCTCGTTGGAGTGACAGCTTGGTACGTACACATGACGTCCAGGCTCGTGCAAGCGCAAGAACAGACACTGCAGCAGGCCATTATCTCGGACGAACGTCGCGTTGAGGAAGCTCTACGTCACCAAAAGGATCAGGCTGTTCGTGAACTTTGGTCGCTATACAGCCAGTACGGTTCAACTCTATCGACCGTGGGCGAGGAAATGCGCGTGGCCGACATGGACCTGGGTGGTCCTCCCAGCATTGACGACTACCGGCGTTTCGCCAACCGGGTCGCCGAGGCGTCGGATGCTTTAGTTCGCGGAATCACTCGGTGTCAACCTGAGCTGCCCACGGAGCTTCTGGGGACCGCTGTTGAGGCGAACCTCCGCCTTGGTACGGCGGCTCAGCATCTATTTGCTCTTGTTGATTGCCTGGAT
This sequence comes from Nitriliruptor alkaliphilus DSM 45188, assembly GCF_000969705.1. Taxonomy (GTDB): domain Bacteria; phylum Actinomycetota; class Nitriliruptoria; order Nitriliruptorales; family Nitriliruptoraceae; genus Nitriliruptor; species Nitriliruptor alkaliphilus. The sequence goes on from NZ_KQ033901.1 coordinate 1,146,247, forward strand.
GAGATTTCGCTCCAAGTCCGCGCCGAGGGGCGGGACTTCTTCCCCGACGATGCCGGCGACCGATTCACTACCGCCTATCGGCCACGACTGCCAGACAAGCCTGAGTGGCGGGAGGTGGTGAGCGGCGCCACCGTCAGTAACGCGGGACGCTCGGTTGAGATGTTGGGAGCGGCCGCTTACCGTCATCTTAGCGGCGGCAATCTTCCAGACGAGTTCGATATGGTTTGAGGCGCGATGGGAGGAAGCGCGTGGGTCCTGGGTGGGCTTTACGCAGAATGCGCAATGGTCTGCTAGGGGTCACGTGCCTACATTGGGAACCGAACAGACAACCTTTTGCCATCGCGCACCCAACCTGCCCTCGGGCTCGCCCACATCGGGGCGCTGGACCTCCCGAGCGGCGATGATCGCTATGTGTGGCCCGGCCCCGGGCACCCCCCGCGCACCTTCACGGTTCGATGGCGTCCCATCGTGTGGTGTAGGACCGTGCGTCTCGTTGTCAGTGTCGGGGTGCTGCGGGCAGGGACGGTAGACGGTCCTCCTGGTCGATGAGGGGGCTGAGGGTGGCTTCGGCCATGTAGCGGCGTGGGGCGGCGACGAGTTCGTCGTTGACCTCGACCAGGAGCGCGCCGACGAGGCGGATGACGGACTCGGGGTCGGGGAAGATCTGCACGACGTCGGTGCGGCGTTTGAGCTCGCGGTTGAGCCGTTCGATCGGGTTGTTGGACCAGATCTTGGGCCAGTGCACGGGTGGGAAGGTCGCGTAGGCGAGCAGGTCGTCTTCCATGGCCTCGAGCCGTGCGGCGACCTTGGGTTCGGTGGCGGTGAGCTTGTCGACCACGTCGCGTAGCTGGGTGCGGGCGGCGTCGGCGTCGTTCTCGGCGAAGATGGTCGAGATCGCTGCTGAGACCATCCCGCGGTGCTGGTGGCGTGCGACCGCGAGCAGGTTGCGCTTGGCGTGGACCCGGCAGCGTTGCCAGGCCGCGCCTTGCAGGACACGGCGGATCGCGGCGCGTAGGCCGGCGTGGCAGTCGGAGATCACCAGCTGCACGCCTGATAGGCCGCGGTCCTTCAGATCGCGGAGGAACTCGGTCCAGAACGTCTCGTTCTCGCTGTCGCCGACATCGACCCCCAGCACCTCGCGGTGCCCGTCAGCGCGGCAACCGGTCGCGATCACCACGGCCTTGGAGACCACCTGGCCGTGCTCGCGCACGTGCACGTAGGTCGCATCGAGCCACACGTACACGAACGGCAGATGATCCAGCCGCCGGCGGCGCAGGACCGCGACATCGTCATCGATCTGCTTGCAGATCCGCGACACCGAGGACTTGGAGATCCTCGTGTCGCACCCGAGGGCCTTGACCAGATCGTCGACCTTCCGGGTGCTGGTGCCGGTGATGTAGGCGCGCATGATCACCGCCCACAGCGCCTTGTCGATCCGCCGGCGCGGCTCGAGCAGCTCGGGGAAGAACGACCCCTGCCGCAGCTTGGGGATCCCGAGCTCGACATCCCCTGCCGGGGTCGACAGCAGCTTGGGTCGCCGGCCGTTGCGCTGCGCGGTCCGTGCCGGGGTCCGTTCGCCCGGCTCGGCACCGATCCTGGCCGTCAGCTCGGCCTCGATCAGCTCCTGCAACGCCGCAGCAAGGATGTCGGAGATGGAGGTGGTCAGGCTCGCGTCCGCGCCCTGGAGGCGCTCGGCGAGCTCATCGATGGCAGACTCGTAGTGGGTCATCGTGCTCGTCTCGTTGTGTAGGAACTCTGAGACTTGCACGGTGGCCCGCTCTACGTCGGAACCGACGTCGCGGGCCTGCTCCTACACCACCACGTGGGACTCACCCCACGGTTCTCGGTTGGCGGGTTCGGTTCCTTCATCCGTCAGTCCCGTGCTGTCCCCAGGCCCGCCGTGCCCTCCTGCCTGTCTCAGACTCTCCGCGATGCGCCGATCGATGCGTTCCGGCCATTGCGCGCCCAAGTGTTTGTTGAGAAGTTCAAGGAGCGCATCGGACGCAACCAAGTCGAGGCGGTTATCCTGTCCAAAGTCGATCGCGTCGCGGGTGAAGCTGCTCGTCGTGACTAGGACGCCACCTCGCGCTCCTCGTTCGGCAACGGTTCCGAGAAGCTGGCGCACGACTCGGACGCCTACCTTCTTCTCCCACCGCTTGCACTCAATCAGTAGATGCTCGCGCCTACCAGGCTCGGCGCAGGTTGCCATGACGTCATAGCCGCCGTCTCGTGATCGTCGTGTCAGTGTCGTCGCGTACCCCCGGGCGTGGTAGAGGCGCTCCACAAGATGCTCGAATTCACGCGGATCCAGAGAGCGCAGCGCTGCGAGGGCGCGGTGAGGACCGATTCCGAACGTGATGTAGCGGGCACGGACGATGGCGGTGGCATCATCGAGTCCATTCAGCCGTCCGTCCGGAAGATGCTGCGCGTGTGCGAGGAAGTACGCACGAAGGCCTTCAAGTGCTTGCCTAGGAAAGTGCGGGAGCAGATCGAGGACCCAGGTGTTCCCTTCCCACGGTGGTGGGGTGGGGCGGACGACCCCGGCATCTGCCAGCGTGAAGTATCGCTCGCGACGGCGGACGAACTCGCTCTCGGGAGAAGTGCCTCCCGTTCGTCGCCAGCTCTTGAGTGCCTCGTGGCCCACCCGATCGAGACCGAGCGTGCCGGAAGGGAATAGAAAGCCCCTCAGGACGATTCGTACAAGGTCCTCGGAGTACTCCGAGACTCGTGCAAGAAATTCCGACCGGTGGTTGCTGCACGCGAAGGCATAGTCGACTACGGGCGGCGGGTTCCGTGTTGCTATGCGTTCCAGCCAGACATCGAGGGGCCCTTCGGCCTCGCTCTCCATCCGAAGTAGCTCGGCCTGTATCGAACTCGATCTCGGCTTGTCGGGCAGCGAACGCATCACACTTTCCTGACATGAACTGCTCAGTTAGCGACGTATCGGCGACACTCTAGTGCGATTGGTTGGGTCATCACCTACCCTTGCCGGATCGATTGAAACGGCGCTGCGCGACCCCGCCGCCAGACTTCACCACAGACCAAGCACCACCGCTCGCCCTGGTGTCTGGTACGGCAGTGGCATGGTCTCTCACAAGGTTGCGGCTGCCGCCACGCTAGGCAACACGCAGATGACCGGCGACGCTGCGGGGCGACGCGCGGATGCAGCGTCGCTCTGAAGGTCGTTAGGTTCTCATTGGGGTGTCGGAGCACGCCCACGCCTCCGGTCACGACGCAGCGCGCTCCGCGGTCGGTCACCACCGGCCGATGCAGTTGTGCGTGCTACCCCAGCTGAGCCCCGCCGCGTGGTCCCGCGCATCATCACGGTCTCGGGCGGCTAGCGAAGCCGGGTGTCGGCTACCGGTTGCTCGCGGCCGGGTCCGCTGCCATGACCCCACGTCCGCGCTATGTCGGTCCGCGCCATGGTTCTGACGTCCAAGCCGCGGATCCTGTTCTCGTTCGGCCGGCTCGAGGACGTCGACCGTGACGGCCTGGAGCGGCTGGTCGGCTCGATCGCCCGGTTCCTCCATGACGACGCGCTGGCGGCGGTGTCCGGCGAGGGCGTCCGGCTGGCGGGTTCGAGCCGGTCGACGCCCGCGATCTGAGTGGGTCGTGGGGGCTCGACCAACTGTGGGACCGGCTCGGGATCGGCAAGGCCATCATCAAGGTCGCCAAGGCCAGCAAGCTGGATGTGGTGGCGGTGGAGCGGGTGCTGTTCGCGCTGGTCGCCTCACGTGCTCCTGCGCCGTCGTCGAAGCTGGAGGCGACCCGCTGGATCCGCAAGGAGGTCTACATCGACCGCCTAGCCGAGGTCGACTCGGAGCCGTGCTACCGAGCGATGGACTTCCTGCTCGACGCGCCAGGAAACCGTGTTCTTCACCGTCGCCGACCTGCTGCAGCTGGATGTCGATCTGCTGTTCTTCGACACCACCTCGCCCTACTTCGACCTCGCACAGCCCGACGGCGACCCCGACGATGACCAGCCGGGCTTCCGCACCGGGAAAGGCAAGGAGGCTGCTCAGCCCAAGCTGGCTCCCAGCTACCGATGCGACGGCACCAGCGCTGTCGCGCCAACGCGTCACGGGCTCCTCGCTCGGCACCCCCAGCGGCGACGCTGGTGATCGTGGACACCGGCCTAGCGCCAGTGGGGCCTCGTTCGCGGTTGTCGCCTGTTGGGCGATAAGCGCAGTGCCGACTCGCTGCACGCGACGTTGCAGCGGTCAGTCCCAGCATGAGGCGAAAGTAGTGCTGTTGTCCCATCGACCGGGCCAGTACGGTTGGTACGGTTGGGTATGGAGGTTGGGATGTCGAAGAAGAGCGATCAGGTCGCCGATCAGGTCGGAGCCGCGGTTGCCTCCGCACTCCGGAAAAAGCTCTCCGCTCACGATGACTGGGTCAAGTTCCACGACCTTCCCAGCCTTTCCACCAAGATCGTCGCAGCCGCGAGCGATGCGGCCGTCAGCGAAGCGGCTGCATGCCTCGCTGGTGGACCCCCGATCGCGCAGCGAATCGGGCCCATCTACCTCGTTGCGGACCTTACCCGCTGGCTGCCCTCTCCTGGCACCCCTCCGCTGAGCGACGAAGCGGTCCGCAAACGCATCCGGCAGCGACAGCTGGTCGCCTTCCGCACCGACGACCTCATGTGGGCGTTCCCAGGCTGGCAGTTCGACCGGATCGGTGGGCAGCTCGTCCCACGCGCTTCGGTCATCGAGCTGTGGAAGCGTCTGCCGACCCGCGGCTTCCTCACAGACGTCGACTTGGCCGTGTGGATGGCCACCCGGCTGCGCATCCTGGACGGCACTCCCGCCGATCACGCCCACACCCACGGTGCCGACTCGCCGCCGCTCCAGCGCGCCCTGTCACGGCTGAATGCACGGGCTGCCTGAGTGGCGCGTCAGCAGACCGGGCTCCGCCCCCCCACGCCTGGCGACGGCGCACGTGTGACGACTACGACCCGACCCGGGACGCTGTACCGCGCATGCGGCTCCCACCACCCTGCACCATGGTGGCACTCCTCCCGCGACACCGCCGCCGATCCCGGACGGTTCGACCTGGTTAGCCCGAACGGTACCTGCTACTGGGCTGGCACCCCAGGCGCCGCCATCCTCGAGAGGATCGCCGACCCCGACCAGGTTGACCCCCCGCTCGCGACCATCGCTGCGCTATCAAACCTGACCGTGTGGTTGGCAACTTACGTCTCCGCTGCCGCGCCACCTCTGGCCGACGCCACCGTCGCGTCGCTACCGACCCTGAACGGCGAGATCGCCACGATCGTGCCCTACGATCTGACGTGGTGGTGGGCAGACGAGTTCCACGATGCTGGACTGGCCGGGATCGTCTACCACGGACGGTTCGCGCAAGCTGACTGCTTCGCGCTGTTCGCACCGTCCGGGCCGACCGCCGACCCGAGCGCGCTCCTGACTCGTCATCCTGCCATCGCGATGGCCGAACGGCTGCCAGCCGCCTACCGCGGCAACGTCACCACCGTCGGCACCGCCGCGAGCCTTCCCCGAGCTCCGGCCCCCTGACCCCGCAGCCTGGTGCGACGTGACGCCCACGCAAGCTACTCGACATGCCGAACATGCCGACGAGCAGTCATCCAACGCCTGCATCGGGCACTCCCGACACCACCGCCGTCGGGCGCGAGCAGCGCGTTTGGATGAGCAGGGTGAGCAGTTCGTGCAGGAGCGCCTCAGCGAAGTCAAGCGGCCGCACAGGGCGGCAGAGGTTGGCAAGCGGCTGTTGCGGTGCTTCGAGCCACATAGCGATTCATCAAAAATATCGGGGTTCTGAAGCCGCCCACGGGCGCACGGTCACCGATCGGCCGGCATTCGATGGATGCGAGCAGGAACCGGTTCAAGTTCTGGGCTGAGCTGACCGAGGGAGGGGTACGGCAGCGGATGGTTCGAAGGTGGATGCACGGGGACGGGTTCTTTCAGCGGTACGGCTGAGGATGCAGGTGGCGCACGTCGCCCACATCCGGCACGCCGTCGTGATGTCGCTCTGGCCGTGCCAGTGAGCGACCGCGACCCGTACGAGGCGCTCGGGGTGGCTTCAGACGCCACGGACGACGAGCTGAAGCAGGCCTACCGGCGACGTGCCCGCGAACTGCACCCTGACCGGCACGGGCAGGCGTCCCCGGCAGAGCAGGAAGCTGCCCAGTTGGCGATGGTCGAACTGAACGTCGCCTACGACACCATCCGCAAGCGTCGTTCGGGCGGGGAGGACCCGTCCGGGTCGATCGGCAGTCCGCTCGAGGTGGCGCACATGCTCGCGTCGCGCTTCGCCATCAACGCGGCGGTGCTGCGTTTCTCCCCGGCCAACGACGAGCCGGGAAGGCTGTCACGGTGGGAGCAGCGGCTGCTCGGCGAGCTGCTGGACCAGTTGGAGGAGCAGTTCGAGCGTTCACCCGCCGACCGGTTCGCGGACCGGTCGAGCGACCATGGACGCAACGCCTTCGAGCTGTTCGGTGCAGTCATCGAGGACTTCATCTGGCGGGCGACCAACAGTGCGGAGCACGAAGGCCAGAACGTCGAGGACGCGTTCGGCCTGCTGCACGTGACCGCGTTCACACTCTACGGCCTGGCGTACAAGATCGGCCCGACCGACCCCGGGTTCAAGCAAGTCGTGGACAAGCTCGCTGACGACATCATCGCGGCCTACAACGGCCGACTGCGCGCTGAGGAAGCGCGAGTGCGGAGAACTTCGCCCCGCCAGCCAAATCGACCCGACGTGGGGCCCCGCGGCCAGCGGCCAGGCGGGAAACCTCCGGTGCTCTGGGCGCCGTTCTGGGTCGCGGTAGTCGCGCTCATGTTCTTCGGTGCCGCCTGGGACTTGATCGATGGGCTGGCTGGCAACCATCCCGTTGACGGGTTCTCCTGGGTCGCCACCTTCGGGTTGGGGGCGCTGCTGTGGTGGCAGGCCCGCGAGTCTCACCGTGCTGGAACGTGGGCTCATCGGCTCCACCGCTATGTCATAGAGGCAAGCGGGACAGCTCAGGCTCGATCTCCAGAAGGACCTAAGCGCGGCCCGTCGTCTGCATCCTCGCATCGGCCCAAGCAACAACGACCGAACCCGGCCTCGGCCCCGCCACCACCCTCGTCGTCTCCGCCACCCCCACCCTCGTCAAGTCCGCCTCCGCCGCCATCCGAACCCGCCTCGCGCGACGAGAGCTCAGGCCAAGCGGACTGGGATGGCCCGCCGCGGGCCACACGGTCAGGAACCGTCGGGACCAACCACTTCACCGCCAAGGGCGATCAAAGCTCCAAGGCCGATACCAGAACGTGGGTGACGGTCGGCATCGCGGCCGCAGCAGTGATCGGGCTAGCGGCTATCGGTGCGCTGCTGGAGGAGCCGCCGCCGCCGACGGCAACGGGGGCGAGCACACCGGCGTCAACGTCGCCAACGCCTCCTCCGCAACCGCGTCCCGAACCCCAGCCACCACGGGCACAGCCATGGGTGACAAACGGTGACTGCATCACTGAGGACCCGCGTGAGCGGAGCATGTGGCAGGTCAGCCGCTGCGGGGATCACGACGGCATCATCGTGGAGACCAGGGCAAGACGGGCCGGCAGCGTCGACCCGTGCCGCGCCGACCATGATCTGCACTTCGAAGACGAGTGGGGGTTCTACTGCGGTCAGATCGTGACCGACAGCACAAGCGCGGGAGGCCGGTTCGGGATGGGACCGGTCGTCCCGGATGTCACATGCATCGTCGTGGAGCTCGAGGCGGCTGCGAAACGGCCATGCACCATGCCCGGCGCGGTGCTGGTCACCCACCTGGTTGCCACCGAGGCGGCCTGCGGCAACGAGTTCTATTCGTCGGGCTATTACTACTCGCTGCCCACCTCGACTGGCCATGGGGCGGTGTGCATCGACTCGTTCGAGTTCGAGCGCGCCTACCCCTAAACAATCCCTGAGGTCGTGCGCCCAGGGCGCCGTTACCTGATGATGCGCAACACCTCCTGCATGCCGCGGAACAGCAGCCGAGGTCATCGGCGAGTTCCTTGAAGATGCGATCGAAGTGGCCAAGCCGCAAGTCGCCCGTTGGTGGAACGATCAGGCTCGGCCTGCCATCAGGTCGGCTGCTCAGTCCACGCGGAACCGGTTCAGGAGGGCGGATGTCCGCGGCCCGTCCAATGCTCAGATCGCGTCGCCCGAGAAGGCGTCGACCAAGGATGGTCCCCAGGAGCTGGATGCGGGAGGCGATGGCGGAGCCGTGATGACCACCCTTGAGGCGGAGCAGCGTCTCACCGCAGCTCTGGTGGCGAGAGCGTTCAGCGACGAGCCGATCCGGATGGTCTCAACGCTCGTGTCGTGGACGACGAGGGACAGGAGGTGCAACTGTCACTCCAGGAAGTACCTCGCGAAGAGATTGAGCTTCAGGTCAACCGGCTTCTGACAGCCAACCCGTCCACACGCGCGCGACTCGTCGAGGTGTTCGCAGATGCCGAACAAGGCAGCGAACAGACCCTCCCGCGGCCGCACTCGCCCGATTGATCGCGACACGGCGAAGCTCCGCCGGGATCGCGCGGATGGTGGCGAGTACTGCGCCGCATGGCCGCTGATGAAGTCGTCAGCCCCAGTCCCGGCGCCGTGCATCGGCGAGATCGTTGGATGCCCAGAGTCGGTTCTCCAAGAGCTGATCGAAGGTCTCCGCCAGGGCATGACCGGGATTCTGCAGCGCCTGGGCGTACAACTCCAGAGTCACGGCCGGCGTGGCATGTCCGAGGCGCTGACTCACATCGATCACAGGCATACCCGCCTGGAGAAGCAGGATGGCGTGCGTGTGTCGCAAGTCGTGTAGCCGGATCCTCGAGAGAGGTAGGCGGGCAACCGTCACTCGAAACCGGTCGGTCGCCCGGCTAGGTGGGATGAACGAGCCGTCGGGACTCGTGAACACGAGGTCGAGTTCGTTGCTCCAGCTACTCGAGGCGCGAGCACGGGACGACTGCTGTCGATCGAGCTGATCCTCGAGCGCATCGGCACCGTGTTCCCCGAGAGCGATGCGGCGTGACCTCGCCCGCTTCGGTGACCCCCGGACCGGCTGCCCATCTCGGACGGCCAGCGACTTGCTGATGGACACTTCTCGCCGTTTGAAATCGACGTCGCTCCACGAGAGAGCGAGCGCCTCACTGCGACGCATCCCCGTGGTGCTCAGCAGCGTGAAGAGAGGAGCGAACTGATGGCCATCGATCTGGTGCAGGAACGTCCGCAACTCCTCCACTGACCAAGATGACGCGGGATAGCGGCGGCGTAGTCCGTTCACATCGCGTTGCGGCGCCTGCACCCGGGACACCGGGTTGACCAAGAGCGCCCCCGTGGCGACGGCGTCTTCGAAAGCCTTGTGCAGCAGGATGCGGGAGTACCGCACCGTCGCAGCAGACAGCGACCCGCCGCGTCGCCCGCCGGATGTCAGAAGTGTGTTGAGCCACGCAGCCACCGAAGCCGAGGTGACCCGGTTGAGCGGAACACGTCCCAGGTGGGGGCTGATGTAGTAGCGATACTGCGCCACGTAGCTGCCGTGCGTAGTGGCTGCGAGGGAGGGTCGTCGGGTCTCCAACCACTTGATGAAGTACTCGTCGACCGTCTCGTCAGACTCCACGCCACCAGAGCCGAGACGAATCAGCAGGTCGTCGATGCGGTCGTCGACGACCTGCGTCCGGCCGCGCCATCGCGCGGAGCTAGTCATGTCGACCCCCTATTCGCCCCTGGATGTCAGCATCCGCCGATAGTGGAGACTGTCAAGACGCTCGCCGGGAGCGTGGCCGGAAGCACTGTCGGCGGTGCTCAGCCCCCAAGAACCGTGGGGGATGGCGACGCTCGGTCCCTTCGCGAGCATCCCCATCCGGCGAGCAGGAGTACCCCATCGGTCGCTGCTGAAACGACAGTACGCCGCATTTCCAGCTCCCCAACCGGGCTTGACGCGAACGGTTCGAGCTAGGGCCACCGAGTGACACGACCCACAACAACCCACGGTCAGCGTCGTGCGCCGCGGGATGCTCGGTGTTCGAGGGAGACGGCGATCTGGCGCCGGGTGGCGGCAGCGGTCGCAGTCGCGCCCAGCCACCGCTTGTGGGCTTCGGCGCGCGCTTCAAACCGATCCACGCGTCGCTGAGCGTGCGACCTGTCCAGTTCTGCCGGCCGGCGGTCGGGTCCGGCAGCGCTGCGGCATGCCCGCTCGAAGGCGTCGAGGTTTCGCCGTGCTCGCTCGAGCTCCGCAGGGTCGAAGTGGGGACGCCGGTCGAGGATGTCCTGCTGGCGAGCCGCTAGCTCGAACAGGGCCTCCTCACTGAGGTGTTCGAGCCGGTGGGCGGCGTACCGATCGACGGCGTGCTGCGCGTGGTCGTAGAGGGCCTGGGCGTCGGGGCGGACACCCGCGGGCCGGGGTCCGAGCATGGGGGTGTGGTCGGCAATCTCGTAGCGCTCGCGGTAGGCGGCGACCGCGGTCGCGGCGTTCAGCCAGCGCCGCCGGAGGGTGTCGTCCTCGGGCCGCTCACCGAGCGCCTCGTCGACCCACGCTGGCGCCGGCTGGCTGTCGAGGTTCGCACGGAGGTCGCGCCACCGGCGGGACATCAGGTCAGCAGCTTGCTGCGCGACCTCGACGAACGGGCTGCCGACGAGTGGGATGGCCGCCGCCGGTCCGAGAGGTCGGAGGTTCGCCAGGTGCGCGGTGTAGGGCTCGAGTCGCCAGTGGAGCACGCCGGCCACGGAGCGGGCGTCGTCGATGGGGCGCTGGTCGAGGAGGGCCGGGACGAGACGTTCGATGTTGCAGCCGCCGAGGGTGAGGGCTCGGACACGGTCGACCAGGGCGGGCCACTGCCGGTCAGCGCTCACGTCGAACAAGCCGCGTTCGGCGAGGAGGTCGGCCATCCACTGCTCGGTTGCTCGCCGGGTGGCGTCCTCGTAGATGGCACCGAGCCGGGCCAGGGAGCCGACCTCGCTCTGGGAGTCCTCGATGATCTGGTGGGCCGACAGCCGGTCGGGGTTGCGACGGGCGAGGAGGGTGGACAGGACGTGTTCGGGGGCGGGCAGATCGTGGTCATCGCGGATCAGGTCGCGGTCGGAGTCGGTGACGACCCACAGCCGGTTGCTGTGGCGGCCGCGGGTGGCGGAGACGTAGAGCTGTTCGTGCGAGGTGTCGAGGGTGATCAGCGCGTGGCAGGCGTCGACGGTCATGCCCTGGGCCCGGTGCGCGGTGGTGGCGTAGGCGAGGTGGGTGTGCTCGGCGAGGTAGTGGGCGGGCAGGGTGATGGTGGCTCCGTCGGCGTGCTTGCGGACTGAGGCGGCGCCGTCTTCGTGGACCGCGACGATGGTCCACACGTCGCCGTTGACGACCCAGCCGCCGGTCGAGGTGACCAGGTTGCGGTCGTTGCGGCGAGAGACGATGTGGTCACCCGGCGAAGCGAGGTTGTCGCGCAGTTGGACGCTGCTCCCGCGCGAGACGAGGCCGGCGTCGAGCAGCGCCGCACGTGCCCGTTCTCCCATGACGGCGGCCTGATCGTTGGTCCCGACGATCATCAGGACCGATCGGCGGCGGCCGCCGTCGGCGTCGAGGGCATCGGCCTGCCATGCCGCGAAGAGGTCGGTCTCGACCGTACCGAGCGTGCCGCCGTGGATCCGGCCTCGCATCGCGTACTCGGCGAGTGCAGCTGGGTCGCGGCGGCGCAGATCGAGGCTGGCCTGGCGTTCCCACCGGTCGGTGAACCGGCGCACCTCGTGGAGGTGGGAGGCGCCGATCCGCTCGGCGAGAAGGTCGAAGCTGCCACCGATGTGGATGGCCTCGAGCTGGGCGGGGTCGCCGACGAGCAGGAGCTTGCCGTCGACCCGGCGGGTCTGTTCAGCGATCTCGACCAGCTCGGCGGTCGTCACCATCGATGCCTCGTCGACGATGACCAGCGCGCCGGCTGGGAGGTGCCAGCGGCCGCGGCGGGTCTCGTACAGCCACTTGCTGGTGTTCTCGGCCCGGACCTGTCCCTCGGCCGACAGCACGTCAGCAGCGGCCTGGGACACCGTCAGCCCGAGGACCGTGGCGCCGGTGGCTTCCCAGGCGTCAACGACGGCTCGCAACGTGCGCGTCTTGCCCGCACCGGCGGGGCCGACCAGGAGCCCCACCCGGCGTTGATCACCAAGCAGCTCCCGGATGGCCTGCGCCTGGTCCGCGCTGAGCTCGTGGAACTGGACGGCGCGTTCCAGGCTGGAGGGATCGAGCTGGCCGCGCCGCGACTCGGTGGCGACCTGCAGCAGCCAGGCTTCCTCGCTGAGGGTCTCGCGCAGAGCCCACCGATGTCGTTGCGGGCGGTCGTAGAGGCTGGTGCCGTCGGAGCGCCGCAGCTCGGCGGGAACTTCGAGCACATCGGGTGCCGAGATGGCCAACAGCTCGGGACGCCGGAGGGTGGCGTCGACAAGGGCCTGCGCCGCGTCCTGCAGCTGGGCCGGCGTCAGCGCACGGGCCGGGAGGACGTCGAGCGCGGCACGCAGGATGTCGTGGCGGCTGACGCTGGCGCGCCCGGCATCCCGGATCCGGTCCAACACCGCGTTCACCTCGTCGTCGAGACTGGCGTCGATCGGAGCGGCGCCTCGTCTGGCGCGCCTGCCCCGACCGACGACGTGACGAGGCAGATCGGCCAACACGCGACCGCGACGGCGGGCGGTCTCCTCCCAGCGGTCCAGAGCGTCCTGGTCGTCGACGGCGTCCTTGCGCCGGCGGGTCGAGAGCGTCGCGTCCTGGGCCATCGCGGAGATGACCGCCGGCGCTGGCGGATGGCCGTACTTGGCCTCGTAAGCGGCCGTGAGCTGTTCGAGGCGTGCGGTGATGGCTCGACGTCGGGTCGAGAAGGCGTCGATCAGTTCCTCGTCGACTCCTTCGAGTTCGCGGAGCCCGTCTGGACGTTGCCGCCAGGCGACCTGGAGCCGGCGGGTCAGCTCGGCTTCGAGTACTCGGTTGTAGACCGCGCCAGCGCCCGTCCTTGCGGCCAGCAGCGCCCGACCATCGAGCGCTCGCCAGCGGCCGTCGTCGCGCGTCTCGGCCCGGTTGAGGACCACACAGTGGGTGTGCATCTGCATGTCGCCGTCGCGGGAGGTCCACTCGTTCATGCGGGCCACCACCAGCCCGCTCGAGTCGTGGACCCGGACCCCATTGCGACCGGCGCGGACGTAGGCGGCGTGCTCTTCGAGGTAGGTCAGGCCCGCCTCCACCGCCGTGCTGTGTGCTTCCCACACCTGGCGCTGAAGGCCGGGGTCGCCGGCGGCCCACAGCAGCGAGACGGACTTCACCGGGCTGAAGGTGCAGTCCCATGCCGCGACTGAGGCTTGCCCACCACCGCGGCGCAGCTCGTGGACGGCGATCCACCGCTCGTAAGGGTCGGTGATCTCGCCTGCCGCGGCGAGGTCGGCCTGACGGCGGGCGGCGGCCTCCTCGGGTAGGCGGAAGCGCCGCCCGAGCCGGAGACCGTCGGGGCGCATCCCCTCGCCGAAGAGTGGAGCGAAGGTCTCGTGGTCGACCGGCCCGTCCAGACCGAGCGCAGTAGCGCCGCCGCCCCACCACTCCGAGCCGGGCGCGTACGGCATCGCCACCGACGAACCCGGCCGGCCGTCGGCCGCGGCTTCGGGCAGGTAGTAGTCGGCCAGGCCTCGCTTGGTCTGTGCGAGGTAGTAGTCGACGGCACCGCGCCCGGCGAGGACCTTCTTCACGCTCAACACACCCAGGGACTGCACCCATCGTCAGTCGTCGAGTGACGCGTCGACCGCCGCGGTGCGCCCGCCGCACCCCCGACTGGTTCTGGTGATGCATTGGTGTGTCGCGTTGCTGTCGTGGCCCGAGCCTCGAGAGTTGGCGTGTCGGGAGCGACCGATGCTTCGGCGTGGGTCAGGTTCTCGGACGTGAGCGGTGGGGCCGGAAGTGTGCCGGCCCCACCGGATGGTAGGTCAGAGGTGGCCGCGGCGAGCCAGCGAGATCCACTGGTCTCCGGCGACCACGAGGTGGTCGAGGAGGTCGATGCCGATCAGCTCCCCGGCTCGGGTGAGCCGTCGGGTGAGCAGCTGGTCGTCGCGGGAGGGTTCGGGGTCTCCGGAGGGGTGGTTGTGGGCCAGGACCAGGGCGGCGGCGTTGGCGAGCAGCGCCCCGCGGTAGACGTCGCGGGGGCTCATGAAGGTGTGGTCGATGCTGCCCAGACTGACCAGCTCGACGGTGAGCAGGCGGTGCTTGGTGTCGAGGTAGGCGGCGACGCACGCCTCGCGGTCGAGGCCGGCCAGGTGTGGCATCAGGACCGCGGCGGCGGCCTCGGGGCTGGTGAGCTCGTCACGGGTCAGGTAGTCGGCGGGCGCGAACCAGCGTGTGGGCAGCGCGGCTGCGTGCTCGGGGGTGGTCGGGAGGGTTCCGGTGGCCGGTCCGGCCGTCATGGTGGTCACGTTGGCTCCTTGTGTCCCAGGTCTCTCCTCGGGTACTCGGAGGGGGACCCGGAGGGCAGGAGGGGGCGTCAACCCTGACCAGCGGTCCCGACTTGCCGGAGCGCAGCGGAGGCCAGTCGGGAAGGAGCGCAGCGACGCCGGTGGTGGGTTGACGTAGGGGCTGCGTAGGTGGCGTCCGAGCTGGTGGTCACCGCGCCTCGCGTTCGTCGGAGCAGCCCCGACCCTCCCGACGATGAGGTGAGTAGGGCTGGGCTTCGCCCTGGCGAAACCAGCCCGTGAAGCGAACCTCGAGGCGCCGAAGGGTCGACTGACGAGACAAGAGGAGGAGGGTGGCAGGGAGTCCGGCGCAGCCGGATCGGCTCCCCCTCAGGGAGACGACCCGGAGGGATCCCGGGCGGCGGTTGTACGACGGGCACCCGTCCGCGTCGGCCACCTTCCGAGGCCGGTGGCCCACGAGGCGACTGGACCACGTGGGGACGGTTCATGGAGGCCCACGGGACGTGGCCCGTGCGGCATGGTCGCGGAGGCGATGCCGGCCACTCGGGAGGTGCGCCCGGTCAGGGTCCGGCGTCGCGCGCAGCGGAGCGAGCACGTCGTCGGGCGCAACGACCGGAGGGAGGCGGGAGCGTTCGTGGATGGGGATGGCCGCGGTGTCGGCCATCCAGTCCCGGGCAACCGAGTCCGTGGTCCTGGCCAGTGGCGACGGGGCATGCGGCCGGGTCGAGGATGGTGTCGCCCGCGCCTGTCACCATGCTCGTCAGACAGTTGGCGGAGGTCGCCGTGAGTTCGATGACGCAGCTGCTGCAAGGAGACACGGCCCTGCGCGGCTGGTTCGAGGCGGAGTTCCCACAGGCTGCCGACCGCCTCCAGCCAGATCCGCCACCCCGCCGGGTGGTGCCGATGCGTCGCCCGTGGCAGGTTCCGCCGTGGCTCATCGGGATGGCGTTCGATTGGCGGTTGCGCCTCGGGCTGGAGGCGCCTCGGGTCGAGGGGTCGACAGCTGAGGCTGGCTGGTGGCACCTCGAGGCCGTCACCAGCTCGCGCCAAGGGTTCGCCGAGGGCGGTGGCTACTTTGGCCCCTCCCCGTCTCCGGTACATCGTCTGGTCGAGGTGGCCACGCAGGCACGGGGCGGACACGGCCAGCCCCGCGACGAGGAGCCGTTGGCACGGGCTGCGTTGAGCTTGGCGGCCTACGAGACGTGCTACCGGCAGGGGGTGGCCCCCGACGATCCGCTCGTCGACGTGCGATCCGACACGGCGGTGGACCGGATGCTGGCCGGTTGGGAGGCCTCGGCGGTGGACGACCTCCTCCGCCTGATGGCCGCGGCACGCGGCGGACTTCGTGAGCTGTTCCCGGCCGCCGTGATGGATCTGAACCCGACCTTTGGTGGTCGTGAGACGGTGGGCGCCGATGGCGATCTGATCGTCGATGGCTGCCTCATCGATCTCAAGACGGTGTCCCGTCCCGAGATCAAGCGCGAATGGGTGTGGCAGCAGGTCGGCTACCTGCTCCTCGATGGCGGTCGCCGGCAGATCGGGCAGGTCGGCTTCTACCTCTCCCGTCACGCACGGTTGCTGCTCTGGCCCGTCCCCGAGTTCGTGGCGGTTGCTGCGGACCGGCCGGTGTTGCTCGACGAGCTGGCCGACGGGTTCGCCGCGGCGCTGGCACGCGACCTGCCCACCCGCGGTTGCTGATCGCGAGGGGTCGTCCAGCAACCGGTTGCTGGACGGCTCTGGCGGTGAGCCGCCCCGGTTTCCACAAGCTCGATGACGGCGTCCTCCTGGAGCCGGTCGTAGGTGAGACTCGGGGATGGATTTCCTGGATCGGAGGGATGCGTGAACCAGCGCGGCTTGCACCTCGACGAGTTGCCGCAGATCGAGCGGGACAGCTTCCTGCACTTCGCGACGATCGCTCGTCGCTGCGGGCACGCGGACGAGTGGATGCTGTTCCGGGACGAGATGGCCTCGGCGCTGACGGCGGCGTTCGGGTTGAACTCACGCTGGGTCGACCTAGACGACGACCAGGAGACGGCACGGATCGCGGCGCGACGAGAGTGTGCCTACGCGCTGATCGACGAGGCTGCCGCCCGGTTCGACCCGCTGTCCCAGTGGCCCCAGTTCCGCGAGGCGCTTTGGAACGGCCGCCACTCGTTGATGGAGCCCCCCGCGCATCGGTAGTTCGCCGCTTGGGCGAGCACCCGACTCGCCGGCGCTCGTCGCCAGTGATCCGGCCTGAGGCAAGGGGTGCGTTGCTGACTGGGTCCCCAGGGGTCCGAGGCGTGCCAGGGAGACCCACCGGCCACCGGCGATCACGAGGTGGTCGAGGAACTCGACCCAGATCAGCTCGCCTGCCCGGGGCAGCCACCGGGTCAGGAGCTCATGTCGGGCGCGGGATCGCCGGAGGGGTGTTGGAACGGGTCAGGTGTTTGACCTTCACGTTCTCAAGGCCGTCGCCACAGCCGCCGATACCACAACGGTGTCCGGCATTCGGCATCACCATGACAGGGGCACCAGTTGGGGCAGTTGCAGGTTCGTGCGGCACGGCACGCGGCGCTCGCAGACGCTGACCCCGTCACCGCTAACGGCACGATGACGGCGCTTGCGCAGCGAATCGAAGCAGATATCGATCCGTCATCGACGACGTACTTGTTCGCGGAGAGGACGTTCCGGGCGATCCTGGACGGCGTCGCCGACCCTGAGCATGCCGCGTTCGGGCTCGTCCCGGACGGCACGGCCAACGAGTCCGCCGCGCAGCTAGTGCTGTGGGAGCTAGCAGCGCACGAGTTCGCGGTCGCTCTGGCTGGCGCGTCTGACGCGGCCCGGACCGACGACGAGCAGCGGGAGGCCGTCCGCGTCGTAGGCTTGATGCTCGACACGCTCGCGCGCCGCCTGCCGGCCGGCGTCGTTCCCGCCACCGTCAGCGACGACGTCACTGCCGGACGCACCTGGCCCGCGTGGACGGCCGCCACAATCACGAAGGCGTGCCGCGAGGTCGCGCCAGCGGACGTCGCTGGCCAAGTCGCCGGCCAGCTCGTCCTCGGTTACCACCGCGCGACCGCGGCGCATGGCCAGAGCCAGGATCTGGCCGCCCAGAGCGTCGCGGCCGCGGTCGCAATGCTCGACGAGCCCGGCACTCAGCTCACCGTGGAGCTGGCCGGGATGGTCACGACCGCCGAAGAGGTGTTTGGTGCGCTCGAGCGAACCGACGCGGAGTCTTCAGCCCAGTTGGCGGTCGCGTCCGCGTCACTGCTGCGCAAGCTTGAGCTACCACTGCTGGCCGCAGCCGGTCGCGCCGACCGCCAGAAGTTGAACCAGCGTACGAGTTGGCTGCTCAATCGCCGCCGCTGAAGCCTGACGGTTGCTGCCCCTTCGTGTACGACGAGCAACTGCTCGTCGTCTGGCGAAGCCATCGGCCAGCGATCGTCGAACTATGCCGGGAGAGGTGTCTCGTCGGGCGTCTCGCCATCCGAGACGTCCTAACCCCGGTCGTCTCCCGGGCGTATTCGGACAGATCGCAGCCACTCACATGTGATCGAATTGGGAAGGGGCCCCTCGCCAGCTATCAACGGGTGCAGCCGTTGCTGCTATCCCACGAGGTTCCCACCGGAGCCCCGCGCCGCGGGTCAGCGGCTCAGCCGGGGGCGTTGTGGCTCGGCGTGGAAGTGGCGGTGCAGGTCGGTCTGCATCAGCGTGGTGATCTCGGTGTCGAGCTGCGCGAGGACCTTCTTCCAGGTGTCCGAGCTTGGGCTGGTGCTGCCGCGCGGTGGATCGGCGTGAGTTGGAACCCTCGTGGCTTCGATGGCGGCGAGCACGAGGCGGCGTTCCTCCATCGCATGGTCGAGGCGATCGAGGAGCTGGTCCTCACTGGCCCGGATGGTCCGGCCGTAGTCGAGGCCGGCGTGGAGTCGCTTGGCCTGGCGGATCGACACGGTGCGTCCTTCCGCGTGGAGCACGAGGGTGAGTGCCCCCCACCGGCCCCGTTGGGTGGGCGTGGTGACCGCGGCGTAGACCAGCCCCTCGTGGTCGCGTCGCAGTTGGACCGGTCCGAGGTCGGCGTCGCGTACGGGTCCGCCGGGCAGTCGGCCACCGCGTTCCCGGGTGCGTTGCCACTGCAGTTCGGCCTGGGGGCTCATCAGTCGGATGAGCTGAGCCGGGTCACGGAGCCCGCGTTCGATCTCGAGGTGGAGCCTCGCGATGTGGCGGACGATGACCTCGAGCTGCAGGTCCGTCGGCGCGCCGTCCACGCTCGTCACCGCCGACGGGGGCCGCGACTGGCGGCGAGATCGGCAGCACGGCTGGCGGCTGCGGTGAGCTGGAGGTCCAGGTGATCGGGTGGGACCAGCTGACAGGTCACCTGGTCGACGCGGCCGTGTAGCTGTCGGAACCGGTCGACGTCACCATCGACCCAGCCAGCGATGTAGCCGGCGGCGTGGTCCGTGATGTCGAACCCGAACCGGGCGGAGATGACGTGGGCGGCGGCTTCGGCGACCGCCTCGCAGTCCCCGCGGTTGTGGCGGTAGTAGCCGCGTTCACCCGCCGTGAACGCGCTGACGAGTTCGGGGTCCTCGCGGTGGGAGAGCTCGTGCGCGAGCACCGCAGCCCGCTCACCATCGGAGACATCGTCGTTGATGACGATGAGGTCGCCATCGCGCTGGTAGTAGCCGCGAAGGTGCTCCGGCAGCGCTTGCGTCTCGACGCTGACGCCCTGGTCGTGGCAGTAGCCGACGAGGTGGGTGGTGAGCTCGACGGGTGCTTGGTCCGGGACGGGACGATCGAGGGTGGGGAGCGGGGACCCCTCGGTCTGGGCGACGTCGAACACGTAGCCGGTGCCGTAGCCGAGCTTCTTGACGAGCCGGTCGTGCTCGTGGTCGTTGCGTGGCGGCGCGGCCTTCTCACCGGTGGTCGGGTCGACCCAGAACGGTCGTGGATGCAGGATGGCGATGCCACGCTCACCCTTGATCACGTGGCGATCGAGCTGCTGCCAGGTCCGGTACGAAGCGACGCGGGTGGCGTCAGGTCGCTGCGCGATGATGCGCATCTTGTTGCCGGCTGAGTAGCGGTGGAGGGTGGCGAGCTTGGTGAACCACTCGGCGTACTCACCGGACGCCACGAGCCGTTGCAGGGCGGCCTCGAGCATGGCGTCGGCTTCTGCGCGACGATCGACTGCTGGGTGCGTGGGCGCCGGCATCAACCGGCCAACCGGATCGCGAATTGCTGAGCAGCACCGGAGGGCGGCAGGTGGCGCAGCTCGACGGGGATCGAATCCAGGACCCAGGTGCGCCAGCCGTGGCCCGCCGAGCTGATGCGAGACGGAAGGTCCGCCGGCGGAGCGACCGTGACGACGGGGCCCCGCCCGGGTGGCGAGGCGGAGGTCAAGCTCCGGTAGTAGCGCTCACCTCGTTCGGTCCATGCCAGCACCGCGTGGTAGCGCTCGCGCCCGCGAAGGGTCGGATCGACCTGTCCGAGGAGCGCGATCTGGAGCGTCACTGGCTCGTCGCCGGGGGACATCATGCCGACCGCCGGTACGTCTCGAGCTGCGGCTGGAGGTGGGCTCGAGCACGGACGAGCCGTTGGCGCAGAGCGTCGTGACTGATGTCATGACGTGCGGCGATCTCTGCCAGGTGCACCCGATCGGCGAGGGCGGTGAGGCCATCGCGCGTAGCAGGGTCGAGCTGCTGGAGCGCCTCGGCGAGATCGGCGGACAGGTCGAGGTGGGGATCGCGTTCGTCGACGGTGAAGCGGGCGGCGACCGTCTCGCGCAGCGGTCGCTCGAGGCGTGTGCGGGAGAGGTGGTCGCGCACCGTCTTGTTCAGGCGTCGGCTGAGGGTCGCAGCGACCTGCTGGCGTCCCCACCGACCGTTGGTGTCGGTGTCGCACAAGGTGCGGTGCAGCAGCTCGAGACACACCGAGCCCCACTCGGCCGGATCGCTGCGGAACAGCGCCCGGCCTCTGGCCAGCAGCAGGGGTCGGTGGCTGGTGGCCAGCCAGGCGAAGGCTTGCTGGTCACCCTCGACGGCAGCGCTGACGAGGCGGCGGTAGTGCAGCCCCTGATCACGGCCAGGACGCTCGATGTGCGCGTCAGCGACGAGGACGTCGAGCAGCCGTTGGGCGTGGCCGTCGCGTGCGCGGTCATCAAGCGCGGTCCAGCGGCGGGTGACGGCGCCGTACGGGGCAGGGGTGGGATCGTGCATCGCAGCTCCAAGCCGAGGCTGCGACCGACCCTCCGCAGGGGGAGTTGTTCGACCGGTGCGGGCGGGTTGATGCCCACCCGTGGCTGTATCACGTTTCGTACCGCGATTCGAACTACGTACCGTGGTACTGTGGATCCTCACGGAGGCGTGGAAACCCACCCGCAGCACGACAAGGAGCCTGGTGCATGGCTCGACAGTCACGGTCGGTACGGGTCGACGAGGGGTTGCTCGCGGAACTCGAGTCCTTGGCCCGTGACCGTGTGGTGCCCGAGACGTTCGCTGGCCAGGTCGAGGCTGGCCTGCGGTTGCTGGTCGCTGGAGCCCGTACCGACCAGCTGCGCCGATCGGCCCAAATGGTTGCCGCCGAAGGGCCGGCAGACGAACTGTTCGGTCGGCTCATCCGAGGTGCCCGGTGAGTGCGGGACAGGTCTGGCGCAGGCCCGACGGCAGCACCTGGGTCGAGGTGCAGGCGAAGGCCATGGAGCCGTCCGGATGGCGGCTGGCCGTCCCACTCGTCGACGCAGCGGACGCACCAGATGCCCCACCGCTGGTCGTCACCGTCGGCCGGTGGCGAGCGCGCACGCACCTCGTGACCGCCCTGCCCGCCGAGCGTCTGGGCGAACCCCTCGGTGAGCTACCTCTCGGGCAGATCACCGCGATCCGTACGGCAGCGGCCGCGCTGCTCGACGTCGCTGCAGCGGGGTGACCGCACCCGGCTATGGGTGCAGGCGAGCGCAGTCGCAGCGGTGAGGGCCTCGAAACCCACGTCCTCGTCGGACTGGCCGGGTGTGGATTCTCGGGCGCACCGCGCCCGATCGATGCCTATAGTCAGTCGCGTGTCACACGGGCGAGGTGCTGTCGTGCAGTACCTCGTCGACGGAGGGACGTGGACATGGTGCTACCCGAACGACGTGCATCCGGTTCGGTCGCTGCTCGGCCAGCCTCGAGAACCTTGGCCCGGCAGGCCGGTGTGAAGACGAAGCCACGGCACGTCGGTGGCTCCCAACACCTAGGGAGCTCTCGAGCGCGCCGCTGCCCGCCCCGGTCACCGGGGAGGTGAGCAGAGTGACGGGGGTCACGCGGAGGTCAACAGCAGGAACGGCGAGCACGCCGGGAACGTTGCCCACACCGGTTCGCCGTCGCCGCCCGTTGCTCGCCCTCGCGGCTGTCCTCCTGGCGCTGCTCGTGTGGCTGGTGGTCTCCAGTGGGCTGGAGCGCGCATCGGCACGAACTCAGGTGTGGTCGCTGGGCACTGACGTCCTCCGTGGCGAGACCGTCGACGCCAGCCAAATGGTGCCGACGGAGGTCGCCACATCCGCGGCTGCTGGTCTGGTCGAGGTGTCGAGCTCACGGTCCTCGGAACTGGCGGGCGGGGTGTGGGCGGCCGACCTGCCGGCTGGCACGTTGCTGTCAGCGGCGTTGGTGCTGGACACGCTCCCGGTCGACGACGGCGAAGCGCTGGTCGGGCTCGCCCTTCCACCCGGCGGGTGGCCGACGCCGTCCCTCCGTGCGGGCGACGTGGTGACGGTCATCCGGACCTCGGCCGGGCAGTCGGCCGTGCTGGTCGAACGCGCCACGGTCGACGCGGTCACGCTGCTCGGCGACGCCGCATCTGCCACCCGGCTGGTGACGATCGCGGTCCCTGCCGGAGCGGCTGCCGACGTAGCGAGCGCGGGGGCGGCGGGCGAGGTGTCCCTGGCGGTGATCCCGTGATCCGGGTCGCGCTCGCGTCTCTGGGGGGTGCCCCTGGCGTGTCCACACTGATCGCCGCGATGGCTACGGCCTCGCGAAGGCCCCTGTTGATCATCGAGTGCCCACCGGATGGTGGCGTCTTCTCGACGAGGTGGGGATGGCATCGTGAGCCCGGTCTCGTCGAGGCCACGACCGAGGAGGCGACGGCCTCGGAGCTCTGGCAGCGTGCACGACCGTGGACGGGAACGTCACGTCTGCTCGCAGGTGATCCGTCAGCGATCACGATGAGCCGGTCGGGGACGACGAGGTTCCTCGCCGACCGGATCGCTGATCTCGACCGGCCTGCGCTCATCGATCTGGGGCGCCTCCAGCCGGACGACGCGACCGTGGAGCTGCTGCGCCGGATTGACCGGTTGTGGCTCGTGCTCGAGGGCAACGTCGAACAGGCCACCGCAGCCACGACGTGGCGGCCCTTGCTCGAACGAACCTGCTCGGTGGAGGTGGTCCTCGCACCCGGACGGCGAGGTGATGGTCACTACGACCAGCGCGAGGTGTCCGAGACCCTCGGGTGGCCGGTGATCGCAGAACTCGTTCACGACCGTCGTGCAGCAGCTGCTCTCCGCGGGGTCGGCGCGCCGGGCGGCTGGCTGCTGGCGCGTCTACCCCTGGTGCGTCAGGCCGGCGAGCTGATGGAGCGCGTCAACCCCGAGGAACTCGCTGACCCCAGAGCCGAGGTGGGCGTGTGAGGAGACTGCTCGAACAGTGGTCGCGGCCCGCGGTCCGCGAGATCGTGACCTGGGCCCTGCCGCCGCTCGAACGTCGACTCTCCGACGCGGTCGACGACCAACAGCTCCGCGGTGATGACCTGGTCGAACGGGGAGCGATGTGGATCGCGGAGACCGTCAAGGACTTCCGACGGCAGGCGGTGGCCGGCGAAGTGACCGCCCTCGACGTCAGCGAGCCGACGCTCGCCGCCGCCCGGGAAGCGCTCTGGGCCGAGCTGTTCGGCCTCGGCCGTCTCCAGCCACTCCTCGATGATCCCTGCGTGCAGGACATCCACGTCAACGGACACGACCGGGTCTTCGCTGTGCTCGACGACGGCACCCGCGAGCAGCTCCCGGCGGTGGCCGATTCCGACGACGCGCTCATCGAGCGGTTCCAACTGGTGGCGTCACGGCACGGCGAGACGCCGCGCTCCTGGGACCGCGCCAACCCGACCCTGGACCTCCAGCTGCGATCCGGGCACCGGCTGTCCGCCGTCATGGTCGTCTCGGACCGCCCCTCCATCACCATCCGTCGGCCGACCACCACCCTGCACCGACTCGCGGAGCTGGTCGCGGTCGGTGCGCTCTCCGACGAACTCACCCGGTTCCTGACCGCTGCGGTCCGTGCTCGGCTGAACCTCGTCGTCGCCGGTGGGCAGGGCGCAGGTAAGACCACGCTGATGCGGGCACTGCTCAACGAGGTCCCGGCCAGCGAACGCATCGTGACCGCCGAGGACGCCCGCGAACTCCAGCTGGCAGAAGCCATCGATGCGAACGGGCAGTTGCTGCACCCGGACCTCGTGTCGCTCGAGACCCGTAGCTCGAACTCCGAGGCGGCCGGGCTCTTCACGCTCGCCGACTGTCTGCGGCTCACCAAGCGGATGAACCCCGACCGTGTGGTGGTCGGCGAGGTTCGTGACGTCGAGGCCGAACAGATGGTGGACGCGATGCTCGGGTCGACGGGCGGCTCGATGTGCACGGTCCACGCCACCTCGGCGCACAAGGCCATCGGACGGTTGCGCGCGCTGATGATCAGGACCGGCCAACTCGGTGAACGTGCCGCGATGGAGCTGCTGACCGACGCGGTCGACCTGGTGATCTTCCAGGCTCAGGATCCCTCGAGCGGCGCCCGGTTCGTCTCCGAGGTCGCCGAGGTCTCGATGGCTGAGGGCCAGGCCACCTTCCACGACGTGTTCGTCCCTGGCTCAGATGGTCGCGCCACGTTGCGTGCGGGTGGGCTCTCGCACCGGCTCGTTCAGCGGCTGGCGCCGTACGGGTTCGTGCCGGCCTCCGCATCCAACGGGCAGGTGATCCGGTGAGCCCGAGCCTGGCAGGGATGGTGGCTGGCGTCCTGTCCGCCGTGGCGTTGCTGACGCTGTTGGCCGCAGCCGGAACTACGGGTGTCCCGCAGATCGAGCGGCATCGCCGACTCGTTGCTGGGTTGCTCTCGCACCGCCGAACGTTGGCCGCCGTGGTAGTGGCCCTCGTGATCCTCGTGGCGACTCGCATCGTCGTCCTCGGAGTCGCGGCGGCCGCGGTGCTCTGGTTGGCACCGACGATGATCGCCACCAGCCGGCAGCGGCGGCGTGAGCAGGCGATGCTCGAAGCGGTCCACCTGTGGCTGCTGCAGCTTCGGACGGTGCTGGCTGCCGGCAGCGGTCTGGAGCAGGCGCTGGCCGAGGTCGCGACCCTCCAGCCACCCCACTCGCCGCTCGCGTCCGCGTCGCACCGGATGGTGGCGCGGATGGAGCGCCTCGGTCCCATCCGCGCGTTGCGCGGGTTCGCGAACGACGTCGACAACCACGTGGCAGACGCCGCGGTTGCGGTCCTGGTCAACGCGCTGTCCCGTCAGAACGTCGGGGTAGCCACTGCCCTGGATGACCTCATCGCCTGGGGGGAGCAGGACGTGCGCCAACAGCGTGACATCGACGCGCGGCTGCAGTCGGTACGCACCGAGCGGTGGATGGTCATCGCCATCTTCGCGGCCTTGGCCTGCTACTTCACCCTCGCCAACCCGGAGCTGATGGCCGTCTACACCACCTCGTTGGGACAGGTGGTACTGGCAGCGATCCTTGGCGTCGCAGCGCTGTGCCTGTGGTCGCTCGACCGGATGGCACGACCTCAGCGGCCGTCGCGCTTCTTCATCCGTGAGGAGGCGGGCTGATGGTCAGCATCGGGCTTCTCGCCGGCGCGCTCACCGCAGCTTCAGCGGCGCTGGCCGTCGTGGCTCTCGTGCCACGGCCTGCCGCGCTCTCCGAACGGATCCGGACCGCGCTGTCGACGGCGCCGTCGGTGGACGAGCGCGGACGCAGCCGTCTGGTCCGTGTCCAACAACGGTTGACCCCGGTCGACGACCGGCTCGCCGCGGACCTCGCGGTCACCGGCACGACCATCGAACGGCTCCTCATCCGACGGCTGCTGTGGGCGGCGACTGGCGCGGTCGTGCCCGTGCTGTTCTGGCCCGCGGGTCTCGCGGCGCTGGGCGCGCCTCTGGCTGCCGCGCCGGCGGTCGGCCTGGCCGGAGGCGCCGCAGGCTGGTGGCTGGCGATGTACGAGACCCGCGACCAGGCGGTGAAGCGTCGACGCGAGTTGAGCCTGGCGCTTGCGGCATACCTGCAGCTCACCGCGACGATGATCCGTGCGGGCACCGCCGAGGAGCAGGCCCTCCGGGACGCAGCCGCGGCGGGCAGCGGCTGGTCGTTCACGGCGCTGGAGCGCGCTCTCGAACGGGCTGTGCAGTCCGGCTCGAGCATCTGGCAGACGTTCGACGAACTCGGGGCCCAGCTCGGGATGGTGGAGCTGCGTGCCCTGGCGGCGGAGCTGCGCATCGCCTCGCGTCAGGGGTCGTCGCCGGCGCGCGCCCTCACGGCCCGGGCTGCCTCGCTACGCGACGAGGAACTCGCCACCCAGCTCACGGCCGCCAACCGCGCTGAGAAGCAGATGGCCGCCCCGCTGGTGGGCCTCGGGCTGTGCGTCGTGATCTTCATCATCTTCCCGGCCCTGGCCACCTTCATCGGCACCTGACCACCACGGCAACGACCTGGAGAACGCACGAGACAAGGAGCTGACGATGCATCCCCCACACCTCCGCCGCCCGGTAGTGACCGTCCTCGCGTGGACCTCCCAGGTCCTGGCATTGCTGATCGCCCCACTTCCGCACGCGGTCGCTTGGGCTACCACTGGTGCCAAGCGGATCCGCGAGGAGGACGGCGTCTCGGACGTCGTCGGCGGCCTGTTGATGGCCGGCGGTATCGCGCTGATCGTGATCATCGTGCTCGGCATCATCCAACCCTGGGCGGAGAACGAGGCATCCAACCTGCCGTCCTCCGGCGGTTGACCGATGCGTCGTTGCCGTAGCCGTCGAGGAGGCGATGCCGTTCGACCGGCACCGCCGGTCGGCACCTGGCGACGACGTCTCGCCGCCGAGGACGGAGCCGCCCAGGTGGTCCAGCTGGTGCTGCTCGCGCCGCTGCTCGCGCTGCTGATGGTCCTGTTGCTCCACCTCGGGATGTACCTGATGACCCGGCAGGTCGTCATCACCGCGACGGCCGAAGGGTTGAAGGAGGCCACGGTGTACGGGGCGATCCCGACGACCGACGGGCCTGCGCGCGCACGCCAGGTCCTGGAGGACCATTCAGCGGCGACCGGCGTGACGGCGGCCGCCACGGTGGACGACACCGCCGGGACGGTCACGATGACGGTGACCGCCCTCGCCCCCGCGATCGCGCCTGCCCTGCCGAGGACCGTGTCGGTCTCCCAGACAGCGACCCACGAGCGGTGGCTGCCGTGATCAGCGATCCGCGCGACGAGGCTGCCTCGATGCTGGTCGAGGTCGTCCTCTACGTGCCGCTGGTCGCGCTGCTGATCTGGCTCGTGCTGTGGGCGGGGACCGCGGGTCAGACCCCGGGCGAGCTCGAGCTCGCTGCCTCCGATGCGGCCCGGTCCGCGGCAGCGACCCGGGATCCGACCGTCCGTGCCGCCCGTGCGGAACAGCTGGCGACCGACCGGCTGGCCAACGTGTGCGACGCACTGACGGTGCGCACCGTCCGGGAAGGTCAGCTGGTCACCGTGACGATCCGCTGCCAGCTTCGCACGGACCCGATGCGCGGCCTCAACGTCGGGACCCGGACCTTCGAAGCCGTCGGTGTGTCGACGGTCGACCGCTACATCGTCGAGGCAGGTGCTTGATGGTGATCCGGTGCATGCGCGACGAGGACGGGATGGCGACGGTCTGGATGCTCGGGCTGGCGACCATCACGATGGTCCTGGTCGCGCTGGTCACCGACGGCGCGAGAGTGCTGTCGGCGGTCTCGGAGACGGGCGATACCGCCAGGGCCGCCGCGCGAGCCGGCGCCCTGGCAGTCGACCCTGCGACGCGCGCCATGAACCCGTCGCTGGCCGCTGGCGAAGCGCGCGACGTCGTCGCCGCGAGGCAGATGACCCCGGGGCCCATCGTGGTGGCCACCGACGGGACCTCGATCAGCGTGACCGTGGAGACGACGGTCGACCTGCCGCTGCTCGCACTCCTCGGCGTGCGCAGCCGGACGGTCTCAGCGAGCGCGACCTCCGACCTGCTGCAAGGAGTCAGCTCCCCATGACGAACCTCGACGCACGGCATCTCGTCGCGCTGGCCGCGGTCGCGGTCCTCCTCGGCGGCTGCAGTCCGAACGCAGCCGACGGCGACCCGCAGCCACCGACCTCGTCGCCGACCGCGGGGCCAGATGACGAGGCAGCGATGATCGATGCTGAGACTGCCGTGGCGCAGTACACCGCTCTACAGCACGCCATCATCCAGCTCGCACCGATGGACCCCGCGGACATCGATATCGAGGGGGCCGGCGCCGGGATCGTGGTGGGCGACTCGCCAGCCGACGAGTTCCTCACCGATCGTCTCAGCGTGATCGCCGAGACGGGATCCGGCCCATCGGGCCAAGTCACCCATGCAGAGGTCATCCGCCCGGCGAGCGACGGAGCAGAGCAGCAACGCGTCGAGCTGTGCGCCCTGCAGGAGACCGAACCCGTCGACATCGCGACCGGCGAGCCTGCCCCCGCAGTGCCAGAGTCGACCCCCACCTACACACGCTTCGAGGTCATCTACCAGTTCGTTGACGGCGATTGGCTCGTCGAGGACATCCCGGCCCTCCGCGCCGAGGAGCCGCCCGCGGACTGTGTTCCGCCCTCCATCGCGGAGGAGGTCGAAGCCAACTGGGAGGCTCACGACGAGGCCGTGCAGGCGTGGGTGGACTCGTCGTTCGGCCTCGAGGAGCGCGAGGCGTTGGAGCCGCTCGTCACCGACGCCCGGTGGGAGCAGATCCTCGAGACCGAACCGGTCGAGCCCACCGGCCGTGTCCGCGGTGACATCGCCTACGACCTCGAGCTCATCCGCGCCACGCGGACGGAGGTCTCCGGCGAGTGGTGTCTGGACGGCAACCGCGATCCCGACGCCATGACCATCATCGACGGTGAGCTGGTCAAGGACGAGATGCGCGCTCTGAGCCGCGGTCGCTGGCAGCTCCAGGATGGCGAGTGGCGCTTCGCCGAGACCGTCGAGTCCGAGGGCGACGGGATCGTGGTCGCTGGATCTCCCGACGCACCGGAGGGCCACCGATGCCTCTGATCCGGCTCGTGTACCTGACGGGCGCGCTGGCGTTGTCCTCGTTGCTGCTGGCCTGGCCTGCGGCCGCGCAGAGCGATGACTGTGTCGAGGTCAGGCAACCCAACCCGGAGCCTCCACCGAGCGAGATCACCGTCGGCGTCACCTGCCCTGGTGACCGAGACCAGGGCTCGGGGCCCGACGACGGAACACCGGTCTCTGATGGAGGAGGCGGTGGGGACGGGGGCCCGGCCTGCGAGTGGCGCCTGAGCGAGTGGCACGAATCGGAGATCCGCAACGGCGGCGAGCACTGGGTCCTGTACCGCTACGAGTGTGACGACGGGACCTCGGGCGAGACCTGGCTCTGCCAGAACTGCGGGGGGCCTGAGGATGAACCCGAACCGGACTGGGAGGAGATCCGTGACGGGCTGCTGCTGGAGGCCACCGCGACGCTCGACCTCCCGTCTCCGCGACTGCGTCACCTGTACGACTCGGCGCCCGACGGACAGGTTCTTGGCGTGGTCGGCGCCGAGTCGTGGTGGTGGACCGACGTCTCCGAACCGGTGACCGCGCGCGCCGAGGACGGACCGCTCTGGGTCGAGGTGACCGCCCAACCACAGGGCTTGGAGGTCGACCCTGGTGACGGGTCACCGAGCCTGACCTGCCCGACCGGTGGCACCAGGTACGACTTCGGGCGGAGCTACTACGACCAGGTCGGCGGATCGGACTGCTTCCACGTCTACGAGCGCACCTCCGCGGCTCAGCCGGATGAGACGTACACCGTGACGGCGACCGTGCGCTGGACGCTGACGTGGGTCGCGGGAGGCCCACTCGCTGGCGCAGGGACGCTGCCAGCGGACACCACCATCGAGACCGTGGCGCTCCCGGTCGGCGAGATCCAGTCCGTGGTGAGCCGCTGACGGAGGGACGAGCGATGAGACGTCTACAGGCAGCGGCCAAGCTGGCCGGCATCCTGGGCCTGCTGCTGGCGCCCCCGCTGGTGCTGGCAGCGATGGCGGGCAACCCTCTGCCGGCGTGGCCGATCGACTGGGGGTTGGTCGGCGATTCGCTGCTGACCGGGACCGTGGCCACCTCCACGTGGTTGAAGGTCGTCGCGGCCGCCGGATGGCTGGCGTGGGCCGGCCTGGTGGCGGCGGTGGGTGTCGACCTGGTCGCCGCGCTCAGCGGCCGAGCCTCGAAAGTGAGGCTCGCGCCGGTCCAGGCGCTGGTGGCCACGATCGTCTCGTTGGCCGGTCAGCTCGGTGCCGGGAGCGGATGGGCCTCACCCGTAGCGGCCCACGCGGCTGCACCTCCGGCAGCTGTGGCCTCCTACGACGGCGGAACAGCGCACGGCGAGCAGGTCCCGGACGGCATGCTCGTCGTCGAGGTGGTCGAGGGCGACTCGTGGGCCGGGTTCGCGCAGACGGCCG
This sequence comes from Nitriliruptor alkaliphilus DSM 45188, assembly GCF_000969705.1. Classification (GTDB taxonomy): domain Bacteria; phylum Actinomycetota; class Nitriliruptoria; order Nitriliruptorales; family Nitriliruptoraceae; genus Nitriliruptor; species Nitriliruptor alkaliphilus. The sequence continues at coordinate 1,176,326 of NZ_KQ033901.1, forward strand.
TCGGGGACGCCGGGGCGGCGCAACAGCTGCGGGAGGCCAACAAGGGGCGCGACGTCGACGGCCGGATCCTGAGCGGCGACGAGGCGTTCGTCGAAGCTGGCTGGCGGCTGCTGGTACCAGCGGAGATGGTCGCCGAGCCCGAGCGTGCGGTGCCGGTCGCTCTGGATCCCGAACCCCCGCCCGCTAGCGGAAACGACGAGGTGGTCGTCGCGGACGGCGACAGCTTCTGGTCGATCGCCGAGCACACGCTGAGGGAGGCGCACGGCGCAGCACCGAGCGACACCGAGACAGCCATCTACTGGGGCGACCTGGTCGAGATGAACCTCGACCGCCTGGAACCGCCGGGCGACCCGGACCTGATCTACCCCGGCCAGCGCATGCTCCTGCCACCGTTGGATGGCGCAGCCGACGAACAGCAGGCCACAGCGGAGCAGCCGCCTCGTTCGGCCGAGATCCCGCTGCCTGCGGACGCCGGCAGTGATGCTGGCGGGGACGGCTCCCTCGGCGAGGAGGACCGCGCACACAACGACACTCCATCAGCCGAAGCGGCTCGTGAGCCGAAGGGCGACCCCGCAGGCGGACGTTGGCAGGCGGCGATCGACAACGGCGCGGAGGGAGCCTCGGCGGATGCGTGGGACCACCCGGACAGCGACGACGCAGGGGAGAGGACGGCGTGGGGCGTCCCTGTCGGGCTGACCGCAGGCGCCGCCGCCGCGACGCTGCTGGCAGCCGGCACGGTGTCGTTGCTGCGCCGTCGACGACGTGCCGCGCTCGAACAACGTCCACAGGGGCTGCGGCTCCCCACACCGGCACCGAACGTCGAGGCGGAGGTCAGCCGACTCGAGGCGGCGACACCACCGGACGACACCCTGGACGATCTGGTGTCGCTGCTGTGTTCGATCCCGGAGGGGGTGGCCGCACCGCTGGTCACGGTGACCGACGGCGGTGAGGTGACGTTGCTGTTGGCCGACGGTGCTGAAGTGCCCGAGCCGCCGCCACCGTGGGCGGTCGCGGACCTCGCTGCCGACGGACCGATCGGCTGGTCAGCGCGGATCGGTGACCGAGGGCCCGTCCGGTCGATCGGTCTGCCGCTGCTCGTGACCGCCGGACGTACCGGCGAGACCAACGTCCTGGCGGACTTCGGGGCGATGGGTTCGCTGACGGTCACCGGCGACGACTCCGCAGTGCGCCAACGTCTCCGCGCGATCACGCTGGAGGTCGCCGCCTCTCGGACCGCCGGGCCGCTCGAGGTCGTCGTGGTGGGCGACGAACTGCTCGACACGCTCGACCAGGTCCGGCTTACCGACGACCCGACCGCGGAGTTGGCGGCAGCAGTTGCCGAACGTGACGCGGACGTGATCGCCGAGGACCGTGTCCCGCGGCTCCTGGTCTGCCACGAGGGGACCATCGCACCACGGGTGCCGGACGGTATGGGCGGCCTGGTCGCTGTCATCGCTGGGGCGGATGCCCCCGACAGCGGTTGGGTGTTGGAGGTCGCCGAGGAGCGCGGCTGGCTGCGGCTCCCTGATGGTGGCCGTGTCGAGCTGGCGCTTCCCCAGGTCGACCCAGGCCTGATCGACACCGAGCTGTGTCGCACCGACCTCGACGCCGCCGTGCCGATCGAGGCGGGCGACGGCGCCGGCGAGCAGGTCGTGGTGTCTCTGCCCTCGGTCGACGAACCCCGATTCGTCGAGGTGCTCCTGCTCGGACAGGTCGAGATCGTCCGTGACGGCGAAATGCTGGAGGGGTTGACGCCGCGGACCATGGAACTCATCGCCTACCTGGCGACCCACCGCCACGGGATCACACGGGAGCAGCTCGAGGACGCCGTATGGGCAGGCAAGGCGGCGAGGCCCGGGAGCCAGCGCGTCAAGGCCGCGATGGCCAAGGCACGTGATGCCCTCGGGGAGGGCCCAGACGGTCAGCTGCTGGTGCCGAGGCGACAGTCCGCCACGGCGCGGCCGCAGCTCTCCGACCACGTGGGAACCGACCTCGACCGGGCGTTCGCACGCCTCGCCGCTGCGCGGCAGCTCCCCGAGGCTGTTCGGTACCGCGAGATGACGGCCGCGCTGGAGTTGGTCCGTGGGGAGCCCTTCGCCGGCCTGCCGGTCTCGTGGGCCACCGACGTCGTCCAACGGGCGATCACCGAGCTTCAGGAAGCAGCGTTCGAGGCCGCCAGCTACTACCGCCAGAACGGCGAGTGGGACGCAGCGAAGACCGCGATCGAGCGTGGCCTGCTGCTCTGCGACCCGTCCGAGCCGCTCTACCTGGAGTGGGCCCGACTTGAGGTTGTCCGAGGCCGACGCGACCAGGTTGGCCGGATCTGGAAGCAGCTACGCGATCGGTACGCCGACGAAGCCGACGACGTCACCGCAACCATGACCATCCCCACCGCCGAGACCGAGCTGCAGTTCCAGCAACTGCTCGCCGGCGCCGGTGTCTAGCTGGCCAGTCCGAGTACCGTCAGTCGATATCCGTGGGGGTCTCCCGGCGCGGCTACAGGTGCAGTTGAGGTATCGGCCCCGTCGTCGATCGCGGCCGCTGCGAGCAGGGGTCACCCCTCACTCGCACTCGTTTTGGCTATCGGATCCCGCCCCAAGAATTTGCGGAACTTGCTGGCCGTACGCGTTGCCTTCACGAGTTTCTTCACGTACGCCGGGGTGTAGAGGTATGACTTGTTGGGCTTGTCGTAGACGCAGTAGCGGGCGTCCGCGGCCTCATGCCGGTCCGAAGCACCGGGCGAGCGGACGGTGAGGGCCCTCCACGCGGTGGTGAAATCGAAGTTTTCCGAAGCGGAACGGGATCTGTTGCTCGGCTTCCCGCGCGGCCTGCATCGGCTTCAGCAGCCCGGCATTCGCTACCGCACGCTCCTTCTCGTGGACGATGACGGTGCTCGTGGTGCCCAGAGACTCGAACGCCGCCCGCTGCTCGTCGGTCAGGTCGCGCGCCGCGACGTAGGTGCCTGCCAGGTCCGCTTCCGTCTTTGGCGCGACATTCGGTACGAGGTGGATCCTGAACTCGTAGCGCGGATCTTGGAGGATGTCGGGGTCGAGGGCGGCCTCGTGGTCCTTAAACAGGTCGACGAAGGCCTCGAGAAGGGCGTCTCTCGCGTCGCTTCCGGTGAGCAAGCCTGACGCGCTGATGGTCTCGACGAAGATTGGGAACCGCAGCTCCGAGGCGAGCGACTCCTCGGCCCAGAACGCGGTTACGAGTTCCGTTTGGAAGTTCAGCAACGACGCTTGGGCGTACCCTGCCGTTAGCAGGGACTGAGCCGCTTCGCATCTGTGTTCGATCTTGTTGCGGGGGCGGATAGTGAGCTCGAGGTTCTGATGGACCGGGTCGCGAGAATCCGACCACCGCTCGACGACACACTGCTTCAGGTCCCCACCATCCACTGATCTCGTGAGGCTAGTAGCGCTGTGAACAGCCCAGCGGCTGCACGGTCGTCGAGCACTTGGCGCGGCCGCTTGCTGAGTTCGTCCTCGACGGTGAGCAAGTGCCGTGATCGGATGGAAGCAGTGGTGCCCGGCAGCCGCAAGGACCATCACGAAGCGATACGGACAGGTTCTGCGTTTCATGTGTTAGCTGAAGCGGTTGTCAATCAGCCGCCTGGCCTTGCCCTCCCGAGCGTACGTGTACTCCGCGAGCGACCCGGCCGGGACGGGCTCGACCTCGACGCGAATCCCGAAGCTGTCGTGTAGGCGCGACTCGAGATCGCGCTTGAAGTCCTCCAGCGATGCGCCGTCGCGGTACTCGACCTGTACGGACAGCTCGTCGCGGATTTCTTGCCCGCGGTCGATGCGATTGACGATGCAGACCCACTCCCCGGTCGTGTCAGGTCGACTGCGCACCGCCCCGAGCGCGGCCATCGGGAAGACGTTGACTCCGCGAATTTTCACCATATCGTCGCTGCGGCCGAGAAAGTGGTCCATACGCTTGGTATGGGAGCCACACCGGCATTCGCCGGGCAAGATCCGCGTCACGTCGTTGAGGTCGTAGCGGATGATGGGTGGGTACCGACGGTAGAGGCTGGTCGCGACCAGCTTGCCCTTCTCACCCTCCGGCAGCGGTTTACCGGTATCTACGTCGACGACCTCGAAATAGACGAGGTCTTCGAAGATATGGAGTCCGTCTCGTTCCATGCACTCGATTGAGGTGTGCCCGATCTCGTGCGCCCCGTAGTTGTCGTAGACAGGGGCGCCCCAAGCTTCCTCAAGGGCCTCGCGCAGCTTGCCCTCTGTGTCGGGTCCGAGGTACGTAGAGAGGAACTTGGTAGGCAGGTCGGGGAGGTGCAGCCCCTCTTCTTCGGCTACCTGCGCGAGGCGGGTGAGGTACTCCGGGAACGAACCCCAGATGTTGGTGCCCCAGTCAAACGCGATCTCGAGCTGTCGCTTGCTGGAGGTCACGTTCCCGGTGCCGGTTGTGATGGGGACCATCCCCATCCAGTGGAACGCGGCGGTGTAGTATGCCCAGCCAAGATTGGCCATGGACAGGGTCGTCGGGATTTGGATCCGGTCGCCCGGTGCAGCTCCATGCAGGTAGAGCGCTCGCGCCATCGAGACGCCCTGCATCTCCATCTCGAACGGCGTGAAGAACGTTGGCCGCGGCTTGGACGTCGTGCCGCCCGACGTCTGAATCTTGATGGGTTCGCCTTGCCCGAAGCCGATGCCTTGGTGGGATCCAAACGGTGGGCTCGCATTGATCGACTCACGGAGATCGTCGACGTTGAAGGTCGGCAGGCGCGACAAATCCTCGAGCCCCCTGACGTCGCCCGGCTCGATGCCGTGCTCGCGCCACCGCTGGCCGTACCAGGGATTGCTCCAGCCGTACTCCAGCACGCTCCGGAACCGCTCCTGCTGAACGTCCTCGATACGCTCGCGAGGCGCGACCCACAGGCCGTTCACGTACTCGGCTGGCCCTTGCCATTCGCGAGCGAAGGCGTCCCAGTTCCGGGAGTAGAAGTAGCTGGCGCGCACGCCATCTGGATCGGCGAAGCCGTAGCGATTTGACATCATGTCCCTCGTTGTTGCCAGTTTCAGCCGCGGGCCAGCGTGTTGGCGATCCGCAAGCGCATGAGCTCGTTGGGGCCGTCGACCAACTGGCTCACCTTGGCGTCACGGAACAGGCGCTCGACATCGTTGCTGCGCCAGATGCCCTGCGCCCCGAATATCTGGACGGCTTCGCCGCACACGCGAAGCGCGACATCTGTATTGTGCGTCTTTGCGACGGCGACCTTCATCGATGCGTCACGGCTACCGATATCTCCGGTGCGGTCGAGCCAACGGGCAGTCGCGTAGGTCAAAGACCGCATGGCTTCAACGTCCACCTCCATCTGAGCGAGCTTGAAGCCGATGGCTTGGTGTTTGATGATTGGCCTGCCCATCGTCTCCCGCTCCCGCGCGAACGCGAGGGCGCGCTCGTAGGCGCCGACGGCTAGGCCCATCGCTTGGGTGCCGCCTCCGAGACGACCAAGGTTGAGCCCCTCACCGAAGATCCGCAGGCCCTCGCCCTCGTCACCCAGCCGTGCGGTCTCGGGGACCGTGACATTGCGCACCGTCATGTCAGAGTGCGGCAAGAGGCGGAAGCCGAGCGTGTCCTCGGGCGGCTGGATGTCGATGCCGTCCTGGTGCCGGTCGACGACGAACGCGCTGATTCCACCCCGCAGGCCGGCTTTGGGATCGGTGAGCGCGAAGAACAGCAGGATGTCCGCAGCCGCGCCCAGCGAGATGTAGCGCTTGTCACCCGATAGGCGGTAGCCGTAACCTTCACGGGCCGCGCGGGCTCCCATGTTGGCGATGTCAGTGCCGACCGTCGGTTCGCTGATGCAGATGGCTGTCAACTCGCCGGCGACCATCCGCTCGATGTAGTGGTCGCGTACTTCGCGCTGGGCGAACTGGAGCATTGTGGAGGCACACGCCTCGTGGGAGATGACGTTGGCGAAGCCACCGTCGTGCCGAGCAAACTGTTCCTGGACCAGCACGAGGTCGGTGATCGACGCCGCCCAGCCGCCGTCCTCGGGCGGCAGGTACATCGTTAGGTAGCCCTCGTCGTGGAGGCGCTTCTGAATCTGTTGCCACTCGTCGCTGAAGCCACCAACGCGGTCGGCCTCGCGGGTGGTCGGCAGCAGGTCGTCTGCGACGGTGCGGGCACGCAGCTGCAGTTCGACCTCGGGAGCGCTCAGCTCGTGGATGTTCGTCATGACTTGCTCCTGTTGGGTTCGTCCTGAAGCCCCGGTCCGTACGTAGCGCCGGCGAGCCACGCGCCGCCGTCGACAACGAGCGTCTCGCCGTTGACGTAGCTGGCGTCCGGGGAGCACAGGAAGCCGACGGCACGCGCGATCTCCGCGGGGTCGGCCATACGCTGCATGGGCAGGTGCGAGCTGATGTCATCGGCGCCATCGCCCCAGACGCTCTGCCGCGACCCGGGGGTGTCAACCGGGCCCGGAGCGACCGCGACCACGCGCACGGCCCGGTCGGCCCACTCAACACCGAGCGATTTCGTCAGGGACGCCACACCGGCCTTGGCGGAGGCTGAGTGCGAGCGCCCCGCCGCCCCAGAAATCGCGACGGTGGACAGGATGTTGCAGATCACGCCGCCTCCGGCATTGAACATGTGTGGGGCGACGGCGGTCGAGCAGAACCAGGTGCCCCACAGGACCGTTTCCTGGATTGCACGCCAGCCATTGGGTGAGAGTGCCTCGGCGCGACAGACGAAGTTGGCCGCCGCATTGTTCACGAGAATGGTCGGCGAGCCGAGCTGAGTGGCAACGCGGTCCACCATCGCCGACACGGAATCGGGGTCACGGACGTTGGAGGCGACGGTCAGCACGTCGGAGCCAGTCCGCTCCCGGAGCAAGCGTCCGCCCTCCTCAAGGTGTTCCTCGGCGCGGCTGGTGATGGCCACCTGGGCGCCGAGCTCGACGAGCCGGGCCGCGATGGCGAGCCCGATTCCTGTCCCGCCGCCGGTCACGATCGCTGGCTTGGACTCAAGAAGCCTGGCCGTCACAACGAGCGCTCCAGAAGCGTGACCGCCAGCGCGGCGGTCTCGTGCCCGACGCGACCACCGCCGTTCTGCGCCAGTGCGATTCGGGCGCCCTCTACTTGCCGCTCGCCGGCGTCGCCACGCAGCTGCCACACGAGTTCGACCAGCTGCGCCGCGCCGGTCGCGCCCACCGGGTGACCGCGCGACACGAGGCCCCCGGAGGGGTTCACGACCGGACCGGCGCTACCTAGCTTCGTGCGGTCTCCGGCCACGACGTCGACGAGCTCGTCCGGTGCGAACAAGCCGAGCTCTTCGTAGAGGCGCAGTTCATTGAAGGCCGTGGTGTCGTGTAGTTCGACGACGTCGACGTCGCCAGGGGCGAGACCCGCCGCGCCGAAGGCCAGTGTGGCGACTCGCTCGGCAATGGGCGGCACGTCGGTGCGGTGAGGGTGTGCAGACCCGACAACTGTGCTGGCGATTCTGACGGCCGGACGTCCGCCGTGTCCCGGCTGGCGGGATAGGAGCAGCGCAGCGGCGCCGTCACCGATAGGAGCGCACATTAGCCGAGTGAGACCCCCCCCTACGGAGGGGGACGCGAGAATCTCCTCGGCGGTATAGGGTTCACGGTATTGCGCGTAGGGGTTCAGGGAACTGTGGTGGTGCGACTTGGCCGCGATCTGAGCCAGCGTTCGCTGGTCTCCCCCGATGCGCGCCAGGTAGGCCTCGGCCGCTTCCGCCGCATGTCTAAGGAACGGGGATCCCTCGCCCGGCGGATGCACTTCCACGTCCACGGCGCTAGCGAGTGCTCGATATGAAACGGCGCGATCCTGGTGGTGCAGCTTCTCGAAGCCGAGGACTAACGCGGTGTCGGCCGTTCCGGACATGACGGCCTGCCATGCGAGATGGACCGCCGACGACGAACTAGCGCAGGCGTTCTCAACGTTGAAGACCGGCAAGCCTCCAATGCCGTATGGGTGAAGGACAGTCTGACCGCGGATGGCCTCCTGGCCGGTAACTATGCCGGCGACCGAGTTCGCGCAGTAGGCCACGTCGAGGTCTACCGGCTTGAGCCCTGCGTCCTCAAACACGGCATCCAGCGCTTCGCCAGCGAGGTCCTTCAGTGTTCGATCAGGATGCTTGCCGAAACGGGTCATGCCGACGCCCGACACGTGTACTGGCTCGGTCATGCCTCGACCCCCGGCCGCCAGTGCAGCAGGCGTCGCTCAAGCAAGCCCATCGCCGAGTTCGCGACCAGGGCCATCACTGCGAGGACGGCAATGATGCCCATTACGGCGTCGGTTCGAAAGAGGCTAGCCCCCTGCGCGAGTTGCTGCCCTAGGCCGCCACGGGCCGCCAGCATCTCGCCGACGATCACGCCAATCAGGGCCAGGCCGATGGAGACGCGGAGCCCTGCGACCAGGAACGGGACGGACGCTGGCGCGATGACACGTCGGTAGATGAACAGCCGGCTCGCTCCCATCGTGCGGACGGCGCCGATAAGCTCCTGCCGAACGCTCTGCACGCCCTCATGGGTGTTGAAGAGCATGACGAAGTAGACAAGCGAGAAGGCAAGGGCGACTTTGGACGCCTCCCCGATGCCGAACCATACGATGAAAAGCGGGGCAAGCGCGATGCGCGGCAAGCTATAGAGGACCATGATGAACGGGTTAAGTATCCGGTAGACCCGTCGAGAGGTCGACAGAAGGAAGCCGGTCAGCAGCCCGGCGAGCGAGCCTAGTGCGAGGCCGAGGAGGGTCTCCTTTGTTGTCAGCCACAGGTGCCCCATGAACTTCCCACTTGGCACCTCGCGCCAGAGCCACTGGCCGATTTTGCTCGGTCGGCTGATCCATAGGTCGCGGACGAGGCCGAGCTCCACGGTGAGCTCCCATAGACCGAGGAAGGTCGCCAGAATCACAATTCGCCAAGCAGCGTCACGTAGAGCGATCCAACGGGGCTCATCCATTGGACTCACCTCCGGTCCACTCCGAGGCGACCGTGATCTCGTCCCGCAGGTCGCGCCAGACCGTCGCGAACAGCGTCTGGTAAGCGGCGTTCTGAGCGAGCTCGTCTACGCGGCGAGGGCGGGGCAGGTCAACGTCGAAGACCGTCTTCACGGTGCCTGGACGATTTGATAGCAGAACCACGCGATCCGCCATGCGCAGGGCTTCCTGCAGATCATGGGTGACGAACATGACAGTGCGGCCCGTCCGCTCCCAAAGCTCGAGGAACTGGTCCTGCATGAGGATCTTGGTCTGGGCATCGAGGGACCCGAACGGCTCGTCCATCAGCAGGATCTCAGGATCCTGCGCGAGCGCTCGAGCAATCTGGACCCGTTGGCGCATCCCGCCGGACAGCTCAGCCGGATGGTGGTCGGCGAACCGTTGGAGGCCTACGCGGCCGAGCAGGTCCAGGCACCGCTGCCGGTCGACCTTCTCGCCGCGGGCTTCCAGCGGCAGGCCCACGTTTGCCAGGACGGTCAGCCACGGCAGCAGCGTGTCCGTCTGGAACATGTAGCCAATCTTCGGGTGGACGCCGGAAACTGCATCGCCGTCGACGCGAATGTCCCCCGACGTCGGTGCCAAGAGGCCAGCGACCATGTTCAGCAAGGACGACTTCCCGCATCCGCTGGGGCCGATGAGCGCAACGAACTCCCCCGGTTTGCATTCGAGTGTGACGTCCTTGAGTGCGGCAACAGCCTCGTCACCGGCCCGTTTGGGGGGAAACGTGAGGCCGACGGACTCGACGGTGATCGAGCCCTCCGTCCTCACGTCCGCTCCCGTCATGGTGGCAGTGGTCATCGTCAGCAACTTCCTACCGCACTACTGCCAGAGGTCGGCGAATCGGTCGTCGAGCACCGCGCTCGGCTCGATTGGCTCTTCCAAGAACCCGAGCTCCATGTAGGCGTCGACCCAGGCTTGGATCTCGTCCTCGGTGATGCTTGGCCTGAACGAAGCGCTTTCGATCTCGGCGATGCGTTCAATCTGTTCACGGGGCAGGTCACTGAACAGATGGGTCTCAAGCGCGTCGGCGAGCACCGATGGGTCCTCCGCGATGGCGTTGTCAGCCTTCACGACGGCGCGCACGATGGCTTCGGCCAGCTCAGGGTCCTCCTCGATCGTGCTGTTGAGCGCCTGCAGCGAGCTGCCGATGAGCTCACCGACGACCCCCGGGGCCTCATCGGTTCGCAGGTCTACGAGCATTTCGCCAACACCTGTCACCTCGGTGATCTGGGTTGTGCCAGGCTCCCAGGTGAGTTGGACATCGACTTGCTCGGCCTGCAGCGCAGCGACGTGCCCGCTCGTGCCGCCTGTGGCGACCAGATCGACGTCCGAGTCGGGGTCGAGACCGACCTCGTGGAGGCTGAGGCGTGCGAAGAAGTCGGTCAGCGACCCAGGGGAGGAGATTCCGACCGTGCGACCCTCGAGGTCCTCGAGGCCGGCAATTTCGCCCGCCAGATCCGAGCGAACGACGAAGCTGAAGATCGGTTTGCTCTGGAAGAGGACGAGGTTAGTGACATCCTCTCCAGCGGCTTCCATGAGCAGGGTGCTAACGACGCCCCCCGCGCCATAATCGACCTCCCCGGTGAGCATGGCCTGCTCAGATGCGGCCCCGCTGTCGAAGTCGACGATTTCGGCGCGGATGCCTTCTTCTTCGAAGTAGCCAAGATCGTTGGCGACGTGCAGGCCGATCGATGTCATGGACGGCACGGCACTGAACGAGACGTCGGTGAGCTCCGTTGTGTCCTGGCCGTCGTCCGCATCAGTACCCGTCTCCTCAGGAGCCGTGGGCTCGTCAGTCGGCGTGTCCGGCGCGGTGGTTTCCTCACCTCCCCCGCACGCGGTCAGGACCATCGCCGAAACGACGGCCAGAGATAGGTGCAAGGAACGGTTCGGTATCATCGGATCCCCTCCCGCAGGGTCTTGAGCGATTAGGGCTAGGTGACCCCTGGGTCTGGTGCTCCCGGTACACGACTGAGCACTCGATCGTTGATGCCGGCCTGCAGCAGCGTCAGCAAGTCGAACAACTGGCCAGTCTGGTCGCCATCGAGGCTGTCCATCAGCGCTTCGATGTTCCGGAGGTGCTCGGGAAACACGCGCTGGACGAGTTCGGTGCCCTCAGCTGTCGGCTCGACATGCACGACCCTGCGGTCGCTCAGGTCGCGAATGCGCGCAACCAAGCCGCGTGCCTCCAAGCGGTCAACGAGCTTGGTGGTGCCGCCATTGCTGATGGATACCCATCGGCTGAGAAGGGACAGCGACTGGGGTCCGTCACCCACGAGCAGCCGCAGAGCACAGAATTCAGCTGTCGTCACGTCGTGGCGAGCTAGGAACGTCTCAAGCTCTTCCTCGAGCCTCCGCGTAACTGCGCGCAGTTGGAGGTACGTCCCGAAGGTGTCACGTGGGGGCTTGCGGTGCAGCTCGCGTGTCGCGCGATAGCGCTCTGGTGACGCGGAGGGCGAGGCACCGGTCGCAGTCATAAAGAGTCACCCCTAGGTAAAGGTCAACTGAGAAGTAGTTCTCTAGTAAACCATCAACTCGTCACGGAGTCAACCCGGGCAAGCTCCTACTAGACCGTCGCATCCGGTCGGGGTGTCCGGCGCAGCCGTGCTGCCATCCCTCTCGTAGCTGGCGGCGTCGCCGCAGCGACCGCAGGTGTGATTGTCCCGCTGCTACGCGACGGTGATCGAGCCGCTGGCCATGAGGGGCAACGGCGCTGCGATCGCGATTGCTTGGCCCAGCGCACGCCTTGAGCATCGGATGCGCCCGTCTGCTCCTCAATGGCCACGTGCGGGCAACCTCGGGCTCGAAGCGAGTTCCGCGTGGCAGCACGCGGCAGGGGAGTGCGCGATGCGCCCGTCTGTCACTGGTGAGTGGCACGGAGGTGCAGTACCTGGGGGAAGGAGCGGCGAGCCGCCTGACGAGGAGCTGAGCGATGACGACGACGCAAGCCCTGCCACCCACCATCACGGTCGAGCAGGCAGGGGGGCTGCTCGGCCTACCGGTCCGAACCACCTACCGGGCAGCGGCCCGCGGCGAGATCCCCGCGATCCGGGTCGGGCGACGGCTGCTCGTGCCGACCATGCGACTCCTCGACCTCCTCGGCCTCGACGCCGACGACGCAGCGCTGCTGCTCCTGGCTGACGAGGCACAGCCGGCATGAAGGGCAGCGTGTTCAAGCGGTGCAGCGGCTGCGGTCGCCGCGTCGAGGGACGGCGTTGTGCCAAGTGCGGCGCGACGACCGTGAACTGGGCCTTCCGGGTGAAGATCGCCAAAGACGATCGCGGTCGGTGGCGCGAGACCTTCCGGAGCGGCTTCGAGACCAAGCGGGACGCTGATCGCGCCCTTACCGAGCTACTGGCCTCCCTCCACCAGGGCGGCTACGTCGCGAACAACGCGATCACCCTCGGCAACTACCTGACTGAGGAGTGGCTGCCTGCGACCGCGCCCCCACGCGTCAAGCACAGCACTTGGAACGACCGACGGTTGAACCTCGAGCTGCACGTGGTGGCCCACATCGGCGCCATCCGGCTCCAGGACCTGACGTCGGCACACCTCAACCGGCTCTACGCCGACCTGATGGTGGACGGCCGCCGTGATGACACAGGGGGTTTGTCAGCGACGACCGTCCGGCGCATCCACGCGATGCTCCGCAAGGCGCTCAACGATGCCGTCCGCTGGGGCCTCCTCGAGCGCAACCCAGCCGTTCTCGCGGACCCCCCGGCCGCCCGGATCGAGAAGGCAGCACAGCGCCGCCGGATGCAGACCTGGAACGCCGACGAATTGCGCCGCTTCCTCCAGCAGACCGAGGGTGACGAGCTCCACACCGCGTGGTTCATGGCGGCCAGCACCGGCATCCGTCGCTCCGAGCTCCTGGGGCTGCGCTGGTCGGACCTCGACCTGGAGGCTGCGCACCTGCAGGTCCGGCGGACGGTCGTGCCTGGTCCGGACGGCGTCTACGACTTCATCCTGATGGAAGAGCAGAAGTCCTCGGCCTCCGCCCGGACCATCCACCTCGATGGCCGCACCGTCGCGGTCCTCCGGGCGCACAAGGCCGCTATGGAGGAGGTGCGGCCGTGGCGCACCGAGGATCACGATCTCGTCTTCCCGCGCCTCGACGGGCGGTGGTGGAACCCTCCCGCGATCACGCAGGCGTTCCGCCGCGCTGTTCTGGTTGCCGACGTTCCGCGGATTCGCCTCCACGATCTGAGGCACACGCACGCGACGCTCCTGCTTCGTGCAGGCGTCAACCCGAAGGTGGTCTCGGAGCGGCTCGGTCACAGCTCGGTGGCGTTCACGCTGGACACCTACGCGCACGTGATGCCCGGCATGCAGCCGGAGGCCGCGGAGCAGTTCATGGACGCGGTGTTCGGCGGCCAACCGACGAGCCGCGATGCCGAGCAACGGGGTCCGAACCGTCCGACCGCAGGCGAACCTGACGACGATCCGAGGTGGGAGCGATGACTGAGAACCGACCGTCCCAGTGCCGACGTCGAAGCGCGTGGGAGCAGGATGGGAGCAGAGCGGCCCCGGGCGCAACGAACCCCAGGCGAGGAAACCTGCTCTCACCTGGGGCTTCGTGTGGAGCGGGTGAGGGGAATCGAACCCCCGTCGCTAGCTTGGGAAGCTAGAGCTCTACCATTGAGCTACACCCGCAGGAGGCGCGGACGGTATCCCGCGGCTGACCTCTCCTGCAACGTCGGGCGGCTCGCGCCCGGGCCGGGGCGATGGGGCCGGCCGCCCTCGGGGCTGGTCGGCGACCTAGGGTTCGGCGACCGCTGCCCGGGAGAGCTGCCTCGTGCCAGAGCTGCGTCGTGACGGTGACGTCTTCGTCCTCGACATCGGGGACGGCGAGAACCGTTTCAACCCGGGGTGGCTCGACGACATCGAGACGGCTCTCGACATCGTCGAGCGCGCCGACGGCCCACGCGCGCTGGTCACCAGCGCGACGGGCAAGTTCTGGTCCAACGGGCTCGATCTCGCCTGGATGACTGAGCACGCCGACGAGGTCGCGGACGTGGTCCACCGCGTCCACGGGCTGTTCGCCCGGCTGCTCAGCTCGCCGGTCCCGTCGGTCGCCGCGATCCAGGGGCACTGCTTCGCCGCCGGCGCCATGCTCTCGCTCGCGCACGACCAGCGGGTGGCCCGCGCGGACCGCGGGTTCTGGTGCCTGCCTGAGGTGGACATCAACATCCCGTTCACCCCGGGTATGAGCGCGCTGATCCAGGCACGCCTCACGCCGGCCGCCGCCCATCAGGCCATGACGACCGCCCACCGCTACGGCGGGCACGACGCGCTCGCCGCCGGCATCGTCGACGCCGCGGTCGGCGAGGACGAGGTCCTGGCGACGGCGACCGGGCGTGCGGAGGCCCTCGCGCCGAAGGCCGGCCCGACCCTGGCGGCGATCAGGACCGGGATGTACGGCCCCGCCCTCGAGGCCCTCCGCCGCGACATCCCCATCGTCCTCCCGTAGGGCGGACCGTCACCGAGGCGCCGGGCAGCTCACGACCGGCGGGGAGCTCACGACGCTCCTCACATCGTGAGCCGCCCGGCGGTCGTCTGACACCCGACGGTCGTCAGACACCCGCTCCGCGGCGGCCACGCAGCCGCAGACCGAGGCTCGCCCCGAGCAGCGCCAGCGCCAGCAGGCCGGCCGTCGAGGTCCCGGTGACGGGCCGCTGGGCGCTCGCCGGCTGCATCGCGACACCGGCCACACCGGTCGCACCACCGTCACCGCCGCGACCGTCGCCACCGGCGCGCTCCCGCCCCCGGTCGCTGCGGCGCTCGTCCGCCCGGTCCGACCCCGGTGGGTCACGGTCGTCGCCACCGACCCCGCCGTCACCGTCCGACGCGCCACCCTCGGACGTCACCGTGGTCACCGTCAGGGCCGGGTCGGCGAGGATGTCCTCCTCGCAGAACCGCATCGGCACGAACCGCTTCTCGGAGAACTCGCGGGTCTGGTCGGCGAGGTGGGGCGAGGTCACATCGTCGGACTGCGAGTAGGTCACGATCGCGGACGCGTCGACGGGGCAGCCTTCGTCCTGCCAGGTGGCGACCATCACGAACGAGCTGCCGTGGGTGACCCGCGGGTACCCCGTCTCGGGGTTCCAGCTGACGTTGATGGCGTTGAAGACCCCGACGCCACCGGGCCCCCCGTGGATCGGGATGCGCTCGCCGGTGCCGCGGGTCTCGTACTGCCACTCGCCGAGGGGCGCGTCGTAGGGGATGCCGGCGCCGTCGAGGTCCGCGATGGCGTCACCGAGGGCGATCGACACCCGCGGGTCGAGGGTGTTGAGGTCGCGCGGCGTGCCGATCGGGTCGTCGACCGAGAACGGTGTGGTCCACGGCAGGCCGAGCACTCCCGTGCCCGTCGGGTCGCCGACCGGTGAGGTCATCCCCTGGAGGTTGCTCACGAAGCGGCGGAACAGGATCGCGCCGGTCGAGTCGAGGTCGTCGCGCACGTCCCAGCCCTCGAGCGCGTCGCACGCCTCGGCGGTCTCCACCGGCGGTCCCGATGTGGTCGGCACGCCGGGCACCGACCGGCAGTGGTCGAGCAGGTCGTCGCGGGTCAGTTCGCCGGCGAACTGGCGGTTGTCGAACACCGCCTGTTCGAGGATCGGGCGGTTCCACAGGCGGCCGGCTTCGTCGCCCCAGTCGTCCACGCCGGCGAACCGGTCGGCGACCATCTGCAGGCCGACGCGGGTGCGCAGGGTCCGCGGGGTCTCCTCGTCACCGATGATGCGGGCGAAGCCGGTCAGGGGCTCGTCGGGGTTGGACAGCCAGTAGCTGTCGTTGCCGTTGTGGACGTAGTCGTGACGGAACAGCACCGGCAGGTTGTCCGGGCCGAAGATGCCGGGCACGACCGCGTCCGGGTCGGTGTCCCAGCCACAGTCCGAACGTGCCCCGTCGAGGACCGGCAGCCCGAGCGCCGCGAACGTCACGATGCCAAGGGCCGTCGGGCAGGCGGTCACCTTGTCGTCCGGCACGTTCGGGACCACCGAGACGTCCGAGTAGTACGCCTCGCCGCTGGCGTCCGCCGCGATCGTGTTGACCCACGGCACGCCCTGGTTCCGGACCGTCAGCTCACGCAGGTCCCGCACGCTCTGCGCGTGGTTCTTCTCGAAGAAGTGGTTGAGGTAGCGCAGGTGGTCGTTGGCGTCGCCCATCGCGAAACCGACCGCCGGCGTCCACGGGAACAGCGGCAGGCCGAGGATCCCCGTCATCATCGGGCCGTAGTCGGTCCAGTACAGGGTCCGCTCGACCTCGTCGATGGCGCCGTCCTCGGTGCGGACGGGCACGGTCACCGTGCGTCGCTCCATCTCGCGCGGCTGACCGTCCACCAGGTAGGTGGTCGGCGATCCGGGCACGAGGGTGAGCTGGAAGGGGGTGAAGCGGAACGCCGTCGACACCGTGTGCGACCAGGCCACACCCTCGGTGGTGCCGATCAGCACGATCGGGACCCCGTACAGCGAGGCGCCCTGGACGTCGAGGACCCCGGGGATGGTCAGGTGGGCGTGGTAGAGCCGCTCGCCGCCCTGCCACGGGAAGTGCGGGTTGCCGAGGACGAGGCCGCTGCCGTTCTCGGTCGCCTCGGCCCCGAAGCCGTACGCGTTCGAGCCGATGCCGAGGATGCCCTCGGCCCGGTTCGGGAAGTCGGCCACGGCGCTGCGTTGGGTGGCGCTGACACCCGGGATGTCGGGCAGCTGATCGACCGGCACCGGTGCCGCGTCCGGGTCGAGCAGGTCGGCGAGGTCGCCGAGTTCGGGCGCGTCACGCCCGTCGCCATCACCGGCCCCACCGAGGTCGGGGGTTGGCGGCGTCGCGCCGCCGATCTCACCGATCGCGATGCCCGTCGAGGCCAGGCTGGCCAGCTGGTAGAAGCGCAGGTAGGCGTCGTGCTCCGTGATAGGCCGGACCCACTCCTGGCCCGCGCAGGCGGGGTCGGAGATCCCGTCGGGACCACCCACGTCGGCCAGGTATCGGTTGTACCCGGCGACGTACCCACGCACGCCCTCGACCAGGCCGTCGGAGGGACCGTGTGGTGGCGGCTGGTCGAGCAGCTCCTCGATGCGGCCGCTGGCGTTGATGGCGCGGTAGTAGGCGTCCGAGTCGAGGTTGCCGTGCGTGGTGCCGTTGCCGTGGAACGTCCAGGACCCGTCCGGACCGAAGAACCGCGACCGGTCACCGCGGACGGTGACGTAGAAGTCGGCCGCCGTGCAGATGTTGTCCTCGGCGAAGGCGTAGCCGTAGCCGAACCCCATGTCGCCGTAGTCCGCCGCGAGGATGTGGGGGATGCCGAACTCGGTGCGGCGGATGGTGGCGGCGTACCCCTCGCCGACGTGGCTCGGATCGTCGAGCTGCACCGCGGGCCCGTAGGCCGGGGGACTGGCCGACGCCGGCCCGGTCAGCGCCACCACCGTCGCCGCGGTCAGCGCCGCCGTCAGCGCTGCGGCCAGCGTTCGTCCTGCTCCACGCACGTGTCGCTCCTACCGATGGGTGCCGAGATACCGGTTGGTTTCGGCGTGGACGGCGCGACCTCCTGCTCGTCGCTGCTTGCGGAGCACGCGTGACGGAGGGTGACCGCCCTCGACAGGGGCGCTGCTTTACGTCAGAGTGACCTCCGGGGTGGACCACGAGGCTGCGTTCCGACGTGGCACCAGCGAGGTAGCCATGTACGCCGCCCGTTCGCTCCGCCGGGTCCTCGCCGGACCCCAGCGCCCCCACCCGGGTGATGAGCACCTGCCTGCCGGGCCCGCTGGCCACGCGGGCGTCACCCACCTCCAGCGCGCCGCCGGCAACGCGGCCGTCGCGTCCACCCTCGGCCGTGGGACCCACGTGGCGGCGGAGGATCCCGCGCACGAGGCGGCGGCCGATGCCGTCGCCAGGCGGGCGATCCTCGCCACGCCGGTCCCCGATCAGCGTGGCACCCTCTCCGGAGCGCCCCTCGCCGAACCGCACCAGGCGCTGCTGCAACGCTTCGTCGACGGCGACCTCAGCTCGGTCCGGATCCACACCGGGCCGTCGTCGCAGCGTGCCGCCCAGGAGCTGGGAGCCCACGCCTACGCGCAGGGCACCGACATCCACTTCGCTCCGGGCGAGTACGACCCCGGCAGCCGGCAGGGCCTCGGGTTGCTCGCCCACGAGGTCGCCCACGCGGTGCAGCACCCGACCTCGGCGGCGAGCGACGGACCACAGCTCGTGCACGCCAAGCTCAGGGGCAGCAAGAAGGCCCTGGAGCAGCTCGGCGGGAAGAAGAAGACCAAGCTCAGCTCGAAGTGGAACGACCTGTTGTCCAAGGTCTCCTCCTACGAGTCGCTCGAGATGCGCTACCTCGCGGCCGTCAACGGCGGGACCGCGAGCACCCCGGCAGGTCAGAAGCTGAAGGCGAAGCTCCTCACGGAGCTGCAGAAGCTCGAGAAGGTCGCCCTCGCGTGGCGGACGTCGAACGACGAGGACGCCGCCCAGGCCGAGGTGGACCGGCTCCGTGCGCGCTCCGCGATCCACCACGACGACGAGGACCTGCGGGCCAAGCACGAGAAGCGGCAGGCGATCGCGTTGTTCCTGGTCCGGGTCGGGGCCGAGGTCTCCGACCTGCAGGCCGGCCGCTTCGAGCTGAGCGGCAGTCTCGACGACTTCTACCTCACCGCGACGAAGGACAGTGCGGTCGGCGGGGGGGTCAACCGGCTGGACTACGTGGCCTACGGCGCGAGCTCGCCCATCCAGGAGGGCTACTTCAAGGAGGACCGCTCCTTCAACGCGGCGGTCCTGCACAACGAGAAGGCGGTGGGCATCCACCAGCACGACCCGAACTACGGGGGCCGGTCGCTGGCGATGTACCGGCTCGACCAGCTGCTCGGTGGTGATGTGATCGCCCGCACCGAGTTCGCCGTGCACACGAGCGCGACCCCATCGGGCGCGAAGGGCAAGGCGCCGGCCACCGCACGTACGAAGTTCGGCTTCGTGACCGAGAAGGCCGCCGGCCCCTCGATGGGGGAGCTGCTGAAGGCCGAGCGGGTGACCCGGACCGCCAGGGAACACGCGCGAGCGACGAAGCCGGGCGAGGTGGTCGACCTCGAGGACGCGACCCTGCAGAGCTGCCTCAACAAGCTCCAGCTCATCGACGTGATCGCGGGCCAGCTCGACCGCCACGAAGGGAACTACCACGTGGCGCACGACGCGGCCGGCAAGGTCGTCGGGGTCACCGGCATCGACAACGACATGGCGTTCGGGGCGAACATGACCACCCCCGACCATCGGTCCTCGCGGACGTCACCGAACTACCTCGCCCTCCCGGATCTGGTCGACGAGGGCTTCGGGAAGCGGATCTTGAAGGTCACCGATGCGGACCTGCGGTCGGCACTCAGTGGGCTCCTGACGAGCGCCGAGATCGACGCCACGGTGTCGCGCTTCCAGGCCGTGCAGGACCACGTGAGGAAGCAGCAGCAGGCCAACACCCTGGTGTCCACGTGGGGCGCGGGGACGGCCGCCACGCAGATGAAGGGCGCCGTGGACGCGGCCCAGGGCCTGGAGAAGTCGACCCTCGGGCGGGTCGGGGAGTCCCAGCTCTACCTCAACGCGTACCACGGGGTCGACGAGTGGCTCCGCAGCCACGGCCTCTACAACGGCGACGCCACGACCGTGCAGAAGGAGCTGCAGGTGCTCGTGCGCGCGGGCAAGCTGGATGTCGACCAGATGCTTCCGGTCGCGCAGGAGGTCTTCCACCGCCTCGTCGCAGTGCTCCAGCCGACCAACCCGGGTCAAGCCACGCCGCAGTACCCGAAGGTGGGTGATGCGAAGGTCAAGCTGATCCTCCAGCAGGTCCTCGCCGGCGCGCCGAGGCGGCCGGTCAGCCCGTCGCCGACGTCAGGCCCGCCGCTCGCGCGGACCACGTCCGTGGGACGGGCTCTACCGCCGCTGCCGCCGGTCCCGTCGGCCCCGTCGGCCCCGTCGGCCCGACGGACCTCGAACACGGGGCGGGCGTTGCCGCCGCCGCCTCCGGCCACGTCGTCCCCACGGCCCGCGAACACGGGGCGGCCGTTGCCGCCGCCACCGAAGCGGTAGCCCCACCGATCGCGCTGGGGCCCGCGCCCTCCGGCTAGCGTCCCGCCCGACGGCGAGGAGGCCCGCAGCGTGATCCTGTCCGACGGCACCATCCGCGAGGCGCTGGCCACCGGGCGCATCGGCATCGAGCCGCTCGACGAGGACGCCATCCAACCGTCGTCGGTGGACGTCCGCCTGCACCCGGCCTTCCGTGTGTTCGCCAACCACCGCTACCGCGCGATCGACCCCAAGGCGCAGCAACCCGACCTCACCGAACGCGTGGAGGTCGAGGACGGCGAGCCGTTCGTGCTGCACCCCGGCGAGTTCGTGCTCGGCGCCACCCTGGAGCGCGTCACCCTCGCCGACGACGTCGTGGCGCGCCTCGAAGGCAAGAGTTCCCTGGCACGGCTCGGCCTCGTGATCCACTCGACGGCCGGGTTCATCGACGCTGGCTTCTCGGGCGACGTCACCCTCGAGCTGTCCAACGTCGCGACGTTGCCCATCCTGCTCTACCCGAGGATGCGGATCGCCCAGCTGGCCTTCTTCCCGCTCGACAAGCCCGCGGAGCGGCCCTACGGCTCGGCCGGTCTCGGCTCGAAGTACCAGGGGCAGGCGGGACCCACCGCCTCGGAGTACGTCCGCAACTTCGACCCGCGCTGAGCTGGCGGGCGGGCCGCTGGCCACCGGCCCCCGCGCGGTGAGCAGGCTGTCCGGGCGCGGCCGGCGCACGCCGGAACGTCACCTTCGGCCAGCGCCTGGTGACGTCCTGTCACCACGGGTAGCGTCGGCAACGGGGCACGCCCGTTCAGGGTGGACCCCACCGCGAGAGTGGATCCGGACCGACCCTCGTGGTCGGACCTCCGGCACCGTCCGTCCCCTTCGGTGTCGTGGGACCCCTGACCCGGATCGACTTCCGACCCCCGGCGATCCCCTCGCCGGGGGTCTCTCGTGCCGGGCGCCCCCACGGGCCTGCCCCCGCGGCCGGGGAGGGCGGCGGCGCGGCCCTTCGCCACCGTTGCCCGGCTCCCCCCGTGGTCGTGCGCCTCACGGTCCGTGACGGCCATGTCCGTTCGTGGAGCGCACGGTGACGCGACGGCGCGTCACCTCCCGGGCCCCGCGGACGCTCTCACGAGGGACCGAGGAGCCACCACCGATGCTCACCACCGACGACCAGCCCGCCGCCCTGCGGCACGCCGCCGACGACGCGGAGCCGGGGGGCGTGCCGTCGCGGCAGGACGCCGAAGGAGCCCTCCAGCGGGCGCTCGGCCGGCGCCTGCGCGAGGCCCGCCGTGCGCGGGGCCTCACCTTGCAGGACGTGGAGGACCGCAGCGGCGGGCGCTGGAAGGCCGTGGTGATCGGGTCCTACGAGCGCGGTGACCGGGCCGTGTCCGCGGCCCGGCTCACCGAGCTGGCCAGCTTCCTCGAGGTCGAGGTCGCCGAGCTGCTCGCCGACCTCGGCCGTGAGCGGGCCACCGGCCCGCTCGGAGCGCTGCGCTTCGACCTGGAGGCGCTCGAGGTCGCTGCCGAGCACGACCCCTGGCTGCAGCCCCTGGTTCGCCTCGTCGAACAGATCCGCTGGCAGCGCGGGGACACGCGCTCGCGTGAGATCGCGGTCCGCCACGACGACCTCATGGCGCTCGGGCACGTGCTCGGGAAGGACACCGTCGAGCTCGCGGACGAGCTGGCCGCCCGTGGCGTCACCGTGCGGTGACGGGCGCAGGGGCGCGGTGGCTGCACGGCCAGCCACCGCTGGGTGACCTGGCGTGACGCGGCGACGCTCACCGCATGACAGGGGAGTGCAGCGTGGACGAACGGACCCACCTCGCGCTCGCGCCGGACAGCGTCGGGGACGGACCGCTGCCGGTGTCGCGGGTGGCCGGACCGCTCGAAGGTCCGGCCACCGCTGCGGCGCACGCGCCGAGCACGGAGGACCGGATCGACGACGACGGCTACCAGCGGCGGCTCGGGGCCCGGCTCCGCGCCGTGCGGCGGGCCCAGGGTCTGCGGCTCCAGGACGTCGAGGAGCGTTCGGAGGGGCGGTTCAAGGCGGTCGTCGTCGGCTCCTACGAGCGGGGTGACCGCGCGGTGGCGACCCACAAGCTCGCGGCGCTCGCCAGCTTCTACGGCGTACCCGTCTCCGAGCTCCTGCCCGACGACGGGTGGCCGGATGCGACACCGCTCGGCGAGGCCGGGGTGCGGCTGTCGGTCTCGGCGCTGCACGCGATCGTCGACGACCCGGAGGTCGCCTCGCTGCAGCGGCTGGTCCAGCACGTTCGGGTCCTGCGCGGTGACCACCACGGTCAGGTCCTGACCCTCCGTGGTGACGACCTGCGGACGGTGGCGATCACGCTCGGTCTCGACGTCGGCGAGCTCGCCGAGTGGCTCGAGGCGCGCGGGCTGCTCGCGCGCCGCTGACCCGCGAGGGGACGGCAGCGGTGCCGTCGCGTGTCACCAGCTGCCGCCGCCTCCGCCGCCACCGCCCGAACCGGACCCTCCGCCACCGCCGCCCGAGGAGCTCGAGCTCGGTGCCGTCACGGACCGAGTCTGTGCAGCAACGGCGCCCGTGTACGCGGTGCGGTGCACGTACCAGGTGTTCGCGCTCGTGGCGCCGGCACGCCCGTCCTGGGCCGCCGACTGCATCAACGGCTCGAACCGCGCGTGCCACGAGTCGGCGAGCCCGAGGCTGATGGCGTAGGGCAAGAGCGCCACCGCCGGGTGCGTCGTCCCGATCTCCGCCTGTGATGCCGCGAACTCGAGGCGGTCGGCGTGCACCTCGGCGAGGTAGCTGCGGAAGGCGCGGGCGCGAGCGATCGCATCGCGGCCCTCGGAGGTCAGCGGCAGCCGCTCGTGGCGCCACACGGTCGCCAACCCGATCCAGGTGACCACGAGCGCCACGACAGCGACCACCGCGAGGCTGAGGCCGACACCGAGCAGCCGCGCCCCGGCCACGGCGACCATCCACCCGAGCACCAGCGACAGCAGCACGAGCAGGGAGTAGCCGTTGCCTCGCAGCGCACCGCCACGTCGGTGGGTGTAGCGGCTGCGGCCCCCGAGGATGCCCATGACGTGACGACCGAGGGCGCCGAGGGCCGCCCCGGAACGCTTGGCCGTCTCCGGCGCGTACTTGTCGCGGAAGGTCAGCGGGGTACCACCGGGGCACAGGCCTTCGAGCATCGCGGCCTCCCACGGTCGCGCCTCACGCGCCTGGGGGCCGGGACCGATCGTCAGCGGGGAGCCGCCCCGTCCGCTGGAGGTGGCCACCACACCGCGGATCTCGAGGTCGACGAGGGTCGCGAGCAGCTGCTGGTGGTCGGGGTTGCGGCGCAGCAGCGCCGCGAGCTCGACCGGGGCGAGCCCGTCGGGTGGTTCGAGCTCGGCGGTGGGGGCCTCGCGGTCGTGCAGAGCGGCGTCGGTCACCTCGTCGCGGTAGACCCGCCGTGACCGTGCCCCTTCGAGCGCCAGTGCCGGGAGTGCGACGAGGCCGGCGACCAACAGGGCCCCGGGGACGGCCGGCACGTCGACGGGGGCCAGGAGGCTGCGATCGCCGAGCTCGCGGACCGACCGCTCGGGCAACGCCGGTCCGGCGGGCAGCGCCACCGCCGGTACCTCCACGGCGACGGTGGCGGTCGCGCGCGGCGGCAGCGGCGGGATGCGCTGGGTCACGGTGGTGCCCGTCACCTGCGCCTCCTCGCAGGCGGTGGTGGCGCCGGTGCGGCCGTGGACGCACCGCACGTCGGTGGGAGGGGCCGGCAGCTGCACCACCAGCTCGGTCGCGGTCACGTCGGTCGGCCAGGCGTCGCCGGGTACGTCGATCCGCAGCTGGACCTGGTCGGGGCGAGCTTCGGGACGGAAGCTCAACCCTGCGGCCGTGTACCCGAGGCGGTAGGTCTGCGGGCCCGGGTCGAGCCAGATGGCCGCGTCGCCGATGCGGATCCGCGGCTCGCCGTCCGGGGTGCGCTCCTGGACGTAGTGCCAGCCGTCACCATCCGTGCCGCGGTCGACGCTGCGCACCTGGTAGGTGACGCGGCCCGCGGGGCCGTCGAGCTCGAGGTCGCGGAAGATGCCCCGGCGAGGTTCGTGGAAGGTGACCTCGATGCGTTCGGAGACGTCGAGCTCACCGCCGGGCGCCAGGCTCACCGTTCGGGTGAACTGGTCGATGGTGAACGCGCGGTCGCGGCCGAGGTTGGGCACCAGGACGGCGGTGACGAGGATCGCGGCGGCGTAGACCACCACGAGGATGGCCGAGATCAGGGTCTTGGTCCCGGTCTTCACGCTGCACCTCCGGACGACAGCTCCACCTCGGGCGCGCGGCGCGCCCCGGCGTGATCGACCGCGAACAGACGGCGTCGTTCGAAGCCGAAGGCGTTGGCCACGAGGACCGACGGGAACGTCCCGAGGAGCTCGTGGTAGGTGGCGACGCGGTGGTTGGCGAAGTCGCGGGCGAACGCGAGCCGGTCCTCGGTGGCGGCCAGTTCGTCGGCAAGGTCGCGGAAGCCCGCGTCGGCCTTCAGGTCCGGGTACCCCTCGCTGATCGCCAGCAGGCGTCCGATGGCCGCCCCCAGCTCGTCCTCCGCGGCCTCACGGGCCGTCGGGTCGCCGGCCTGCAGGGCCCGTGCCCGCGTCTCGACCACCGCCTCCAACGCGGCGCGCTCGTGCCCTGCGTACCCGCGGACGGTCGCGACCAGGTTCGGGATCAGGTCGTGGCGGCGCTGCAGATCGGTGTCGACCTGGGCCCAGGCTTCGTCGACGCGGACCCGCGCCCGGACGAGGCGGTTGTAGAGCACGACCACGCCCAGGATCAGCGCAGCAACCACCGCCACCACGAGCCACGGTTCCACGACGCACCCCAACCCCTCCGCCGACCGAGGTGTCGGTCGAACTGGACGAGGTGGACTCTACGCCCACGGGCGAGCCCCGGCGCGGTGGCCGGGGCTCGGGGTGGCTCGATGCTGGCGCGGTCTACTGCTGGCCGGCGGGCTCGGGCTCGGTCGGCGCGTCGCCACCCTTGACGCCCTGTGCCGCCATCGGCAGCAGGCGACCTCGCTGCAGCACCTCGGAGATGTCGAGGACCTCGACCTGACCCTCGGTGAGCGTGCCCTCCTGGACCTTCTGCGCGATGCCGTCGGACAGCATCGTGGTGCAGAACGGGCAAGCGGTCGAGATCAGGTCGGGGTCCAGCTCGAGGGCTTCGTCGACGCGCTCCATGTTGACGCGCTTGCCGATGTTCTCCTCCATCCACATGCGCGCGCCACCGGCGCCACAGCAGAACCCGTTGGAGCGGCAGCGGCCCATCTCGGTCGGCTGCAGGCCCGGGACGGCGTCGACCACCTTCCGGGGGGTGGAGTACACCTCGTTGTGACGGCCGAGGTAGCACGGGTCGTGGTAGGTGATCTTCTTGTCGAGCTCGGAGGTGGCGACCAGGCGCCCCTCGTCGATGAGCTTGGCCAGCACCTCGGAGTGGTGCAGGACCTCGAAGTTGCCGTCGAAGTCGGGGTACTCGTTCTTCAAGGTGTTGAAGCAGTGGGGGCACCAGGCGACGATCTTGGTCTTGTCGGCGCCGACGCTCTTGAGCAGCTCGACGTTCTGCTGCGCGAGCATCTGGAACAGGTACTCCATCCCGAGGCGGCGAGCGGGGTCGCCGTTGCAGGTCTCGTTCTTGCCGAGGATGGCGAAGTTCACGCCCGCGTCGTGGAGCAGCTGGGCGGTCGCCTGGGTGATCTTCTTGGAGCGGTCGTCGACCGCGCCGGCGCACCCGGTCCAGAAGATGTACTCGTACTCGCCGCCCGCGTCGGAGCCGGGCTGCAGGACCGGGATGTCGAAGTCGAGCTTCTCGGTCCACTCCTCGCGCTTGGACTGACCGACCCCCCACGGGTCGCCGGCGTTCTCGACGTTGCGGAGCATCACGCCGGCTTCCTGCGGGAAGCTCGACTCCATCATGGCCTTGTAGCGGCGCATGTCGACGATGGTGTCCACGTGCTGGATGTCGACCGGGCACTCCTCGACGCAGGCGCCGCAGGTGGTGCAGCTCCACAGCACGTCGTAGTCGATGACGGCCGCCTCACCGGGGGCGTCACCGACGAGCGGGATCTTGATGACGTCGCCGGCCTCGGCCTCGTCGATCTGGCCGAGCAGGAACGGACCCTTGGCGTACATGTGGTCGCGCAGGTCCTGGATCAGCATCTTCGGGCTGAGTGGCTTGCCGGTGTTCCACGCGGGGCACTGCGACTGGCAGCGGCCGCACTCGGTGCAGGTCTCGAAGTCCAGGAAGCGGTCGAAGGTGAACTGCTCGATCTGGCCGACGCCGAGGACGGTGTCCTCGTCCATGGCCTCCATGTCGATCAGTTCGGTCGACAGCTTGCCGAGCGCCTTGTCACGGTTCGGGTCGCGCGACAGCTCCTGGAACGGGATGGTCAGGATGTGCAGGTGCTTGCTGTGCAGGGTGAAGATCAGGAACGCGCCGACGATGGCGATGTGGATCACGAGGTTGACCGCACCGACCCACTCGAGGGTGAGGGTGTCCATCCCGGCGAACGCGTCGCCGAACAGGCGCGAGACGAAGGCGGCCTCGGTCGGCGCGTGGCCCTCGGCGAAGCGGACGCCGTGCGCGATCCACAGGGTCCAGATGACCATGAACTCGGCGCCGAGGATCCACCAGCCCTGGACGAGGTTGGAGCCGGCGAACCGCGACTCGCGTCCCTTGGACCGCGGGTCCTGCGAGAACCGGATGGCGGCGAAGATCGCGATACCGGTCAGCGACAGCAGCGCCAGGCTGTCCTGCATGAAGCCCAGCAGGTCGTAGGCGGTCACCCCCGCCAGCGAGATCGAGTTCAGCAGCGGCAGGTTGAACTCGGGCCCGATGTACAGCTCACCCGCGGCCTCGAGCAGCGTGGTCTGGGCGACGAAGAAGGCCCACATCACCCAGAAGTGGGCGATGCCGGGCAGCGACCACCGCAGCAGCTTCTTGTTGCCGAAGATGTTGACCAGCGCGTGGCGCAGGTTGGCCTTGGCGGCGTTGCGCATGCTGCGCTCGGGGTTGGGTCGCGCGGCCTGGTTGAGCTTGACCAGGAACAGGACGCGACGCGCCGCCCAGGCGCCGAAGAACGCGATCACGGCCGTGCCGACCACGACGCGGAAGATCATCAGAGCGGTCTCGGCATCCACGCAGTGGCCCTCTCGTGTGGCGGTGCGGTCGCGGCACGGCTGCCGGCCCACGGGAGCACCCGCGGACGGACACACGTCCGGCCTCGCGGAGTGTAGGGAGGCCGCCCAGGCGGACCCAACGTGAGTCCGACGTCACCCCCGACCCCCTCCACTTCCTGGGCCTGAGCCCAGGAAGTGGGCGGCGGGCCGTCGAAGGAGTGCGGGAGCTCCCCGGTTCCTGGGCCTGAGCCCAGGAAGTGGGCATGCGACCGTCACGTGACCGCACGCCGGTCAGGTGGGGGAGCGGGAGGCGTCGAGGAGGCCGCGGACGTAGCCGACCTGGCCGGCGTGCTGCGCGGCGTCGTCGATGACGCTGACCAGCCGGGTGCCGAGGGTGACGGGCGGGTCGTAGCTGGCGTCGATCACCCGGTCGAGGTCGTCGGCGGACAGTCCGGCGACCAGCTCCCGGCACCGGTCGTTGACCGCGTCGAGGTGGTCGAGCAGCACCCGGGCCGACGGGGCCTCGAACGCCGCGACCTGGTCGGTGCTCCAGCCGTAGCCGTGGTCGTTGGCACCGTCCGGGATCCCGAAGTGGTCCGCCCATCCGGCGCGCGTCCACAGTTGCTCGGCGTCGACCAGCGGTGCGATCTGGGCGTCCTGGACGCGCGTCAGGTGCCAGACGAGCCACCCGATCGGGTTGGCACCCGGTGCGGGGCTCCAGGCGAGGTCGAGGTCATCGAGGTCGGCGACTGCATCGCGCACGAGGTCGGGCAGCCGGCTGAGCGCGTCGTCGAGCAGCACGGTGGCGTCCACGTGGACCTCCGGGGTTGGAGCGATGGGGCGGTTTCCGGCGCAGGGGTGAGGGTGTCCACCCTGCCGGTCGCCGCCACCGTCCGCCACCATCGGTCGCCGCCACCGCCCGCCACCCCGCCGGTGTCACCCCCCCATCTGTGGGTCTGGACGGGTCCCCGGGTCGCTGCCATGCTGTCCACGGGGCGGAGGGGAACGCGGTGAGCGTGAGCGATGGTGTGACGGTGGTCTGTGCGAGCTGCGGGCCCACGGTGGTCGATCCGGCGCTGGTCGAGCTGCACCGCGATCGCGTCCGAGGGTTCACCCTGGTGACCTACCTGTGCCTCGGTTGCGGTGAGCTCGGTGCCTCGCGGTGCCCCGAGGTCGTGGCGGGTTCGGAGCGCGCTGCCGTACCGGAGCGGACGCTGACGTGCACCTCACCCCCGCAGGTACCGGGCGCCTGACACGGGTAGGGTCCTCGCTCGCCGCGCCGCGTCATCCGTCCGTTGCCTCGCCGCGACGCCCGCCGCGACGCACCAGCCGTCCGTCACCTCGCCGAGGAGCAGCACCCGTGGCCGAGCTCGCCGTCACCGCCGTCGGCGCCGACCGTCCCGGCATCGTCGCCGCCGTCGCCGAGGTCCTGCGCGAACGTGGCGGCAACGTCGAGGACTCGGCGATGACCATCCTCGGCGGCCACTTCGCGATCGTGCTCATCGTCGCGTCCGACGACACCCCCGAGGACCTGCGCGAGGCGCTGTTGGCCGCGACGAGCGAGCTCGGGCTGACCATCTCGGTGTCGCGCGCCGACGGTTCCCGTGGCGCCATCGAGCCCACCCACCTGCTCTCGGTCTACGGCGCCGACCAGCCCGGCATCCTCGCCGGCGTGTCCCGCGCGCTGGCGGACGTCGGCGCGAACGTCACCGACCTCGAGACCCGCGTCCTCGGTGCCGACACCGAGCCCGTCTACGCCATGGTCGTCGAGGTGGTCTGCGACGCCGGTGAGGCGCTCGCGTCCGCCCTCGCCACCGTGTGCGAGGACCTCGGCGTCGACCACACCCTGCGCACCATCGACGCGCAGACCTACTGAGGCCCCGCCTTGTGACCGTCCGCAACGTCGTCCGCTACCCGGCGCGTGTCCTCAAGGGCCTGGCCGGTCCCGTCGGGGCCATCGGCCCGAGGGAGCGCCAGCTCGCCGACGACCTCGTCGAGACGATGTACGCCTCGCCAGGCTGCGTCGGGTTGGCCGCGCCGCAGCTCGGGGTGCCGTCACGCGCGTTCGCGCTGGACGTGTCGGTCATGAAGAAGCCGCCACCGGGCAACCACGGCCTCGTG
Source organism: Nitriliruptor alkaliphilus DSM 45188 (assembly GCF_000969705.1). Classification (GTDB taxonomy): domain Bacteria; phylum Actinomycetota; class Nitriliruptoria; order Nitriliruptorales; family Nitriliruptoraceae; genus Nitriliruptor; species Nitriliruptor alkaliphilus. Next base: position 1,205,605 of record NZ_KQ033901.1, read on the forward strand.
GTGTTGTTCGACCCGGAGCTGGTCCTGGCCAACGGGTCCGAGCGCAAGCGGGAGGGTTGCATGTCGGTACCGGACTACACCTGCGACGTGCGGCGCGCGGTGTCCGTCGTGGTCCGCGGCACCACCCCCGACGGCGACAACCGCGTGGTCGAGGCCGAGGGGTTCGAGGCGCGGGCGTTCCAGCACGAACTCGACCACCTCGACGGCCTGCTGATCCTCGACCGCGTCGCCTCGGCTCGCACCGACGTCTTCGCCCGCAAGCGTTTCGCCGAGAAGGGCCAGCACCTCAAGTAGCGAGGTCCTCGAGGGTGCCCGTCGACCAGTTCCTGGCTCCTGGCCGCCAGCAACTGGGGGCGGTGTCGCCGGCCCGGCGGGTTCGGATCTCGGTTGCTGGCTCCTGGGCGCCAGCAACTGGGCGAGCAGCACGGCGGGCGGTCCACCGGCGGCTAGTTGCTGGCTGCTGGGCGCCAGCAACTGCGTCAGCGGACCTCGGCGCCGAGGCAGCGGGCGAGGTGGACGGCGCCCTCGAGGTCGAGGATCGCGCCGCGCACGTGCGCCTCGTCGAGGGCGACGCCACTCAGCCGAGCTCCGGTCAGGTCCGCGTCCCGGAGCACCGTGTGGCGCAGCACCGCGTCGGTCAGGTCCGCGTCCTTCAGATCGGCCTCGGTGAGGTCGGCGTCGGTGAGGTCCGCCGACGCGAGACGGACGCCCGCGAGGCAGCGCCCGATCAGCGACGCCCCGCGCAGGTTGACGAAGGACCAATCGCCGCCGGCCACCTCGGTGCCGAGCATCGTCGCCCCCGCCAGGTCGCTGCCGGTCATCTTGCAGCCGACGAACCTTGCCGTGGACAGCCGGGCGCGCTCGAACCGGCAGTTGCTGAACACCGTGCCGTCGTGGACCGACGCGCTGAGGTTCGCGCCGGAGAGGTCGCACGTGACGAACCGGGCGCCGTCGGTGCGGACCTCGCTGAGGTCGGCGTCACGCAGGTCACAGCCGGCGAGCGTCACCCCGTCGAGGTCGACCTCCCGCAGGTCTTGGCCGCGCAGGTCCTCCTCGTCGCGATCACCGAAGGACACGGCCGTCACCGTTCGTCGCGGACGAAGGGGGCGCCGAGGGCCGCGGGCGCGCCGAGGCGGCCGCTGCGGTCCGTGGCGGACAGCACGATCAGCACCACGATGGTCAGCAGGTAGGGCAGCATCGTCAGCAGCTGGGCGGGGACGGCGCGGATCTCGGCGGCCTGCAGCGCGAAGTTGGCTCGCAGCGCGATCCCGAACAGGTACGCGCCGGCCAGGGCCCGGGCCGGCCGCCACGAGGCGAACACCACCAGGGCGATGGCGATCCACCCGCGCCCGCCCGTCGTCGCGGCCTGGTCCCACGGGGCGCCGCGGGTGGTGATGTAGGCGCCGCCGAGGCCGGCCAGGGCCCCACCGAGGGCGACGTGGGCGTACCGGACCGCCGCCACGCGGATGCCGGCCGCGTCGGCGGTGGCGGGGGATTCGCCGACGGCGCGGACCGCCAGGCCGGTGCGGGTCCGGGTCAGGTACAGGGCCGCGGCGGCGATCAGCACCCAGGTGAGGTAGACGACGAGGTCCTGCTGGAACAGGATGCGGCCGACCGCGGGGATGTCGGCCAGCCCGGGGATGGCGAACCCGGTCAGCCGGTCGCTGAGCCTCACACCCTCGACGGGTTGGCCGAGGAACTGGGCCACACCGGTGCCGAAGATGACCAGGGCCAGGCCGGACACGACCTGGTTCGCCCGCATCGTCACCGACAGGAACCCGTGCAGCGACGCCAGCACGGCACCGGCCGCCGCGCCACCGAGCAGCCCGACGATCGGGCTGCCGACGGCCTGGGTGGTCAGGAACGCCGACACCGCCCCGACCAGCATGATCCCTTCGATGCCGAGGTTCAGCACACCAGCACGTTCGTTGAGCAGCGCGCCGAGGGCGGCCAGCGCGATCGGTGTGCCGGTGATGACGGCCGCGGCGAGGGTCAGGACGAGGACGGAGTCGTTCACGTCGCACCGCCCGGGGTGGCCGCCGGCTCGTCGTCCGCTCCCCTGGGTTGCGGCCTGGTCACCCGGTAGCGGACGAACAGTTCGCCGGCGAGCGCGAAGATCAGGATCGCACCGGTCAGCGTGGTCGAGATCGCGGTCGGCACGTTCTGGCCGGGCAGGGCCTGCAGCGCCGGGCCGGCGTTGAGGATGCCGCCGAGCAGGATGCCGACGGGGACGACCGCCAGCGGGTTGTACCGGGCCAACGCCGCCACGATGATCCCGTTGTAACCGAGGTTGAGCACCAGGCCGGTGGCGTCGAGGCGCCCCGTCCGACCGACGACCTCGCCCGCGCCGGCCAGGCCGGCCAACGCCCCCGACAGCAGCAGGATCACGATGATGACCTGCCGGGAAGGCACCCCCGCGTACCGCGCCGCGGACGGCGAGTCACCGAACAGCCGCCACCGGAACCCCCACCGGGTCCGCGAGATCACGAACGCCAGCACGACGGCTGCGACGACCGCGAGCACCAGCCCGAGGTGGACCCGGGTGGTGCCGTAGCGGGGGAAGAGCGCCTCAGCGGGGACCGGCGCGCCCCGCGGGAAGGTCGGCGAGTCGGGGTCGCGCCACATCGTGTCCGCCCCGAAGATCAGGTACTGCAGCAGCGACAGCGCGACGTAGTTCAGCAGCAGCGAGGTGATGATCTCGCTGGTGTTGAGGTAGGCGCGGGCCAACGCGGGGACGGCGACCCACGCAGCGCCGCCGGCCATCCCCGCGACGATCACCACGGGGATGAGCACCACCGCCGAGGTCCCGTCGCCGAGGAGCAGCGCCGCCCCGGACGCGGCGATGGCGCCGACGTACAGCTGCCCCTCGCCACCGATGTTGTAGAGCTTGAAGCGGAAGGCGACGGCCGCGGCGAGGCCGGTGAGGATCAGGGCGGACGCGCTGACCAGGCTGTCGGCGATGCCGTACCCGGTGGTGTACGAGACGCGCAGGATCTCGCGGTAGACGGCCAGCGGTGCGAGGCCGATCGCGGACAGGAAGATGCCCCCGACCACCAGCGCGGCGAGGATCGACAGGACCGGGACGGCCAGGAGCACGCCCGGGCCGACGTCGACGCGACGTTCGAGGGCGAAGCGCCGCGACGGCGCGAGGGCGCTCACGGTGCGTCCTGCCCGTCGTCCGGGGCAGCGTTCGCGTCGAGCACGCCGGCCTCCTCGAGGGCCGCGAGGTCGTCGTGGCCGAGCATCGCGAGGCCGAGCTCGGTCACGTCCACGTCCGCCGCGTCACGACGCAGGACGATGCGACCCTCGGAGAGCACCACGATGCGATCCGACAGCGCCAGCACCTCGTCGAGGTCCTCACTGATCAGCAGGATCCCGCACCCCTCGCGGCGGCGGCGGTCGAGCAGGTCCCGGACGAACTCGGTGGCACCGACGTCGAGGCCGCGGGTCGGTGCCGCCACGACCAGGGCCTGCGCACCGTGACTGGTGTCGAGCTCGCGGGCGAGCAGGACCTTCTGGGCGTTGCCGCCGGACATGGTCCGCACCGCGGCGCCGGGACCGGTCGTCCTGACGTCGAAGTCGTCGATGACGGCGGTGGCCGCGTCGGTCGCGCCCCGCTGGTCGAGCAGCAGCGGCAGTGGGCGGGTCAACGCCAGGTTGTCGGCGATCGACAGGCCGGGTGCGAGCCCGGTCCCGAGCCGGTCCTCGGGCACGTACCCCAGCCCGGCCGCGCGGGTGTGCCGCGGCCCGGTCCCGGTCACGTCCCGGTAGCCGACCTGCACGGTGCCGGCGTCGGGGGACCGCAGGCCCGCGATGGCTTCGGCGAGCTCGCGCTGGCCGTTGCCGGCGACCCCGGCGACCCCGACGATCTCACCCGTGTGGACGTCGAGGTCGATGTCGTCGAGGCGGCCGCGTCCACCGACCGCGTCGAGGCGCAGCCCGGTCACGCTCAGCACGGCGCCGCCCGCGGGGGAGGTCGCCCGCAACGGGGAGAGGTCGACGGGCCGGCCGACCATCAGCTGGGCGAGCTCGGCGGGGTCGGTCCCGGCGGCGTCGAGGGCGCCGACGACGCGGCCGTCGCGCAGGACCGTGACCCGGTCGGAGACCGCGACCACCTCGCGAAGCTTGTGGCTGATGAAGACGACGGCCTTGCCGTCGGCGGCCATCGCCCGGACCGTGGTGAACAGCGCGTCGCACTCCTGCGGGGTGAGCACCGCGGTCGGCTCGTCGAGGAGGAGGACGTCCGCGCCGCGGTAGAGGGACTTGACGATCTCGACGCGCTGCTGCTCGCCCACCGACAGGTCACCGACGTAGGCGTCGGGGTGGACCGGCAGGCGGTAGCGCTCGGACAGCTCGGCGACGGCGTCGCGCACCTCGGTGCGGCGCCACCGCCACGGCAGTCGCCGGTCACCGAGCGCGACGTTCTCGGCGACGGTGAACCGCGGCACGAGCCGGAAGTGCTGGTGGACGATGCCGATGCCGAGCTCGAGCGCGGCCCGGGGGCTCTTGAGCACGAGCGGCTGCCCGTCGCGGCGCAGCTGGCCGCCGTCGGGGCGGTACAGACCCGTGAGGACCGAGGCGAGCGTCGACTTGCCGGCCCCGTTCTCGCCGAGGAGGGCGTGCACCTCGCCGCGGTGCAGCGCCAGGTCCACGTCGGCGTTGGCGACCACGCCGGGGAAGACCTTGGTGACACCGACGGCCTCGAGCGCCGGGTGGGTCGGCGTGGCGGCCGGTGCCGCGGGCGGGTGCGAGGAGGTCAACGGGCGCTCCGGGAGGGAGGCGGGCCCGCACGCCTGGTGCGGGCCCGCCGGGTGGTGCGAGGTCAGCCCGACACGTCGCCGATGACACCCTCGACGAACCAGTCGAAGGACATCAGGTCCTCGAAGCTCATCGACTCGCCGTCGGCGACGCGCTCCTGCCCGTCCTGGTCGTTGATCGGGCCGGTGAACGGCTCGAAGTCACCGTCGATGATCTCCTGCTGGCGGGTCTCGATCTCGCCCTGGATGTCCTCGGGGACCGACTCGCCGAACGGTGCGAGGTTGACCATCCCGTCGGCCATCGTCCCGTAGTAGCTCTGGGACTCCCAGGTGCCGTCCATGACCTCCTGGACGCGCTGGACGTAGAACGGGCCCCAGTCCCAGACCGTAGCGGTCAGCCAGGCGTCGGGTACCTCGTCGGACCGGTCGGTGTGGTAGCCGGTCCACTTGGCACCGACCGCGTCGGCGGCCTGGCCGGTGGCGGGGGTGTCCTGGTGCATGCCGATGGCGTCGACACCGGCGTCGAGGAGGCTCTGGGCGGCCTGGCCCTCGAGGTCGGGGTCGTACCAGGTGGAGGTCCACACGACGCGGACCGTGGCGTCGGGGTTCACCGACCGGGCCCCGAGGGTCCAGGCGTTGATGCCGCGCACGACCTCGGGGATCGGGAAGGCGGCGACGTAGCCGAGCTCGCCGGTCTCGGAGGCGGCCGCGGCGGCCATCCCCTCGAGGTAGCGGCCCTCCTCGGCGGCGCCGAAGTAGTTGCCCATGTTGTCGGCGGTCAGGTACCCGGTGGCGTGCTCGAACACGACGTCGGGGTACTGCTCGGCGACCGCCAGCATCGGCTCCATGAACCCGAAGCTGGTGGCGAAGATGATGTCGTGACCCTGGCGGGCGAGGTCCTCGATGACCCGCTCGGCGTCGGGACCCTCGGCGACCTGGTCGACGGTCGTGATCTCGACCCGGTCCCCGAACTCGTCGGCGACGGCCTGTGCGCCGTTGTCGTGCGAGGTCGTCCAGCCGCCGTCGGTCACGGGGCTGACGTGGACGAAGCCGACGCGCAGGACGTCGCCCTCGCCGGTCGCCTCGCCGTCGTCACCGGTGTCGCCGTCGTCCTCCGCACCGTCCTCGGTGGCGGCGCCGTCGTCGGTGGCCGTGCCCGGGTCGGTCGGGTCGGCACCGCCACACGCCGAGGCGACCAGCGCCAGGGCGACGACGCCGAGCACGTGCTTGCGCACCCTCATGTCTTCACCTTCCCGCGGATCGTGGGACCCGCGTGTCCGTCGGACCGGGACGGTCCGCCATCGTTGAGAACGTCACCACCGGGCGGGAGCACCCGGCGTCTTCAGGACCACAAGCGTCGCGCTCGTCGACCGAGGTCGACCCGTGCTGCGTGGAGGTCCATCCCCAGCACCTGCCCATCTTCCACCACGGGCTGCCCGTCGACGTACACGTGCCGCACCCGCCGGTCGGGACCGAGCACCAACGCGTCGACCGGGTCGGGCACGTCGGTGAGGTCGTCGGCCGGCCACACCACCACGTCCGCGCGTGCGCCGGGCGAGAGGGTGCCGATGTCGTCGCGTCCGAGGCAAGCCGCACCGCCCGCCGTGGCGAGGTGCAGCGCGTCCGCCGGCATCAGCGCGTCAGGCCGCTCCGCACCCTGGCGGGCCGAGAACAGCGCCTGACGCATCTCGGTGACCAACGTGCCCTGTTCGTTGGACGCCACGCCGTCGACGCCGAGGCCCACCGGGACGCCCGCGGCCAGCAGCTGCGGTGTGCGGCAGAAGCCCGCCGCGAGGCGGGCGTTGCTCGACGGACAGTGGGCGACGCCGGCGCCGACCTCGGCGAGGCGGGCGATCTCGGCGTCGTCGAAGTGGACCCCGTGCGCGAACCACACGTCGCCCGCGACCCACCCGAGCTCGTCGAGCACCGCCAGCGGACGCTTCCCGAACCGGGCGAGGCAGTCGGCCTCCTCCTCGCGGGTCTCGGCGAGGTGGGTGTGCAGGCGCAGGCCCCGCGAACGGGCGAAGGCGGCCGACTCGCGCAGCAGCTCGGGGCTGACGCTGAACGGGCTGCACGGTGCGACGGTGACCACGATCCGGGACCCGTCGTGCCACCGGTCGGTGACCCGCTCGGTCGACGCGAGGATGGCGTCGAGGTCCTCCACCACGTGGTCGGGAGGCAGGCCGCCGTCGGACGCTCCGAGGTCCATCGAGCCGCGGGCGAGGTGCAGGCGCGTGCCGACCTCCAGGGCGGCCTCGGCGGTCGCGTCGAACACGCTGTCGTCGCCGTGGGGCACCAGGTAGTGGTGGTCGGCGGCGGTCGTGCAGCCCGACAGCAGCAGTTCGGCCAGGCCGACGCGGGCAGCGGCGTGCACGTCGGCGACGTCGAGCTTCGCCCACACGGGGTAGAGGGTGGTCAGCCACCCGAACAGGTCGCAGCCGACGGCCCGGCCGCGCGTCATCCACTGGTAGAGGTGGTGGTGGGTGTTGACGAGGCCGGCCGTGACGATGTCCCCGTCGACGCGACGGACCTCGTCACCGGGTTCCTCGGGGACCTCGCCGACGGCCACGATGCGGCCGTCCTGCATCGCGACGTCCCCGGGGTGGCGGGCGCCGCGCAGGACCAGGCGGGTCACGGACGTTCCGCCGGCTGCAGGCAGAGATCCTGGGGGCGGACCGGGACGCGGGTGACGGGCCGGCCGGTCGCGTCGCGGATGGCGGCCACGATCGCGGGGGTCGAGGAGATGGTGGGCGGCTCGCCGACGCCCTTGGCGCCGAACGGTGCGCCCGGTTCCGGTTGCTCGATGAGTGTCTTCAGCACCGGCGGCATGTCGAGGGCGGTCGGGATGAGGTAGTCGGTGAACGACGGGTTCGCGATGCGGCCGTCCTGCACGACGATCTCCTCCATGACCGCGAGGCCGAGGCCTTGGGCGATGCCGCCCTCGATCTGGCCGGTGACGGCCCGGGGGTTGAGCGCCTTGCCGACGTCCTGGCCGGTGGCGATCTGGACCACGCGCACGAGCCCGAGGTCGGGGTCGACGTCGACCACCGCCCGGTGCGCCGCGAACGCGAACGACACGTGCGCGTTCCCCTGCCCGTGGGCGTCCAGGGGGTCGGTGGGGGCGTGGTGGTGCTCGCGGACCTCCTCGATGGCACCGTCCGTGAGCAGGTCGGCGACGGCCACGGCGCTCCCGGTGTCGAGGTCGACCACCTCGTCGCCGTGCAGGTCGAAGCGCACCCGCCGCGAACCGGCGACCGGCTCACCTTCCCGCACGGCGGCACGCTCGAGCAGCACCTCGCGGACGGCGCGGCAGGCGAGCTGGACCGCACCACCGCTCATCCAGGTCTGCCGCGAGGCCGACGTGGACCCCGCCGACCCGATCGAGGTGTCGGCCGGACGCAGCACGACCCGGTCGACGTGCAGCTCGGTCCGGGCGATCTGCTGGGCGAGGGTCACGAAGCCCTGACCGACCTCCGCCGCGGCGCTGTGGACGGTCGCGAACGGGGTGCCGTCGGGCGCCAGCTCGAGGCGGACCGCGGCGGTCGAGAAGTCGTCGAACCCCTCCGAGTACATCAGGTTCTTGATGCTGACGGCCAGGCCCACCCCGCGGCGGACGTCGGCGCGCGTGGCGGTCAGCCCGGCGCCCCCCGGTAGCGCCATCTCCCGGTCGTCACCATCGGACGGGTCGGGTGGCAGGGGGTGGGCGATGCACGCTTCGATGACCTCGCGGACGGGCGCGGTCCCGGTGATGACCTGGCCCGTCAGCAGCCGGTCGCCGGTCCGCATGGCGTTGCGCAGCCGCAGCTGGACGGGGTCCATGCCGAGGGCGTCGGCGAGCTTGTCCATCTGGGCCTCGTGCCCGAAACAGGCCTGCACGACCCCGAACCCGCGCATCGCCCCGCACGGCGGGTTGTTGGTGCGGACGGCCCACCCGTCGACGACGGCGTTGGGGAACACGTACGGCCCGCCGGCGAAGCAGACCGCGTTGGCCAGCACCGCCGGTGAGGTCGAGGCGTACGCGCCGCCATCGAGCAGGATGCGGGCCTCGAGCTTGACCAGGTCACCGTCGCGGGTCGCGGTGTGCCGGAACCACATCTGCGCCGGGTGACGGTGGACGTGGCCGTGGAAGGACTCCTCGCGCGAGTACTGGATCTTGACGGGGCGTCCGGTCGTCAGGGCCAGCAGGCACACGTGCACCTGGAGGCTGACGTCCTCGCGCGCCCCGAACGCGCCGCCCACCCCGGCGAGGGTCAGGCGCACCTTCTCGGGCGGCAGACCGAGGCAGGCGGCGACCTGCCCGTGGTCCACGTGCAGCCACTGGGTCGAGATCAGCAGCTCGACCCCCCCGTCCTCGGTGGGGATGGCCATCCCGGACTCGGGGCCGAGGAACGCCTGGTCCTGCATCCCGACCTCGTAGGTCCCCTCGACGCTGACCTCGCCGGTGGCGTGCGGATCCCCGTGGCGCAGCGGCAGGTGGCGGAAGAGGTTGCCGTCGGGGTGGATGGGGGTGGCGTCGAACGCCGCCTCGGGGTCGGTGAGCGGCTCGAGGATCTCGTACTCGACCTCGATGGCGCGGACGGCCCGGAGGGCCTGCTCGGGGTGCTCGGCCGCCACGCATGCGATCGCCTCGCCGTGGTAGCGGACCACGTCGCTGGCGAAGACGGGCTGGTCGGTGTGCTCGAGCCCGTAGGCGGCCTTCCCGGGCACGTCGTCGGCGGTCAGCACGCACACCACGCCGGGCATCGCCGCGGCCGTCGAGGTGTCGAGCCGCACGATCCGGGCCGACGGGTGGGGGCTGCGCAGGGTGCGGCCCCACAGCATCCGGTCGTGGTGCAGGTCGGAGGAGAACGCGAATCCGCCGGACACCTTGGGGGTCCCGTCGGGCCGGTCGGGCGTGGTGCCGATGCCGCCAGCGACGTCGCTGCGGGTCCCGGGACCGACGGTGGTGGTGCTCACGACCCACCTCCTTCGGCGCGGCGTTCGTGCGTGCCGCGTCGACGCCCTTGGACGGTCGCGACGGCCTGGAGGATGCGTCCGTAGCCGGTGCAGCGGCACAGGTTGCCGCTGATGGCCTCGCGCACCTGCAGCTCGTCGGCGTCGGGATTCCCGTCGAGCAGGTCGTGCACCGCGACGATCAACCCGGGGATGCAGAACCCGCACTGCACCGCGCCCTCGTCGAGGAACGCCTGCTGCACATCGGACAGCTCGCCCTCGGACGCATCGCCGCCGCGCCCCGACCCCGAGGCGACACCCTCGACGGTGCGCAGGTCCGCGTCGACCGCGTCGGCGGCCATCACGCAGCACGAGCACACCAGGCGCCCGTCCATCACCACCGAGCACGACCCGCACTCGCCCTGGTCACAGGCGTTCTTGCTGCCCGGCAGACCGAGCCGTTCGCGCAGGACGTACAGCAGGCTCTCACCGAGCCAGGCCTGCGGGACCTCGTGGCGGCGGCCGTTGACGGTCAGGTCGTACGCCAGCGCGTCCGGCGTCGGTGTGGTGGTGTCGCTCACGTGGCTCCCTCCGGGGCGGCGTCGAGGCAGCGGCGCAGACACCGTGCCGCGAGTACGCCGACCGCGTGGCGGCGGTAGTCGGCCGTGCTGCGGTGGTCGTCGATCGGGCTGGCCGCGGCCGCGCACGCGGCCGCGAACGCCGTGACGCTGTCGTCGTCGCAGGTCAGTGCACCCCAGTCGAGCGCGTCGCTGGCGAGGTCCTCGGCGGCCGTCGGGCGCAGCGGGGTCGGCCCGACCGAGCCGAGGCCGACCCGCACCCGCCGTGCGTCGGTGTCCACGATCATGGCCAGGGACACCACCGAGATGACCATGGCGTTGCGGGTGCCGACCTTGGCGGTGTGCTGAGGCCCGGCGACGCGGGGGACGCGCACGCAGCGGATCAGCTCGTCGGGGCGGCGATCGGTGCGTTTCGGGCCGGTGATGAACGCAGCCAGGGGCAGTACCCGCTCCCCGGCGGTCGACGCCAGCACCACCTCGGCGTCGAGGGCCAGCAGCCACGGCAGCGCGTCGCCGGCCGGTGACGCCGTGCCGACGTTGCCGCCCACGGTTCCCGCGTTGCGGATCTGGGGCGAACCGACCGTGCGGGCCGCCATCGCGAGGCCCGGCGCGACGTCGGCGAGCTGGCGCTCGATGGTCGTGTAGGTGACGGTCGCCCCGAGCTCGAGCCGGTCGGGTTCGACCCGGTGGGCACCGAGCTCCTCGACGCGGCGGAGGGCCACGATGGCCTCGGGGCGCCGGTGGCCGAGGTTGACCTCGACCATCAGGTCGGTACCGCCGGCGAGGAGGTGGGCGTCCGGCATCTCGGCCAGCGCGGCCGCAGCCTCGTCGACACGACGTGGCCGTGCGATCGTCACCCACGCTCCCTCGGTCGACCGAAGCTCGCATCCTGGCACAGCGGCCTCCGGCCCGGGGCGGCCTTGCGGACCGACCCGGCCCTGCGCGCAGGCCGAGAGCCGGTCCGTGACGGTGGTTGACAACCACGGGCCTCACCACCGAGGGTCCGCCACCGATGCCAACCGCCGATCTCGTGCTCGTCAGCCGCCGCGTGGTCACCCCCGACGGCGAGCGTCCCGCTGCGGTCGTCGTCGTGGGCGAGCGGATCGTCGACCTGGTTGAGCCCGCCGCCGCACCCGACGCCGCGACCGTCACCGACGTCGGCGACCTCGCCGTCCTGCCCGGCCTGGTCGACGCGCACGTGCACGTCAACGAGCCGGGGCGCACCCACTGGGAGGGATACGCGACCGCCACCCGCGCTGCGGCGGCCGCAGGCATCACCACGCTGGTGGATATGCCGCTCAACAGCATCCCACCGACCACGACCGTCGCCGCGTTCGAGACGAAGCGGGCCGCCGCCGACGGCAAGCTCCACGTCGACGTCGGCCTGTGGGGCGGGGTGGTGCCCGGCAGCGAGGCACACCTCGCCGACCTGTACGCGGCGGGGGTCCTCGGCGTCAAGGCGTTCACGTGCGACAGCGGTGTGGACGAGTACGGCTGCTACGCGCCCGAGGGGCTGGCCGACCTGGCGGCGCGGACCGCGGCGGTGGACGCGACCCTGCTGGTGCACGCCGAGGACCCGGCCGTCATCGACGCGGCGACGGCCGCCGTCGCGGCCTCGGGAGCCGATCCGCGCGCCTACGCGACGTGGCTCGATGGGCGCCCGCCGGCGGCCGAGGAACGCGCGATCGCCGCCGTCCTCGACGCGGCACGCGCGACCGGCGCTCGCGTGCACGCGCTGCACCTGTCGGCCGCGGGCGGCGTGCCACTGATCGCGGCGGCCCGCGCGGCGGGTACCGCGGTGACCGTCGAGACCTGCCCGCACTACCTCACCCTCGCCGCCGAGGACGTCCCCGACGGCGCGACGGCCCACAAGTGCGCCCCACCGATCCGGGACGCCGCCAACCGCGAGGCGTTGTGGGCGGGCCTGGCCGCCGGCACCATCGACGCGATCGTGTCCGACCACTCCCCGGCCCCGCCCGACCTCAAGCACCTCGACACCGGCGACTTCGTCGCGGCGTGGGGCGGGATCGCCTCGCTGCAGCTCGGACCGTCGCTGGTGTGGACCGAGGCGCGTCGCCGGGGCCACGACCTGTCCGACCTGGTGACCTGGATGGCGGCGGGCCCGGCCCGGGTCGCGGGGTTGCGACGCAAGGGTCGGCTGACGGCCGGCGCGGACGCCGACCTCGTGGTGTTCGACCCGGACGCGACCTGGACCGTCGACGCCGCGGCGCTGCACCACCGTCACGCCATCACCCCCTACGACGGCTGGTCGTTGACCGGCCGTGCCGTGACGACGTACCTGCGCGGCCGGGTGGTGGACCCGCTGGGGATCCCCACCGGCCGCCTGCGACTGCGAGGTGACCTGTGACCGACGGGATCGACGAGGTGCAGCGCGGCAGCTTCACCGGGCTGATCGACCTGGCGGCGCGGCGCCTCGGGGGGATGATCCTGTCCGCCGACGACGAGTTCTTCGCCGCCAAGGAGAACCTCCTCGATCCCGCCGACCCGCGCTTCGACCCGGACCACTACGGCGACCGCGGCAAGGAGATGGACGGCTGGGAGACCCGGCGTCGGCGTGACCTGCCGGGTGTCGACCGGTGCGTGATCCGCCTGGGGGTGGCCGGTGTCGTCGAGGCGGTCGTGGTCGACACGGCGTTCTTCCGCGGCAACTTCCCCGAGGCCTTCGAGCTCGAGGGGTGTGTCAGCGAGGGGCAGCCGCCCACCGCCGACACGGTCTGGTTCCCCCTGCGCGAACGCACCGAGCTGCGCGGCGACGCGCTGCAGCGTTTCGGGGTGCCGCGGCCGCTGCGGGCGACCCACGTGCGGTTCACGATCATCCCCGACGGCGGCGTCGCGCGGCTGCGCATCCTCGGGCGCGGGCTCCCCGACCTCCACCGCGCCGCCGACGGTGCGGGACGGCTCGACCTCGCTGCTGCGGCCAACGGCGGGCGGGCGGTCGCGTGCTCGGACCAGTTCTTCTCCTCGCCGCACAACCTGGTGATGGTCGGCGACGCGCGGTCGATGGCCGACGGCTGGGAGACCCAGCGCCGTCGCGGCCCCGGTGAGGACTGGGCCGTCATCGAGCTGGCCGCGCCCGGCACGCCCGAGCGGTTGGAGGTCGACACCACCCACTTCAAGGGCAACTACCCCGATCGGATCGCGATCGAGGCGCTGCACGCGCCCGATCTCGCCCCGGGTGACGACCTGCCCGTCGACGGGTGGGAGCCGCTGCTGGAACCGACACCGCTGCAACCGCACCTGCGCCACGTGTTCGACGCGTGCCAGGCCGTCGAGGCGACCCACCTGCGGTTGCGGGTGCTGCCCGACGGCGGCGTGGCACGGCTGCGGGCCTTCGGGGTCGTCAGCGAGCCAGGCTGGCGACGCCACGGGCTCGCCATCCTCGACGCCTCGACCGTCGAGACCGCCACCGCCGCGCTGTTGACGTGCTGCGGGTCGACCCGCTGGGCGCGCGAGGTCGCGGCGCGACGGCCCTTCGGTTCGCCGGAGCGCCTGGCCGACGTCGCCGACGAGGTGTGGGCCGAGCTCGACCGCGACGACGTGCTGGAGGCGTTCGCGGCGCACCCACGCATTGGCGAGCGAGCGGCAGTGACGTCCGCGTCGGTGTCCGCCGGGCACACCCGGTGGTCGGCAGGCGAGCAGGCGGGGACCGCGACCGCCGAGGGGGCGACCCTCGCGGCGTTGACGGCGGGCAACGAGGCCTACGAGCAGCGGTTCGGCCACGTCTTCCTCATCCGCGCCGCGGGCCGGTCGACCGAGGAGATGCTGGCGGCCCTCGAGGAGCGGCTGGGCAACGACCCGGACACCGAGCTGCGGGTCGCCGCCGAGCAGCAGCGTCAGATCACCCACCTGCGCCTCGACAAGCTGCTGCGTGAGCCGAGGACCGCACCGCCAGCCACGTCCCCAGATGCCTCGCAGACCGGAGCGACACCGTGAGCCTGTCCACGCACGTGCTCGACACCGCCAAGGGGTGGCCCGCGTCGGGCATGCAGGTCTTCCTCGACCACCGCACCGGAGAGGGGCAGTGGCAGCACCTCGTCGCCGACGAGACCGACAGCGACGGCCGCATCGCCAAGCTGGTCCCCGCCGGCGGGTTGTCCGCAGGGGTGTACCGGCTGACGTTCGCGACCGGAGAGTGGGCGGCGTCGGTCGGCACCGACAGCTTCTTCCCGGAGGTGGCGGTGGTCTTCGAGGTCACCGCCCCCGACGAACATCACCACGTCCCGCTGCTGCTGAGCCCGTACGGGTACAGCACCTACCGCGGGAGCTGAGCGGATGGAGACCCCCTGGAACCGGGACGGCACCCACCTGGGGCCGAACCGGTACGGCAAGTCCGGGATCCGCCTGGTGACCGTGGCGCGCGACGGTGACCGCCACACCTTCACCGACCTCGACATCGAGGTGCGTCTCGAGGGCGACTTCGAGGCGGTCCACACCGAGGGCGACAACACCCCCGTGCTGCCCACCGACACGATGCGGGGCACGTGCTTCGCGCTGGCCCGCGGTGGGATCGACTCGGTCGCCGGGTACGCGGGGCGCCTCTCGGACCGGTTCCTCGAGGCGTCGTCGGCGACCTCACGTGTGATGGTCCGGATCGTGTCGATGCCGTGGGACCGCGTCGAGGTCGACGGTGCCCCGCACGACCACACCTTCCGCCCCGCGGGGGGCGGCCAGGCGGTGCTGACCCTCACCCAGGAACGCGGCCTGGCGCCCGTGATCACCGGCGGGGTCCGGGGCGCCCGGGTGCTGAAGACCACCGGGTCGGCGTTCAGCGGCTACCTCGAGGACGAGTACACCACCCTGCCACCGACCCGCGACCGCATCATGGCCACGACCATCGACGCGACGTGGGGGACGGTCGTGCCGGACGCCGACCACGCCGCGCTCGCCGCCGGAGTGCCCGCCACGATCCTGGCGCGGTTCGCGACCCACGACGACAGCGAGTCGGTCCAGCACACCCTGCACGCGATGGGGCAGGCGGTCCTCGACGAGCACCCGGACGTGACCTGGATCCGGTTCCGGCTGCCCAACGAGCACCACATCCTCGCCGATCTGTCGCCCTACGGGCTGGACAACCCGAACGAGGTCTACCTCGTCGCCGACCGGCCCTTCGGGGTCATCGAGGGCAGCGTGGTCCGCGAGGGTCGGACACCGGAGCCGGGCTGGTGAGCGGCGGGGGCGGGGCGCTCGGCGACGAGGAGGTCACGAGGCTGCTCGTCGGGGTCGAGGAGGCCGACGCCGAGGTGGCCCGTGACTGGCCGGGGGTGCCGGCGACGCGCCAGCCGGTGCAGGTGCTGTACGTGCCGCTCGACCGGGTCCACCCGCGGACGGCGAGGCGGTACGGGACCGCGGCGCTGCGGCTCCTGGAGGCCCACGCCCCCGACGGCGAGGTGCTGGCGCGGGCCTGCGGGCTGGTGCTGGAGCCGGCGTTGGCCGAGCGGGTGCACACCCGGGTGGTCGCCAAGCTGGAGGACGAGCCGGTCGAGGATCTGCGGTGTGACGCCGAGGACGGCTACCTCGGACGGTCGGCGGAGACCGAGGCGCGGGACGCGACCGCTGCTGCGGCATCGGTGGCGGCAGCGATCGCGGACGGGGACGCGCCACCGTTCGTCGGCATCCGGGTCAAGTCGTTCAGCGACGGGCTGGCGCGGCGGAGCGTGGCAACCCTCGATCGGTTCCTGGCGACGCTGCTCGACGCGGCGGGCGAACTGCCAGACGGGTTCGTGGTGACGTTCCCGAAGATCGTGGCGGTCGAGCACGTCGCCGCGTTCGCGCGGGTGCTGGCGGCGCTCGAGGAGGCGCACGGCCTGCCGGAGCGGCGGCTGCGGTTCGAGGCCCAGATCGAGACCACCCCGTCGGTGCTCGGCCCGGACGGGCGGGTGGCGTTGCGCGACATCCGTGACGTCGCGGACGGTCGGCTGTGCGCCGTCCACGTGGGGGTCTACGACTACTCGGCGGGGCTCGGGCTGCCGCCGACCGAGCAGCGCCTCGACCACCCCGCCCTGGACTTCGCGCGCCACCTGCTGCAGACCACCTTCGCCGGTACCGAGGTCCGCCTGTCGGACGGGTCGACGAACGTGGTGCCGGCGGACGATTCCACGGCCGACACCCACCGGGCGTGGGCACGTCACGCGGCCGACGTGCGTCACTCGCTGCGGCACGGCTTCGTGCAGGGTTGGGACCTGCACCCGGCGCACCTGGTCAGCCGGTACGCGGTGGTGTTCGCCGACCTGCTGGCCGGGATCGACGATGCGCTCGACCGCCTCGCCCGGTGGGATGCGGGCGAGGCCGGTGGCGGGGTCATGGACGAACCGGCGACGATCCGGACCCTGGAGGCCGCGGTGCAACGGGCGGTCGACTGCGGCGCGATCGGCCCCGACGAGGTCCGACGTCGCAGCGGCCGCACGGTGTCGCCGCGGCCGATCGTCCAGCGTGCCACCGATCGCTGAGGCCGGGTCGGCGGACGGCCAGGTTGCTTCCCGCTCGCCCGCTCGTGGAAGCTGGCCGCTGGCCGTGACCGTGCCAGGCCTCGCCCGCCCGAGGAGGATCGACGCGTGGACCAGGACGAGATCACCGGAGCGAACTTCCGGGTCTACCGTCTCGTGCCGGGTGTCGTGCGGTGCGATCACCCCCAGGGCGCCGAGGTGAATGCTCAGGACGCGCACGAGGTCGTGGAGGCCATCGCGACGCTCGCTGGGGGCGAACCGACCCCGGTGCTGGTCGATCTGCGGGGTACCCGCACGGTCTCTCGGGAGGCCCGGAGGATCTTCCGGGAGTCCCGGGCCCCCTCGAAGCTCGCGATGTACGTCGGGTCCCCGCTGAGCCGGACCATCGCCAACTTCTTCATCGGTGTGGCCCGCCCGGACGTGCCCGCGCGGGTGTTCACCGACCTCGACGATGCCCAGGGATGGTTGCTCGACGATGGATGACGCCCGAGCGGTGGACGGCAGCTCCCCGGTCGAGGGCCCCTTCGACCGTCCCGACTGGGACACCGCCGCGCGTGTCGTTCGGCTGCTCGAGGTCGTGCAGCAGTTCGCGGTCCTGGAGTTCGACGAGGAGGCGCCGGTCGGCGACACCGGCGACGACCTGGATGCGCTCTCGGCCGGCATCAACATGCTCGGTGAGGAGCTGGAAGGCTGGAACCAGACCTTCCACGAGCGGGTCGCGCAGCAGACCGCCGAGCTCAACGCGTCGGTCGAGCAGCTGCAGCGGTTCAACGAACAGATCCGCAAGCTGACGGAGATGTCCAACCGGCTGCAGATCGCCAGCGACACCGATGAGGCGCTCGACACGCTCGGCCGGTTCGCACCGGAGATCTTCGTCGGCGCGAGCGGCGCCATCTACACCACCACACCCGCCCGTCAGCAGGTCGAGGTGGCCGCCACGTGGGGACCGCAGGGCGGACAGCTCCCGACGACGATCTCCTGGGACGACTGCTCCGCGCTCCGGTACGGCCAGATGCGGGAGGGACACGGTCACGACAGCGCCCGCTGCGAGCACCGCGCGCCGCACGCCCCCGGGCACACCCAGTGCGTCCCGCTCGTGGTCCGAGGCGAGACCATCGGCCTCCTGAGCCTCCACGAGGACACCGGCACGTCGGATCCGGGGGAACCACGCCCCGTTGCCAGTCACGGCGCGAACGAGCGACTGGCCCTCGCGGCGAGCGAACAGTTCGGGCTCGCGGTCACCAACCTCGAGCTCCGTAACGAGCTGCACGCCCAGTCCATCCGGGACGCGCTCACCGGCCTGTACAACCGCCGCTACCTCGACGAGGTGCTCGCCCGCGAGCTGGCCCGAGCCGATCGGACCGGTGCCTCCGTGTCGGTCCTGATGCTCGACATCGATCACTTCAAGAGCTTCAACGACACCTACGGCCACGCCGCCGGCGATCACGTGCTGGCCGAGATCGCCGCGGTCCTGCAGGACAGCACCCGCACCGAGGACGTCGCCTGCCGCTACGGGGGCGAGGAGTTCACCGTGATCATGGCGGGGCTCGGCCAGTCGCAGGCCGTCGAACGTGCCGAGCAGCTCCGGGAGCGGATCGCGCGCCACGACTTCAGCTGGAACGAGCAGCCGCTCGGCCACCTCACCACCTCCATCGGGGTCGCGACCAGCCCCGAGCACGCCCGGACGACCGATCAGCTCCTCAGTGCCGCCGATGCCGCGCTGTACCGAGCCAAGGCCGATGGTCGTGACCGGGTCCAGCCGGCCACCTGAACCGGATCGGGTTCAGACCGACGCGCTCGTGGTACGCCGCCCGTCGCCGGGCTCCTTCGGCCCGTCGTCCGGCTCCTGCGGGCCGCCGCCCGGCCCCTGCGGTCGGGCTGCTGCCCGTGCGTCGTCGTACCGGTTGTGCTCGGCCGCGAGCTGGTGCGCGAGATCGAGGATCCAGATCACCGCAGGCGTCCGGGACGGATCGAACCGGGATGCCCGACGCCACACCTCGAAGAACGCTTCCTCGGTGACGGTGTCGGCACGGGATCCGTCGTGCAACGCGCGCAGGATGTTGGCGTACACGATCCCGGCGACGTGGCCGTAGAGGATCGTGAGCGCCTGGTGATCGCCGGCACCGACGGCGATCAGCAGCTCGTCGTTTCGATCCTCCTGCCGCGACACCGTGACTGGCCCTGAGGCCACCACCCAGCGCCATCGAGTCGGATCGGTCGTCGGCACCCTGCCTCCGGACGTCGGCGTGCCATGGGCAACGCCGTGCCGGGGTCCGGAGCACGGACACCATCGTACGCCCACCCGGCGCCCGGCCACGGATGGCTCGAGATCCGGCCGGAGATGATGCTTCGACCGGGCATCACGACACCCAGGGTGTACGGTTCGGGTCCACGTCGTCCTCGCTCCGGCCCCCGGTGATGACGCCTCTGAGGAGAGCGTCCTGCTGGTCGTAGTTCGCGTGACTCACCACGACCCGTCTCGGCGTCGATCCGCTGACGCGGTCCCGCAGCGCTGGCCTCGTCGGGCGATGACCGGGGGCTCGTGGTGAACGAACGCGATCTGCTGCGGGTCCTGGTCGAGTTCGCGACCACCTTGACCGGTGACTTCTCCATCCAGGACATCCTCGACCGCCTCACCGAGCAGATCGCCGTGCTGCTACCGGTGACCGGTGCGGGGGTCCTGCTGATGGATGAGGGCGGAGGTCATCACTTCGTGTCCGCGACCGATGACCAGCTCCACCGGATCGAAGGGATCCAGGTCGACCTCGGCGAAGGACCGTGCCTGACCGCCTACGAGAGCGACCGGTGCGTCGCCGTCGTCGACCTGTCCGTCGACGTCCTCTACCCGCTCTTCTCGCCTGCCGCGGCCGCAGCCGGGCTGGGTGCGGTCTTCAGCTTCCCGTTGCGTCACGGCGGCGACCGGATCGGCGCCCTCGAGCTGTACGCCAGCGAACCGGTGGTCCTGACCGCCACCGAGCTCGACGGAGGCCAGACGTTGGCCGACGTGACCGCGTCCTACCTCGCGATCGCTCGTCGGCGCGAGGGGGCGGCGCGTGCCGCGTTGCTGCTGGCCGAGGCCGCATCGACCGACCCGCTGACCGGGCTCGCCAACCGGCGGGTCCTCAAGGATCGTTTGGAGCAGGCGCTGGACCGTTCGGCCCGAACGGGTCTGGCCATGGCGCTGATGTTCTGCGACATCGACCGCTTCAAGGCCGTCAACGACCGTTTCGGCCACCACGTCGGCGATCGTCTCCTGGTGGAGCTCGCATCACGGTTGCGAGGGTGCCTGCGGCCGATGGACACCCTCGCTCGGGTCTCCGGTGACGAGTTCGTGATCGTCTGCGAGGATCTGACCGACAGTGCCCAGGCCGAGGAGCTCGCGAACCGGGTGCTCGAGGCGCTGGCCGAGCCGTTCTCGGTCGATGAGGGCGGGCCTGGCCTCGTCCTCAGCATGAGCATCGGCACGATGTTGGCGGGTGCTGACCACGGCACCCCGGACGACGCGCTCGTCCTCGCGGACGCGGCGATGTACAGCGCGAAACGGCGAGGAGGCAACCAGCACGTCGATGCGGCCGACCTCTCGCTGGTGCAGATGGATCGGGAGCGCAGGGTCGATGCCGACCTCGCCGCCGCGATCGATGCCGGTGAGCTCCACCTGGCTTACCAACCGATCGTGGACGTGGCGACCGGACGTTGGGCCGGTGTGGAAGCGCTGCTGCGTTGGCACCACCGTCGGCTCGGTCCGATCGCTCCTCCTGACGTCCTCGCCGGCGCCGAACGTGGTGGCCTCACGCTCGCGCTCGCCAGGTGGGTCCTGTGGACGGCGTGCCGTGACGCGCAGCGCTGGCGGGAGCAGGGCGACCTCGATGCGCCCGCCGTCGTGTGCGTGAACGTGTCCTTCGCCGAGCTGCTCCACCCTGGACACGCGACGATGGTGGCAGAGGTCCTGGCCACGACCGGGCTGCCAGCCTCCGCTCTCGTCATCGAGGTGACCGAACACGTCCCGCTCGTGGACGCCGTCGATGCTGCCCGTCAGCTCGAGGACCTGGCCGGGCTCGGTATCGCTGTGGCGCTCGACGACTTCGGTACCGGATACTCCTCGCTCACCCACCTCCAGGACTTCCCCGTCGACGTGCTCAAGCTCGACCGATCCTTCGTCACCGGTGTCAGCGGCGATCCCGCGGATGATGCGATCGCCGGGGCCGTCGTGGCCCTCGCCCGCGGTCTCGGCATCACGGTGATCGCGGAAGGCATCGAGACGCAGGAACAGCTCGCCCACATCCGAAGGCTCGGGATCGAGCGCTCGCAGGGCTACCTCCACTGCGTACCGGTCCGGGCTGGCGGACTCGAGTCACTGCTCCGAGTGACGCGGGTTCACACGGAACGCTCGGTCCTCCCACCGGTCGCGGCCGCGGGAGGTCCGGCCGGGTGAGCGACGCGGACCGGCTGATCGCAGTCCTCGACGCACTCGGGCCTGCGCCGGAGGAGAACGTCATCGGGTGGCTGTGCACCCGGGCAGCGGACCTGCTCGACACCCCCGGGATCGCCGTCGCCGTCGCGACCGCGGGTGCCGAACTGTTGACCCTCGACCGGACCGACGCCTGTGACCCGTTCGACCGACTCCAGTCCGATCTCGGCGAGGGACCGTCGTGGGCGGTGCACCGCGGCGGCTGGCCCGTGATCGTTCCCGACCTCCGGCAGGACGACCGGTGGCCTGCCTTCGGCCCGGCAGCGTGGGATCTCGGTCTGCGGTCGGTGTTCGCCTTCCCCCTGCGCCGCGGGTCGGCCAGGATCGGGGCGCTCACCCTGTACCGCCAGGGAACCGGTGGTCTGACCGACGACCAGCACGCCGACGCGGTAGCCGTGGGCCGCGTCGCCGTCGGCCTGGTGCTCGCCTCACAGGCGGGACGTCCGGTCGACGATCTGGACGAGATGTTCCACGACGGGGGCCACGGGGATGCGGTGGTCCACCAGGCGAGCGGGATGGTGTCGGTGCAGCTCGGCATCGCCGTCGCGGCCGCGTTGTCGGTGCTCCGGGCCCACGCGTTCGCGGAGGGCAGGTCGCTCTACGACATCGCAGCCGACGTCGTCGCTCGCCGGCTGCGGATGACCGAGACACCTGACCCGTGACGTTCCGACGACCTACCTTCGTGAGTGCGGCCTAGACCGTGGGATCTCCAGGGAGCGAGAGACGAGATGGACAACACCGATGCCGTGGTGACCGGACGTGAGCGCCGACTCGTCGCCACCTTCGTCGAACTCGCGGACACGCTGGTCGAGGACTTCGATGTGGTCGAACTCCTCTACACGTTGACCGAACGGGTCGTGGAGATGAGCATCGCGTCGGAAGCAGGGATCCTGCTCGCCGACGAGGTGGGCGATCTGCAGTTCATGGCCGCCTCCGACGAACGCACCCACCTGCTCGAGCTCTTCCAGGTGCAGAACCAGGAGGGCCCGTGCCAGGACTGCTTCCTCAGCGGCCGTCCCGTGGGCGCCGCCGACCTCGAGGACGCTCGGGAACTGTGGCCCCTGTTCGCACCGAAGGCCCTGTCGGTGGGGTTCCGCTCCGTCCAGGCCGTTCCCCTGCGGCTCCGCGGCGACATCCTCGGAGCCCTCAACCTGTTCCGGAACGAACCGGGTGGCATCGGTGATGCGGATCAGCTCGTCGTCCAGGCCATGGGCGACATCGCCACGATCGGGCTCCTCCAGCAACGAGAGGCCCAACGGGCCGCCACCGTCACCAACCAGCTCCAGCACGCCCTCCACAGCCGGATCAGCATCGAGCAGGCGAAGGGTGTGATCAGCGAACAGATCGGCAGCTCGATCGAGGACTCGTTCGCCCTGTTGCGTTCCCACTCCCGCCGGCACAACCACAAGCTGAGCGATCTCGCCCGGGCCGTCGTCGAACGGGAGATCGACGCCGACGGACTCAGCGGCTGAACAGGCGGGCGACCGGTCCGTCGAGGAGGTCCGACCAGGACCGTGCGAGGCCTCGAGGGATCGTCCGCGTCGACCCAGAGCGCGTCGATACGTGCCACCATGCTTCGCTCCCGGCTCTCCCGTTGGAGTACGCACCGAGTCCCCGGGGAGGGAGGACGGGATGTCGACCGTCGTGAGGGCCGCGACCGCCGACGCGGTGCGTCGGGTGGCCGCCGCCGGGGGGCAGCTGCGGTGCCTCCTCGTGGTCGAGGGCGACAGCGACCGGGGCGCCCTCGAGGCGCTCGCTGCTCGGCTCGGCCGCGATCTCGGCGGCGAGGGGGTGGCGATCCTCGCGCTCGGAGGTGCCTCCAACCTCGGACACCTCCTACGGGAGGTGGCCGGGACCGGAGCGCCGCTGCGCGTCGTCGGGTTGTGCGACGCGGACCAGGAGGGGGCGTTCCGTCGACACCTCGAGGCGGCGGGCCTGGCCGAGGATCTGGACCGAGCGGGCATGGAGCAGCTCGGGTTCTTCGCGTGCCACGCCGACCTCGAGGACGAACTGATCCGCGCGCTCGGCATCGACGCGGTCATGGAGGTCATCGCGGCCCAGCGGGAACACGCCGCGTTCGAGACCTTCCGCAAGCAGCCGGCGCAGCGTGGTCGGGCGGTCGACGCCCAGCTCCGCCGGTTCATCGGCACGCGTTCCGGGCGCAAGCTGCGCTACGCACGCGCGATGGTGGAGGCGCTCGATCCGGGGTGCGTCCCGCGACCGCTCGCCGCGGTCCTGGCCTGCGTCCCCTGACGGCGTCTACCGTTCGTACGGCGCGAGGAACGGGAGGCATCCCCGGGTCGACCCCGACGAGTGAGGACCCGATGCGGATCGGAAGGAACCTCGACGTCCGGCCCCTCGGTGGCCGGCCCGGCTGCCTCGCCATGATCCTGTTCTCGATCCTGGCATCGATCGCCCTGACCGTCGTGCTCAACCTGCTCCTCCGGTGAGCGGGCCTCCTCGACTCGAGTCACTGGCCGAGTGCGGTCGCCGATGGCAGAGTGCCGCGTGGGCGTCGGGCACGAGGAAGGAGGCACACCGTGGCCACGCACCGCATCTACACGACGAGCTTCGCGAGCGTCTACCCCCACTACGTCGCGAAGGCCGAGCGGAAGGGGCGCACACAGGCCGAGGTCGACAGGATCATCCGTTGGCTGACGGGTTACACGAGGGGCGAGCTGGAGGCCCAGCTCGAGCATGAGACCGACTTCGAGACCTTCTTCGCCGAGGCGCCCGAGCTGAACCCGTCCCGGAAGCTGATCACGGGCGTGGTCTGCGGGATCCGTGTGGAGGACATCGAGGAGCCGCTCATGCAGGAGATCCGCTACCTCGACAAGCTGGTCGACGAGCTGGCGCGAGGTAAGCCGATGGACAAGATCCTGCGTTCGTAACCCTGGGTACTGGGGGGCCGGGTGGAAGTATCTCCGTCCACCTGATGATGCTCCGAGACGGCCGCCAGGTGTCGGTTCAGGTTCGAGACGGAGTTCGGATCACCATGGCGGGGTCAACGCCGTCCCGCGTAGATGAGGATCTCGATGGATATCAGTGACCGCGAAGCCTTCGTAGCCATGCGACTGTTCCTATTGCAGTTCTATGCGCGGGCGGGTAACGACATGGAGACGCTCATCGCCGATATCACTCTTGAAAGCGACGGACAGCCCCTCGACCCGGCAGCCTGGGATGACTGGACACGGTGCATCGAACTGGCCCGACGATCCTGAGTCCATGTCATCTGTGACCGCGGTCGTGCTTGACTCCGGACGTGGCCTACACCAGCGTCTCCGCCGCCCAGTTCGCCGACCTCGAGGGGTGCGGTGACTGGCGCTTCCTGCTCGGCGCCATCCACGCCGACTTCCGCGCCGGCTCCTTCACGGCAGCGGCCTCGCTGGTGGCGCGCATCGCCGAGGTGGCCGAGGACGTCGACCACCACCCTGACGTCGCCGTGCGCTACCCCGACCGGGTCCGGGTCAGCCTCACCACCCACGCCGTCGGCGGGCTGACCACCCATGACGTCGAGCTGGCGCGCCACATCTCGGCCCTGGCCGCCGCGGCGGACGCGACCGCGGAACCCACCACACCGCAGAGCCTCGAGATCGCGCTCGACACCATGGACGCTGACCGCATCCGACCGTTCTGGGCGGCGATCCTCGGCTACGAGGACGACGGGCACGGCGCCCTCGTCGATCCGCAACGGCTCGGACCGGCGATGTGGTTCCAGCAGATGGATCGGCCACGCACCGACCGGGACCGGTTCCACATCGACGTGACCGTGCCCCACGACGTCGCCGAGCAGCGGATCGCCGCTGCCCTGGCTGCCGGCGGCACGCTGGTGGAGGATCGATACGCCCGCGCGTGGTGGGTCCTGGCCGACGCCGACGGCAACGAAGCGTGCGTGTGCACGTGGCAGGACCGCTAGCGGTACCGGGCTTCTGACCCTCGGCCGGTCAGGTCGTCGTCCTGGCCAGATGCCTGCGCAGGTGCACGCCGGTCACGCTGGTGGCCATCTCGACGACGGCCTGGGGCGTGCCGGTCGCGACGATGCGGCCGCCAGCGGCTCCACCGCCGGGGCCCATGTCGATGACGTGGTCAGCGTTCGCGATCACGTCGAGGTCGTGCTCGATGACGACGACGGTGGCGCCGCTGGTGCACAGCCGGTCGACGACGCCGAGCAGGACACGGATGTCCAGCGGGTGCAGCCCGACGCTCGGCTCGTCGAGGACGAACAGCGCGTCGCTCTGGTCGCGCCCGAGCTCACCGGAGAGCTTGAGGCGTTGCGCTTCCCCACCGGACAGCGCCGGGGTGTCCTGCCCGAGCGTGAGGTAGCCGAGACCCAGCTCGAGGAGGGTGTCCAGCTTCCGGCGCGTCCGCGGCAGGTCCCGCAGGATGCCGACCGCCTGGCCGACGGTCAGCGCGAGGATGTCCGGCAGGGACATCGTCTGTCCGTCGGCGACGGACCGGCGGATCTCGCGGGCGGCCGGCGCGTAGCGGCTGCCGTCGCAGTCCGGGCAGGGGATGTCGACGTCGGGCAGGAACTGCACGTCGAGGGAGACCTGCCCGGTGCCCTCGCAGCGAGCGCAGCGCAAGGACCCGGTGTTGTAGGAGAAGTCCGCAGCGCTCAGGCCACGCTCACGCGCGGTGTCGGTGCTGGCGTAGGTTCGTCGCAGGTCGTCCATGACACGGCTGTAGGTGGCCACGGTCGAGCGGACGTTGGTCCCGATCGGGGTCGCGTCGACCACGTTGACCTTGTCGATGCCCGGCGCGTCGACCGTGACGACGTGGCCAGGCGCGTGGCCGGTGCCCCCCGCTGCTCGGAGAGCGGGTACGAGGCTGTCCAGGACCAACGTGGTCTTCCCGGACCCGGACATGCCCGTCACAGCCGTCAGCCGGCCTCGCGGGATCCGCACGTCGAGCGCGTGCACCGTGTGGACGGGGGAGGTGACCAGGTGGATGCCACCGAGGTCGAACACGGTGTCGGCGGGAGCCCGGTCGCGGACCACGACCGGCGCGCTGCCGGCCAGGTACGGGCCGATGAGGGAGTCGGGGTGCTGGGCGAGGTCGCCGGTGGCGCCGGCAGCCACGATGGTTCCACCTGCGCTGCCCGAGCCCGGCCCGATCTCGATGACCCAGTCGGCGTGGCGGAGGACCTCGACGTCGTGGTCGACCAGGACGACGGAGTTCCCGCCGTCGAGCAGGTCGCGGATGACCCCGACGAGGCCCTCGATGTTGGCCGGATGCAGGCCGATGGACGGCTCGTCGAGGACGTAGAGCACCCCGGTGGTCTGGTTGCGGACCGCACGGGCCAGCTGCACGCGCTGGCGCTCGCCGGTGGAGAGGGTGGAGCTGGCCCGGTCCAGCGACAGGTAGCCGAGTCCGAGCTCGACCAGGCGACGGGTCATCTCCACCAGCTGGGTGACGATCATGCGCGCCATCGGCAGCATCTCGTCGGGGAGCGTCTCGACAGCGGCCGGCGCCCAGGCCACCAGCTGGTCGAGCGTCTGGGCGGTCGCCTCGGCGAGGTCGATGCCGGCGATCTGTGTCCCGCGGGCCTGCTCGCTGAGCCGGGTGCCTCGGCAGGTCTGGCAGGCCTGCACCGTGATGAACCGGTTGACGCGGGCCAGGCCCCGCTCGCTGGTTGCGTTGTCGAGGGCCTCCTGGACGGCGCGCCGGGCGTTGCGGTAGGTGAAGTCCAGCTCGAAGAGCTTGCCGTTCTTCGACGGCACGCTGATGAGTCGCTTCTCCTCCGGTCCGGTCAGGACGACGGACCGCTCCGCGTCGCTGAGCTCGGCGTACGGCACATCGGTGCGCACCCCGAGTTCGGCGGCGACCCGCGGCATGACCGCCAGGCCGAACATCCCCCATGGCGCGACCGCGCCCTCGCTGATCGTCTTCGTCGGGTCGGGGACCAGGGCGGCGTCGTCGACCTCCCGCACGGTCCCTGTCCCCGAGCAGGTCGGGCAGGCGCCCTCGGAGTTGAACGCGAGGGACTCGGCGCCCGGCGGGGAGAACACCGCACCGCAGACCGGGCAGGTGAGATCGAGGTCGGCCGCGACGTCGATCGTCGGGTCGAGCCGGTGTCCGTTGGGGCACAGGTGCGACCCGAGCCGGGAGTACATCACGCGCAGCACGTTGAGCAGCTCGGTCGACGTGCCGAACGTGCTGCGCACGCCCGGTACCGCCGGCCGCTGGCGCAGGGCCAGCGCCGCCGGGATGTGCTGGACGCTGTCGACCGCCGCCCGCGTGGAGTGCGACATGCGCCGACGGGTGTAGGTCGACAAGGCCTCGACGTAGCGGCGCGAGCCCTCGGCGTAGAGGACCCCCATCGCGAGCGACGACTTCCCGGAGCCGGAGACACCCGCGATGGCGACCATCTGCCCGAGGGGCACCCGGACGTCGACGTCCTTGAGGTTGTGCACCCGCGCGCCGCGTACATCGATCGCCAACGGGACGTCCCGCTGCACACGGAGGTCGGCATGGACGGCGGTCCCGCGGGGCCCCGACTGGGACCCCGCGAGGGCGCTGTCCGCTGACGGCACGTGTGACGGCACGTCGTCGCCCTCCCGCCCCGTGCGGTCAGCCCTGACCCCAGAACGCGTCCTCGGTCGGGCCGTCCTCGGAGAACAGCGCCACCTCGACGATGCTGCCGTCGCGGACGGTGAGCAGGTCGATCCCGCCCATGTCCATGGAGGCGCCCTCGCGGGTCCCGGTGAACCGGACCGGCACGGCGACCTGGTCGCCGTTGGGCATGGGCGAGCCGGTGACGGCGAGCTGGAAGGTGCCCTGGCTGACCCCCATCATGTCGCCGATCATGGCGCCGACCTCGGCGGGGCCGCGGCGGACACCCGAGAAGCGGTTGCTGCCGGGCTGGTGCCAGACGATGTCGGGGCTGAACAGCGCCATCGCGCCGGGGACGTCGCCGGAGCGCAGGGCGTCGAAGTAGCGGGTGGCGACAGCCACCGGAGTCTGGTCGGTCATGAGGAGCATCCTCAGGGTCGTGGGTCGTGGAAGTCGCATGGTGACATACGGTAACCTGTTACCTCAACGTAACTGGTGGCGTGCCACGGGGCGGTGGGGGAGGACGACCTCTCTCCGCGGGCGGACCGACCGCCGCCCGGGTGACACGCACCATCCGGCCGGCCGCGTGCGTTGCGGCCCGCCCTCGTTCCGCGATGTCGGCTCCGCCGCACGGCCGTGGAGGTCGCGTGGCGGGGAGGCGTACACGTGGAGCCTGCCGGGGCACGCGCGATCAGCAGCGGCGGCCCCGGTCGGGACAGGGGGTCGGTCGTGCGCATCCGTCGGTTCCACCGCGTCGTCGTCGCGGGAGTGGCGAGCGTCGCGCTCGCGGTGGTGGCCTCCGCGGGAGCGGTCGCTTCGCCGCAGGCGAAGCCCGAGGCGCCGAGATCCGATCGGGCCATCGTGGACGTCGCCACCTACAACCTCTACCTGGGTGCCGATCTCAACCCACTGTTCCAGGCGGCATCGTTCGGTGACCTCGTCGCACGAGCCGGCCAGGTCTACGCCGCCGTCGAGGCCACCGACTTCACCGAACGGGCCGGTGCCATCGCCGCCCTGATCGCCAAGGAACGACCGGACGTCGTGGGGCTGCAGGAGGTCGCGCTCTGGGAGCTCGGCGTCGGGCCGGTCGGCGGAGCGCCGCCGGCGGAGTACGCCGTCACCTACGACTTCCTCGAGCTGCTGCTCGATGAGCTCGCGGCCCGCGGCGTCCCGTACGAGCCGGTCGCGACCAACCGGAACTTCGTCGGCACCCTGCCGATCGCGTTGGCGGGTGACCCCGCGCTGGGCTTCCCCGACTCACCGTGGGCACGGTTCACCCAGAACGACGTGATCGTGATGCGCTCCGGCCTGCCCGCCCGACACCTGTCCGTCGACGAGGCGAGCGTGGTCGAGGCCAACTACGCCGCTGACCTCACCATCCCATCGGGTGTCCCCGGTGTGCCGCCGTACGTGGTGCCGCGGGGCTGGTCCTCGGTGGACGTCACCGTCAAGGGCTTCACGTTCCGCTTCTTCAACACCCACCTCGAGGCGTTCGACTGGGACGTGCGCGCGGAACAGGCCGCGGAGCTCGCCGGTCAGGTCGAGGCGTCGCCGTTCCCCGCGGTCCTCGTCGGTGACGTCAACTCGCGGCCGCCCTCGTGCACGGACTTCAACACGGTGGCGTTCCAGATCCTGCTGGACGCGGGCCTGGTCGAGGTCTGGGACGAGGTCTACCCGACGGGCAAGCGCCGGTGCACCGGGTTCACCAGCGGTCAGGCCGCCGACCTGCTCAACGCCGAGAGCCGGCTCGACCACCGGATCGACGTGATCATGTTCGATCCGAGTGCGCTCACCGCCATCCGGACCGACGTCATCGGGGACGAGCAACGTGACCGCTCGGAGCCGAGCGGGTTCTGGCCCTCGGACCACGCCGGCAGCGTCGCCACGCTGAAGACCGTGCGGCCCTGAGCCGACGCGGTCAGCGACGCGCGCTGTTGCAGCGCGGCGTGCCGCAGCGCGCAATCCCGGCTGGTCGCCGCCCGAGCCCTCGTGTAGACCGGGCGACGGGGCACGACAGCCTGACCATCGACGTCAGGCGCGGGGGCCCGCTCGAGGTCGATATGCCTGAGCGTCGGGGTAGGTCCCCGCGGGCGTCCACCGTCCGTGCAAGCGAGGAGTACCGGTGAGCGACGACGCACCCCCGCCCGAGGACGAGCGGGCCGAGGAGCCGTCGACGCGGCTGGTCGAACCGGTCCCGACGTCGCCGGAGCTGGTGATCGACTCGGTCATCGCCCGTCCGCTGCAGGAACGCATGCAGGAGGACGAGGGACCGATCAGCGTCGTCGTCGAGCTGCGCACCACCTACCCCGGCGGCGTCCCGGCCGCCATCGACCGGGTCGCGGTGATGGTGCGCGAGATCGCGGGGACCGACGCCGGGGTCGCGGTGATCGGCACCTACCTGACGGCGCACCTGACCGCCGACCAGATCCGCAGGCTGGTCCAGCGCGACGCGAGCACCTCGGAGAGCACGGCCGGGGGCGACGAGGTGCTCGGCGGACCGACCACGGCCGGTTCATCGCCCCGGGTCGCGATCCACCGGCTGTGGCCGAACTTCACCACCGGTGCGCTCATCCACCGCACCGTCGTGACGACCAAGTGCCAGGCGGTCCACCGCGCCTTCGACGGGCTCGGCCAGGACGTGGTGTGGGCGGTACTCGATTCCGGCATCGATGCGACGCACGCCCACTTCGCGGTGCACGCCAACCTGGAGCTGCCCGCTCACCTCCAGCACCGCAGCTTCGTCGGCACGCCGGACGCCGAGGCGACGCAGGACGCCGCCGGCCACGGCACACACGTCGCGGGGATCATCGCCGGCGCCCAGGTCGTCGGGGCCGACGACGAGCCCTTCGCGGCGGCGACCTGGTACCAGGACGACCGCGGCGACGCGCGGACCAACCGGCTGCCGCTGCGCGAGATCACCGGGATGGCCCCGCGCTGCAAGCTGCTGTCGTGCAAGGTGCTCCGCGACGACCGCACGGGCGACATGGCGGCGCTCCTCGCCGCCCTCCAGTACATCCAGGAGCTCAACGGCGACGGCCGGGACCTGCAGGTGCACGGGGTCAACCTCTCGGTGGGCTACCCCTTCGATCCGAGCTGGTTCGCCGCGGGGCTCACCCCGGTCTGCAAGGAGGTCGACCGGCTCGTGCGGTCCGGCGTCGTGGTCGTGGCGGCCGCGGGCAACACCGGCACCGGGTTCGTCCTCGGGCCGGACGGCAACCGGGTGCGGATGGGCCTCGACCTGTCGATCAACGACCCGGGGAACGCCGAGCTCGCGATCACCGTCGGGGCGACGTCGGCCCGTCCCCACTCGACCGGCGTGTCGTACTTCTCCTCGAAGGGGCCGACCGGCGACGGCCGCATGAAGCCGGACCTCGTCGCACCCGGCGAGCGTGTCGTCAGCGCGGGTGCCGGCGCAGCGCTGCAGCGGGCGCGGGCCACGGTGCCCGACGCCACCTACATCGAGGACTCCGGGACCTCGATGGCCGCCCCGCACGTATCGGGGGTCGCCGCCGCGCTGCTGTCGGTGCACCGCGAGTTCCTCGGTCGTCCGGAGGACATCAAGCGGGTGCTGCTGTCCTCAGCGACCGACCTCGGGCGCGTACGCGAGTTCCAGGGCCACGGTCTGGTGGACGCGATGCGCGCCATCCAGGCCGTCTGACACGAGAGGTTGCGACCATGCAGTACCCCTACGCGGAGGTGGAGTTCACCTCCACCGGCACGCTCCACGACCCCGCGCAGCAGGCGGCGGCGCTCGACCTGGTGCGTTCGAGCGGTGCGACGGACGTCTTGATCGTCGTGCACGGCTGGAACAACGACATGGGTGCGGCCCGTCGGTTGTTCGAGGACCTGACCGGCAGCATCGCCGCGGTCAGCGACGCGGTGCCGGAGATGGCCGCGCGACGCCTGGCCGTCATCGGGGTGCTGTGGCCTTCGGTGCGGTGGGCCGACGACGACCAGATCGCCGGGGGCGGTGTCGGGTTCCTCGACGAGCAGGCCGCGCTGCAGGAGGCCATCGTCGCCAGCGTCGACAACGCGCAGGTGGCGGCCGAGCTCGCGGCGCTCGTGCCACAGCTCGAGCACGACGCGGGCGCGCGGGAACAGTTCCTCGACCTGCTGCGCGAGCGGATGCCGGAACCGGTCGAGGGTGACGAGGACCCGCCACCATCGCCGCTGCTCGAGGGGGACGCCGCGACGGTCCTCGACGACGCGGCCGTCCCCGAGGACGACCTCGCTGGTGCGCCCGAAGCGGTCGGTGGCGGCGCGGTCGTCGGCGGTTTCGGGGGCGGTTTCGGGGGCGGCTTCGCGGACGGCGGCTTCGGGGACGCAGGCCCCGGGGTCGAAGGGGTGGGAGGAGGCGCCGGCTTCTCGCTCGGCGGGGTGCTGCGCGGGGCGCGGAACGTGCTCAACCTGACGACCTACTACACCATGAAGCGGCGGGCCGGTGACGTCGGCGAGCGCGGGGTCGCGCCGCTGCTGGCCGCGCTGGACAGGACCTCGCCGACGGTCCGCCGGCACCTGGCCGGCCACTCGTTCGGCGCCCGCGTGGTCGCCGCCGCGGTGACGGCCGGTCCGGTCGTCGACAGCGTCGCGCTCCTGCAGGGCGCGTTCAGCCACCACGGCTTCGCCGAGGACCACGACGGCCGCGGCAACGACGGTTCGTTCCGCGGCGCGTTGGCTCCGCAGTCGAAGGTCCGTGGACCGGTGATCGTCACCCACACCGTCAACGACCGCGCCGTCGGTCTCGCCTACGCCGCGGCCTCGCGCATCGCCCGTCAGCGGGCGTCCGGCTTCGGCGGTCCGAACGACGTCTACGGCGGCATCGGTCGCAACGGCGCCTTGCGCACGCCGGAGTCCCGGACCCCCGGCGGGGAGCTGCTCGAGGTGGGAGCCGCCTACGACCTCGAGCCCGGCCGGGTCCACAACCTGCGTGCCGACCGCTTCATCACCGGGCACAGCGCGGTGACCGGGCGGCAGGTCGGCTACGCGGTCCTCCGGGCGATGGTGAGCGGTACCGGCCGCCGTTGACCCCGCAGCGACGAGTGGGCGCCGAGCGCTCCGTCGCTGCGGTGCGGGTCACAAGGGAGGGTCGGTCAGGACGAGCGGCTCCGAGGTTCGTGGTCAGCGACGGTCCGGCATCCGGGCGACGAGGTCGACGAGGTGGTCGTGGAACACCTCGGCCGGCGCGTCGTGGCTCCAGCCGTGCCCACAGAACAACCGGTCGAAACGGTGGCCGGAACGCGCGAAGCGGTCGAGCGAGGCGGTCTGGGCGTCCCACGAGTACCAGCAGGCGTCCCGGAAGGCGGTGAGCCGTTCCTGCCGTGGGCTCCAGGAGAGCGAGTCACCCGAGAACAGCAGGCGACCGTCGACGTGCCACAGCACGCTGCCGCGGGTGTGACCCGGCACCGGGAACCCGACGACGCCAGGGACCACCTCGACCTCGTCGGTACCGCGGACGAGATCGGTCGCGTACGGCGCAGCGGCACGATCGTCCTCGTGGATCCACACGCGGGCACCGAACCGCTCGGCGTAGCGGTCCGCGTCGGCGACGTCGTCGCGGTGGGTGAGCAGGAGGTGGTCGACGCCGCCGAGGTCGGCGATGGGACCGAGCAACTGCTGGGTCCACCGCGGCGCGTCCACGAGCAGGTTCCCGCCGGGGCGGACCACGAGGTAGCTGTGGGCGCCGAACGAGTCCCGCGCGTTGTGGCCGAGCCGGTGGACCCCGTCGCCGAGGTGGTGCGGGTAGACGCCCGGTGGGGGCTGGCGGATGGTCTCGTGCCCGACCGAGCGCGTCGGACAGACGAGCACCGCCCGCCACGCCATCGCCACCTCGTCGTCGGTGGTCGGCTGGCGGGTGAACACCGAGACGCCGTCGCCGGGGTTGCGGGCGATGAGGCCCGGCGCGACCTGACGGGCGGCGTCACAGTCGATGCAGCGGTCATCCACGAACCAAGGCCCTGGCGCACCTGCCGGGTGTCGCAGGTCGGTGCGGGCCATCACGACCTCCTCGGCTGCCTGTCACGGACGATCAGGGTCGCGTGCGGTAGCGGAGGTACATGATGCCGCTGTCGAACCGACGCGCGTCGAGGAGTTCGAGTCTGGTCCACGCGCTGATGGGCAGCGCCGGCTTGCCCGTACCGAGCAGGGCGGGGTGGACGAAGAGGTGGCACTCGTCGACCAGCCCGGCGTCGAACGCCTGCGCCGCGAGCTCCGACCCGCCCACCGTCAGATCGCGTGAGGCCGAGGCCTTCATCGCGCGGACCGCATCCGGGTCGAAGCGCGGTACGAGTTGGGTCCTGGCCGTGGATGCCGACTCGAGGGTCGTGGAGTAGACGACCTTGTCCGCGCTCCGCCAGAGGTCGGCGAAGTCGGCCCTGAGCTCCGACTCGGCCGCGAGGGCGGGGTCGGTCTCCCAGACCGCCATCGTCTCGTACAGGCGCCGCCCGTAGAGGTAGGTGCCGATCGGGCGCACGAGGTCGGTGATGAACGTGAAGTACTCGTCATCGGGGACGGCGAAGTCGAAGCTCCCCTGCGCGTCCTCGATGTAGCCGTCGACGGACACGTTCGTGATGGTCGTCAGCTCCGCGGCCAAGGGTCACCTCCAACGGTGTGGTCGTAGCGTGTCATGTCGGCCCGTGGTCACCTCAGGTGTGCGGGGATGTAGCTGTCGAGCAGGTCGGCGAGTTCGCGCGGTCGGCTGAGCGCCTACGGTCGGCGCGAGTCCACGGAGGAGCCACCGGTGATCTCCGGCACACACGCGATCCTGTACAGCAACGACGCCGAGGTCGATCGGCAGTTCCTGCTCGAACTGCTGGGCACGCCCCACGTCGATGCCGGCGACGGGTGGCTCATCCTCAAGCTGCCGCCCGCGGAGGTCGCGGTGCACCCGACGGAGGGGGCTCCGAAGCAGGAGCTGTACCTGATGGTCGACGACGCGGACGCGTTCGTCCGCGACCTCGGGGAGCGGGGCGTCGACGTGGTTGCCCCGGTCTCCGACCAGGGGTGGGGGCGGGTCCTGACGTTCCGCCTGCCGAGCGGGGCCCCGCTGTCGGCCTACGAGCCGCGGCACGACACCGCCCACTCCCTACCGGACTGACGGGCCTACGCAGTGCACGATCCTGCGTCAGCCGGTCACCTCGGGCGGCAGACGGCGGCGGAGGCCGTGAGGGCGTACCCCCTTCAGAGGCTGACGAGCGGTGAGACCTGCTCGGCGACGAACCGGACGAAGCCGATCGGGTCCGGTTCGTCCCCGGTCGGCTGGAGGATCACCGCATCCGCCCCCGCGGCGGCCCACCGGTCCACGGCGTCCGCGACGGTACGCGCGTCGCCCGCGACCCACAGTGGCTCGTCCGCTTCGTCGTCCGGGGGCACCTCAGCGTGCAGCCGCGCCCCGGCATCCGCGCCCGTGGCGGCCAGGAGGTAGACGGTCACGCGGTGCGGATCGGTGCTTCCGCCCGCCTCCCGTCCCTCCTCCACGAGTCGACATCGAGCGGTGACCTGTGCGGGTGACGTGCCCCCCGTCAGCACCGTGCCGTCCGCCAGTTCGCCGGCGAGCCGGAGCGTCCGTGGGCCGGTCGCCCCCACGTGGATCGGCGGGGACTGCGCGGGCGGCCAGCCGAGCTGAACCCCGTCGAGCGTGACGTACCGGCCGTTCGCCGTCACCAGCTCGCCACACAGCAGCGACCGCAGCGCGGTCACGTGCTCGCGCAGCAGGGTCATCGGTGACTCGACCCGTGCGCCCGCCTGGCCCATCCAGCTCTGGACGCCGTGTCCGACCGCGACGTGCAGACGGCCGGGGAACATCCGGTCGAGCGTGGCGATCTCCATCGCCGTGAGCGCGACGTTGCGCAGTGGGACGGGCAGCAGCCCGACCCCGACCTCGAGGTGCTGCGTCCAGGCGAGCGCCGCGGCAGCGCTCGCGATGCCGCTCTGCAGGAAGCAGTCCTCCCACAGCCACAGCTCGTCGAGCCCCGCGGCGTCGGCTGCCTCGGTGGCCTCCCGCAGCAGCTCGGGGGGCGTCTGTGGGCGCAGGATCGCACCGAGCTTCGTCACCGGAACCTCCGAGGTCACGAACGAGGGTCGGCGGGAGCCTTACACAGGTTCCGGGGTCGCCGCGTCGCCAGCGGTCCAGTCGAGCCCCGCGGCGTCGCCGGCCTGGCGGCGGCTGACGAGGCCGCGTTCGTGGAGCCAGGCGACGGTGTCGCGCAACGTGTCGTGCAGAGGCCGGCACGTGACCCCGAGGACGGAGTCCGGATGATCCTCGGGATCCGGCGGCCAGTTCCTCAGGACCCACACCGCCTCCGACGAGAACCCCGGATCGATGCCACGACGCTGCGCGGCATCGGCCATACGACTGACCGCGTACACCGGCCCGCTCGGCAGCGACACCCGCGGCAGACGGCGTCCGACGACCCGTTCCAGGTGCCGGAACAGGTCGCGGTAGGCGACCCAACGGCTCTGCATCAGGTACCGCTGCTCCCGCCGCTGCTCCTCGAACAGTCGCGCGTGCGCGGTCGCGACGTCCCGCACGTCGACGACCCCGAAACCACCACCGGGGTCCAGACGCGCCTTGCCCTTCAGCATGTCGCGGACGAGTCGTGCGCTCTCGCCGACGTGGGGCTGGTGCGGGCCGTACACCGAGGCGGGGTTGGTGATGACGATCGGGGCCCCCGTGTCGCGCACCTCGAGCGCGACCCGCTCGGCGTCCACCTTCGACCGTGCGTACGGGCCGGGGGGGTCGCCGAGCGGCGACGTCGCGGTCAGGCCGTCGCTCGGCAGCAGCGCGGCACACGACGAGACGTGGATGATGGGGTCCAGGCCGCGGCGGGCCGCCTCCTCGAGTGCGATCCTGGTGCCCTCGACGTTGACCTGCTGCATCAGCGCCGCGTCACGCGCGTTCAGGCTGTAGACGTTGGCGGCATGGAGCAGGGCATCCGTGCCGTCGAGCGCTCGGCCGAACCCGTCGGCGTCCAGGACGTCCACGAGCACGACCTCGCACCGGCTCGGGTCGATGCCGAGCGGGGTCAGGGCTGGGGCGACCTTCCGCTCGTCGCGCACCGCCAGCACGACGTCGTGACCACCGTCGAGCAGGGCGCGGACGCAGTGCGCCCCGACGAAGCCCGTACCGCCGGTCACCGTGATCCGCACCGCCACACCTCCGGCCGGTCACGCGCCGGGCGGGACCACCTCAGGCAGCCTCCGCCTGCTCGCGTCGGACGTCAACCTGCGGAGCGTGCCGGGTCGAGGTGGCGCAGCTTGTCGGGGTTGGCGATCGAGTGGATCGTCTGGATCCGCCCGTCGGCGATGTCGAGCGCCATGACGCCGATCAGGTGGTCGTCGGCGTCGATCGCCAACCCGGCCGGCTCGCCGTTGAGTTCGGTGATCTGGATCCGCATCCCGCGTTCGGCCAGCACGGCCAGCCCGTGCGACACGAGCTTGGCCACCCGACGGGCGCCGTGGACCGGCCGCTTGAGCGCCTGGACCTTGCCGCCACCGTCGGCGTGCAGCACCACGTCCTCGGTGAGCAGCTCCTCGAGCGCGGCGAGGTCGCCGTCGCCCGCGGCGGCGAAGAACCGCTCGGCCAGTTCGTCGCGTTGCTGTCGGGTGGCGAGGTTGCGCGGGCGACGCTCCTGCACGTGCTTGCGGGCTCGGGCGACCAGGTGCCGCGTGCTGTCCACGCTGGTGCCGACGATCTCGGCCACCTCCGGGTACGGGTACCCGAACACCTCGCGCAGCAGGAACGCGGCCCGCTGCTGCGGGGTGAGGGTCTCGAGCAGCACCAGGAACGCCAACGACAACGAGTCAGTGGTCTCGGCCCGCTCGGCCGGCGTCGACTCGGTGGCCAGCGGCTCGGGCAGCCACTCGCCGACGTACTGCTCGCGTCGCACCCGTGCGGAACGCAGGTGGTCGATCGCCAACCGGGTCGTCAGGGTGGCGAGGTACGCCCGTGGTGACTCGATCTGCTCACCGCGCTCGATCGTCTGGTGCGCCCGCAGGAACGCCTCCTGCACCACGTCCTCGGCCTCGGTGACGCTGCCGAGCATCTGGTAGGCGATCGAGAACGCCAGAGGCCGCAACTCGTCGAACAGGTCCGTGATGGTCATCGTCGCACCTCTCCTCGTCCGATGGCGTCACGTGGTCCGCAGGTCCCGACGGCGGAAGCCGGCCAGCCCCGCAGCCGCCAGCACGGCGGCGACCACGAGACAGATCCCCGCTGCCGGCCACGCGATGTCGTCCAGGGGTGGGTGCCCGGCGTGCTCCATCGGCACCAGGTTCCGCAGCCAACGAGGCAGGTCCATCATGGCACCGAACAGACCGGAGAACAGCCCGAGCCCGACCAGCACCCAGGTGACGCCGATCGCCCGCGGGAGCAGGCCGAACAGCGCGGCCGCGAGTCCGAGCAGGACCAGCAGCCCCGGGACGTGTGCCAGGTGGGCCGCGGCCACCTGCCCGACGTAGGCGCCGTCGCCGACCGCGAGCCCCGCGCCGATCCCGCTCGCCACACCGACGACCGACAGCATCACGACCAGCCCGACCGCCGTGACGGCCAGGTGGGTGCCGAGCCAGACGCCGCGAGCGGTGGCGGTCGCCAGCAGGGCCTCGGCGCGACCCTCGGCCTCCTCCGACGCGACGGCCTGCACGGCGCGGACGACCATCACGCCGGCGAGGACGGCGGTCAGCATCGTGATGATCCCGAGGTACCCGTCGAGCAGGGTGTCGACGGACCCGCCGAACATCTCGACCCGTTCCTCGCTCATCTCCGCGGGATCGGCGATCTGGTCACCGACACCACCGAGGATGAACCCGAACGTCGCCAGCGCCCCGGTCCACCACGCCAGGCTGGCCCGCTGCAGGCGGAACGCGACCGTGAGTGGTGACCGCAGCCACGGCGCCGCGGTCGGTGCTCCGAGGCGGGCCGCGAACAGGCCCGCCCCCACGTCGCGGCGCGTGGACAGCACGAACCCGAGGGTCGCTGCCGCCACCGCGAGGGAGAGCGAGAGCAGCAGCGGCCACCAGCGGCCGTCGACGTAGGGCCGCGTCTGGTTCGACCACGCGAGGGGTGAGAGCCACGACAGCGCGCTGCCGTGTTCCCCGGCCATGTCACCGGCTGCCCGGATCAGCCAGGCCGCACCGAGGACCGCACCCGCGATCGCCGTCGCGGACCGTGCGTGCTCGGTGACCTGCACGGTGATGGCGGCGACCCCGGCGAAGACCAGTCCGACCGCAGCGACGCCGGCCCCGAGCAACAGGCCCTGACCGCCGTCGTAGCCGTTGGCAGCCATGGCGCCGCCGAGCAGGAGCGCCAACACCGCGTTGGCGCCGACCGCGACGATCAGCGTCGCGGTGAGCTGGGCGTGTCGCCCCACCACGCTCGAACGGACCAGCTCGGCCCGCGCGTGCTGCTCGTCGGCCCGGGTGTGGCGCGCGACCAACTGCAGGCTCATCAACGCGGCGAGGATGAAGAAGAACAGCGCGTAGACGTTGGCGATGTACACGTCCAGGGCGATGGCATCACGCCCGTACCCGGGCCCGAACATGGCGCCCATCGCCCCGTCCATGAACCGGCCGAGGTCCTGCAGCTGCTCCTCGGTCTCGAAGACCCGGGGCAGGGCCGCGCCGAAGTTGAACAGCAGCCCGGTCGTGCCGAGCAGCCAGGCCGGCAGCTTGATCCGGTCCCGACGCAGGATGAAGCGCAGCAGGGTGCCGGTGCCGGCCAGCGCCGCGCCGCGCCCTCGGACGACCGGGGCCGGATCCGGCTCGCGGACACCGTTCCCCGTCATCGCTGCTCCCCCGCGTCAGCTGCGGCTCCGGCCGCGGCTCGATCGACCGTCCGCCGGTCGCCGTTGCCCCGCGCGGCGAGCTCGTCGCCGTAGTGGCGCAGCATGAGCTCCTCCAGCGTCGGTGGGTGGCTCGTCAACGCACGCAGCTCGAAGCGGGTCAGCGTGCGGACCGCCTCGTCGAGGTGGTCGGTGTCGACCGCGAACCGCACCCGGCCGTCCTCGGCCTGCAGGTCGTGGATGCCGGCCAGCCGCTCGAGGTCCGCGGCGGGTTGTCGGGTCTCGGCCTCGATCGTGGTCCGCGTCAGTTGGCGCATCTGGCTGAGGGTCCCGGACTGCACGATCTCGCCCTTCCGGATGATGCTGACGCGATCGGCGAGCGCCTCGACCTGGGCCAGGATGTGGCTCGAGAGCAGCACCGTGCGGCCCTCCGCCTTCAGCTGGCCGATCACGTCCTGGAACACCACCTCCATCAAGGGGTCGAGGCCGGCGGTCGGCTCGTCGAGCAGGAGCAGCTCCGCGTCCGATGCGAGGGCCCCGACGATCGCGACCTTCTGGCGGTTGCCCTTGGAGTAGGTGCGGCCCTTCTTGGTGGGGTCGAGGTCGAAGCGCTCGATGAGCTCGGCGCGGCGGGCGAGGTCGAGGCCACCGCGCAGCCGGCCGAGCAGGTCGATCGCCT
Organism: Nitriliruptor alkaliphilus DSM 45188; assembly: GCF_000969705.1. GTDB lineage: Bacteria > Actinomycetota > Nitriliruptoria > Nitriliruptorales > Nitriliruptoraceae > Nitriliruptor > Nitriliruptor alkaliphilus. The sequence goes on from NZ_KQ033901.1 coordinate 1,245,809, forward strand.
CACCGCCGGTGAGGTTCGGCCACAGCTCGACGTCGCCCGGCACGTACGCCATCCGGCGGTGCAGGGCGACCGCGTCGCGCCACGGGTCTGCGCCGAGCACCTCGACGCCGCCGGCGTCGGCACGCAGCAGCCCGAGCAGCACCCGGATGGTGGTCGACTTGCCGGCGCCGTTCGGACCGAGGAAGCCGTGAACCTCGCCGGCCGTCACCGTGAGGTCCACCTGGTCGAGGGCACGGGTCGAACCGAAGGTCTTGACCAGACCGGACGTGGCGATCACCGCGGTCACGCCGCCACCTCGCCGAGCGGTCCGAACGGGGGAGGGGTTGGCATCTGCATGGAGGTCTCCGTCGTGGTGTCCACCCGGGTACTGGGTGTCACCGATGGAGACGAGATGGCCCGGCGTTCCATGACCGCCGCCGATCGCGGACGCACACGTCAGCGGCGGGCCCGCCCGATCAGGGGCGCGCCCTGCGCTTCTCGTTGCCGCCGCGGAAGACCAGGACGCGCCCGTCCTTGGTCACCTGCCAGGTGAGCGGGTCGTCCTCGAGCCCCACGATGTGTCCCCCTCGTCGTGCCGGCTCGTCAGGCGCGGAAGCGGTCGCGGATGGGCTCTCCGTCGTCGTACACGGTGCTGAAGGCGTCGTCGACCGACAGTTCGAAGAGCACGTAGCGGTCGGCCGGTTCGTACGACGCGTGGCTGACAGCCAGCTCGCGGAGGCCTGGGTCGGTGACGCGTCGCCCGGTCCCCGCCACCCGGAACTCGCCGCCTCCGCCGCCCGAGTCCTCGACCGAGCAGTGCAGGGCGTACCGGCTGCCGCGCTCCAGGTCGCGCCCCTTCGGTGAGGTCGACTCCATGAACAGCAGCAGGTGGCCGGGTGCCACGATCGGAGTCACCGGGTGCAGCCTCGGTGCACCGCTGTCGGTGACGGTCGCCAGGTAGGCGACCCCGGAGCCGGTGAGCCGCCGGGCACCGAACTCGGCGAGGTCGGGGGCTCGGTCCTGGAACGTCTGCCAGCTCATGCACACCTCCGGTCGGCGCGACGGGCGCCTCGGCCGCCGGACGCTAGTGCTGGGGCGCGGGGCGCGTCGCCGATGACCGCTCGGTGACCGGCGGCGACGTGGTGATGGGCTTGACGCCCCCGCACAGTGATGACAACCTGGCTTGTCAACATGACTGGGAGGCGGCGTGGCGGCACGGACCGTGTGCGTGGTCGGCGGCGGCGTGGCGGGCATCGCGGCGGCCAAGGCGCTGCGCGAGCGCGGCATCGCCTTCGACGCGTTCGAGAAGAGCGACCGTCTCGGCGGGGTGTGGTCCTTCGGCAACCCCTACGGGGTCTCTGCCGCCTACGACACGCTCTGCCTCAACTCGTCCCGGAAGATGACCGAGTGGCCCGACCTGCCGATGCCGTCGCACTACCCGGACTACCCGAGCCACGTGCAGATGGAGGACTACTTCAACCTCTACGCCGACCGCTTCGGGCTCCGCGAGCACTACACCTTCGAGACGTCGGTGGCGCGGGCCGAGCGGCTCCCCGAGGGCGGCTGGGAGGTCGAGCTGTCGACCGGTGAACGCCGGCGGTACACGACGTTGCTGGCCGCCAACGGCCACCACCACGAACCGAACGTGCCGAGCTTCCCCGGGCAGTTCGACGGCGAGGTCATCCACGCCCACGACTACACCGAGCGCGAGTCGTTGCGGGACCGGGACGTGGTGGTGCTCGGCATGGGCAACAGCGCGATGGACATCGTGGCCGAGGCCGCGAAGGTCGGACGGTCGGCGACCCTGTCGGCGCGGCGGGGGACCTACATCCTCCCGAAGTACCTGTTCGGCCGTCCCATCGACCACCTGCCCAACGACCCGCGGGTGCCCTGGGCGATCCGGCAACGCGGGCTGGACCTGCTCATCAAGCGTGGCCACGGGCGCATGGCTGACTGGGGCCTGCCCACCCCCGATCACCCGCTCGGTGGGTCGCACCCCACCGTCAGCGCCGAGATCTTCGGTCAACTCGAGCGCGGTGCGGTGACCGTCAAGCCGTGCATCGCGGCCTACGACGGCGAGAAGGTCGAGTTCACCGACGGCTCGAAGGTCCGCGCCGACCTCGTCGTGCTGGCCACCGGGTACCGGATCACCTTCCCGTTCCTCGACCCGTCGATCCTGTCCGCGCCGGACAACGACATCCGCCTGTTCCTCAACATCTTCGACCCGCGGTGGGACGACCTCGCCGTCATGGGGCTCGTGCAGACGGTGGGGTCCAACATCCGGATGGCCCACGCCCAGGCGCAGCTGGTCGGTGACTGGGTCGCCGGGCGCTACCGGCTGCCGCCCGCCAGCGAGATGCGCCGAGCCGTCGACGCCAACACCCGGGCGATCCAGGAGCGGTACGTGGCCTCGCCGCGCCACACCCTGCAGATCGATCACCACGAGTACCTGCGCAGGATCGAGCGGGAGCGCGAGGCTGGCGCCGAGCGTGCCGGCATCGCGCTTCCACCACCGTCCGGGCTGCGCGGGGTCCTCGCCAGCGTCCGGGGACGGGTGGGCTGAGCGCTCGGCCCCGTTCCCGCCGCGGTCAGTGGTCCCGGTTCGAGGCGGCGAAGCGGGCCTGCTTGCGTCGTGCCTGGGCGACCACGGTGGGGCCGAGCCGCAGGGCGATGCGCGGGAACGCCGCGTAGGCGCGGGCGACCCCGCCACGCCACCGGGGCACGCTGACCACCGGACTCCGGCGGTCCAGGGCACGACCGACCTGTCGGGCGACCTGCTCGGGGGTGAGGAGCGGCCCGGACCAGGACAGCGCCGCCTCGGGGTCGTCGACGAGGTCGTGCAGCATCGGGGTCCAGATCCCGTCCGGGCAGATGGCAGTGAGGTGCAGACCGGTGATGCCGTGCTGGCGGAGGTCGTGGGCGGTGCCCATCGTGTAGGCCAGCGCCGCGTGCTTGGTCGCCGCGTAGACGGTCTCGCCCGGCGGCGCGACCAACCCGGCCAGCGAGACGACGTTGACGATGTGGCCGTCACCACCGCGGCGCATCACGTCGATCGCAGCCGTCGTCCCGTGGATCGTGCCGTGCACGTTGACGTCGAACAACGCGTGGACCTCGTCGTCGGCGTGCGACCACGACGGCCCGGTCCGCAGGATCCCGGCGTTGTTGACCCAGACGGCCAGGCCGTCGGTCGCCGCGACCTCGTCGGCCAGGGCGCGGACGGCCGCGCCGTCGGTGACGTCGAGTCGTACGCCCGTTGCGTTGCTGCCGAGCCCGGCCGCCGCATCCTCCGCGGCGACGGGGTCGAGGTCAGCGAGCCGGACGCGGTGACCGCGCCGCACCAGCTCCGCGCCGACGGCGCGGCCGAGCCCGCCCGCGCCGCCGGTCACCACCGCACCCACCGCCGCCATCGCACCCGTGGACGCCACCGCTGTCTCCTCCCGACGCGGCGACGGCCTCCCGACGACGCGGCTGCCATACTGCGTGTGGACAATCGTGCTTGTCAACCTCTGCCGTGGTCGCTCCTCGTTAGGCTCGCCGCGTGACCTCCTCGACCTCCTCGACCTCCTCCTGGGCTGGCACCACGGCCGAGGAGCGCCGCGCCGACCGCCGGGCGCGGCTGCTCGAGGCGGGGCTCGATGCGTTCGGGACCGAGGGGTACGCCGCCAGCTCGATCAACCGGATCTGCAAGGCGGCGCGGGTCACCGAACGGGACCTGTACCGGGAGTTCGGCGGCAAGCAGGGGCTGTTCCTCGGCGTCTACGACGCGCTCATCGAGGAGGTCCTCGCCCGGATCTCCGCCGAGCTCGCCGCTGCCGCACCCGACCCCGAGGCGCAGGTGCGCGCCGCGGCGGACGCGTTCACCGCCGTGGTCACCACCGACCCTCGCAAGAGCCGGGTGAACTTCGTCGAGGCCGTCGGCACGGAAGCGGGCATCGAGACCCGGCGACGTGAGGTGCTCCGGGCCTTCGGTGCGTTGATCGAGACCCAGTGGCGGCAGATGGTCGACAGCGGCGTCGCCGAGCGTGGTCCCGCGCCCGGCCTCTCGATGGCGCTGGTCGGGGCCACCCAGGAGCTGCTCGTCGACTGGACCGAGGATCCGGGTGGGCGGACCCGCGACGACGTCGTCGACGCGATCGTCCGGGTCTACATGGCGGTCATGCGTCACGCCTGACGTCCGGATCGCCCGCTCCAGCCGGCCGGGTGCGGCATGCTCGCCCGACCCGGCGGGAGGGCGAGCGATGTCGTTGGTGGGCAACGTGTACGAGGGCGGGCCGGTACGCCTCGAGTTCACCCGGACCGCTGCCGAGACCGGGGGACAGCTCCACGAGATGAGGGCGACCTACGAGGCGGGCTCACCGCTGCCGCCCGCACACCGCCACCCGGGACAGGACGAGCGTTTCGAGGTGGTAGCGGGGGCGCTCACCTTCCTGATCGACGGGGAGCGGCACACGGTCGCCGCGGGCGAGGCGATCGACGTCCCTCGGGGGGCGGTGCACCAGGTCCACAACCCCGGCGAGGTCCCCGCGGTGGCCGTCTGGCAGACACGTCCCGCGCTGCGGACCGGCGAGTTCCACCACGAGCTGCACGCCGCGGTGGACGCCGAGGACTGGGCGCGACTGGGCGAAGTCCTCGGCGGCTACGGCGACGTCTTCGAGCTGGTGACGGTGCCGGAGCGTGAGGGGTGACCGTGCCCCAGGGCACCGGCAACGTCGACGGCTGCGACGTGGTCGTCATAGGTGCCGGCATCATCGGGGCGGCGTGCGCCTACCAGCTGGCTGATGCGGGCCTCGAGGTCGTGGTCGTCGATCGCCACGAGGCCCCCGCGATGGGCTCCACGGGGCTGAGCGCCGCCGGGGTGCGCGTCCAGTTCGTCGAGCCGACCAACGTCGCCCTGTCTCTGGCGAGCATCCACGAGTACGCCACGTTCGAGGAGCGCTACGGCGTCGACAGCGGCTACCGGGCGGTCGGCTACCTCCTGCTCGTTCCGGACGCACAGTGGGCGGGGCATCTCACCGGCGTCGAGGTGCAGCGTTCGCTCGGTGCGCCGGTGGAGATCCTCGACCTGACGGCCGTGCGGGAGCGGTTCGTCCGCTTCGATCCCGCTGGCCTGGCGGGAGCGACGTTCGGGCCGATCGACGGGGTGGTCGATCCGAACACCGTGACCCACACCTACCTGTCGCTGGCCAGGGAGCGAGGCACCAAGGTCCGGCTCCGCAGCGAGGTGACGGCGATCTCGGCCTGCGGGGACGGCTGGGAGCTGACCGTGGGTGGACGTCGGTTGCGGGCCGGCGTCGTGGTCAACGCGGCAGGGTGCTGGGCGGGTCAGGTCGGTCGCCTCGCAGGCATCGAGGTACCGGTGCAGCCCTACCGTCGCATGGTCTACGTGACGGCCCCGGCGGCGGGGCGTGCCACGACGCCGCTGACGGTCGACCTCGCCACGGGGTTGTACTTCCGCAGCGAGGGTGAGCGGCTCCTGTTCGGCCGGTCGAACCCCGACGAGGCTCCCGGCTTCGCCACGGGCATGGACCCAGGCTGGCTCGAGCCGACCCTGATCGCAGCGATGGATCGCTTCCCCTGGTTCGCCGAGGAGCAGCTGGACAGTGCCGCGAGCTGGTACGGCTACTACGAGATGACCCCGGACCACAACGCGCTGCTCGGCGTCTCGACGGACGCGCCCGGCTGGGTCGACGTCTGCGGGTTCTCGGGTCACGGGGTCCAGCAGGCACCTGCGGTCGGACGCGCCATCCGCGAGGAGATCGTCGACGGCCGAGCGACGACGATCGACATCGATCCGCTGCGGCCCGAACGGCTGCGCACCGGCCAGCACCGCGTCGAGCGCCACATCATCTAGGTCTCCTCGTGGAGGAGCGGTGAGTTCCGCGGTCTCGGCCGGTCACCAACCCCGACCGCTCCTCCCTTCGCTCCAGGAGTTCCGATGTCCGCCACCGTCCCCAGCACCTCCGACCTCCTGCGGGTTCCAGGTGCACAGCTCCACCACGAGGTACGCGGGTACGGCCCGGTCGTCGCGCTCGTCGGCGCGCCGATGGGCGCCGGTGCGTTCGAACCGCTCGCCGACCTGCTCGCCGCCGACCACACGGTCCTGACCACCGACCCTCGCGGCATCGACCGCAGCCCGCTCGACGATCCCGAGCAGGACTCCACCCCCGAGCTGCGCGCGGACGACCTGTCGCGCCTGCTCACCCACCTCGATGCCGGCCCCGCCGCCGTCGTCGGCTCCAGCGGCGGTGCCGTCACCGCGCTCGCGCTCGCGCAGGCGCACCCCGAGCAGGTCCACACCGTGATCGCACACGAGCCGCCGCTCGAGGAGCTGCTGGAGGATCGCGAGCGCCGTCGGGCGGCCACCGAGGACATCATCGCGACCTACCTCGAGCACGGGTCCGGTCCGGCCTGGGGCAGGTTCCTGGCGGAGGCTGGCATCACCATGCCCGAGGGCGAGGGACCCGGCGGACCGCCGGAAGCGACCGAACGGGACCCGCAGGAGATCGCCGACGAACGACGGTTCTTCCTCCACGAGCTGCGACCGACCGCGCACTGGGTGCCCGACCTGGACGCGTTGCGTGCCGTGGCGACACGCATCGTGGTCGGCATCGGCGAGGCATCGGGCGGCCAGACCTGTGACCTGACGTCGCGGGCGCTGGCCGACGCGCTGGGCACCGAGCCGGTGCTGTTCCCCGGCGGTCACACCGGGTTCGTCGAGGACCCCGGGGCCTTCGCCGCGATGCTGCGCACGGTCCTCCCCGGAGGCTGAACCGTCGTGACGCGGGCAGCCACGTGTGCGGCGATGCGGTCCGCGTCCTCCCCGACCCCCTGGATCATCTCGGACGCCATCGAGCTGAGGAAGAACAGGCCCACGAAGTACAGCCCAGGGTGGTCGGGCACGATGCCCGCCTCGTGGTGCGGCTCGTGCTCGCCGTGGACGGGGAGGTCGATCCACGAGAACCCCGGGTGGAAGCCGGTGCACCACACGACATTGGCGACGTCCAGGACGCGACCGTCGGTCAGCACGGGACGGCCGTCCCGGACCCCCTCCACCCGCGGGACGCGCTCGACACCCGCCGCTGCCAGGTCCTTCGGCTTCACACGGATGAGCGGGCCGCCCTCGGTCAGCGCCTTCGGCCGGACGCGGCGGCCCACCGGTGTCCGCACCGTCAGCACCCGGCGGAACAGGAAGCGCAGCACGAAGCGCACCCCGACCGCGCGCCCGAACCACCCGTCGATGCGGAACGGGATGTGGCCCGTGTCGCGTCCCGCCATCCACACCGTTCGGTCGCGCGCCAGCTCCATCGCCAGCTCCGAACCCGAGTTGCCGGCTCCGACGAGGAGGACGTCGCCGGGTCGCAGCTGGCTCGGGTTGCGGTACTCGCTCGAGTGCAGCTGCACCGTGGCCGGATCGAGCTCGGTTGCGAACCCGGGCACCTTCGGCCGCTGGAAGGTCCCGATGGCCACGACCACGTTGGCGGCATCCCACCGTCGATCACCCGCCGACACCAGGTAGCGGTCCCCGACGCGGGTGAGGTGGTCGACCCGCGTCGCGTGCCGCACGGGCAGGTCGAAACGGGCCGCGTACGCCTCGAGATAGTCGCCCATCTCCTCCTTGGTGGGGAAGCTGTCCGGCGGGGCGGGGAACGCCATCCCGTCGAGGCTGCTGAACCGCGCCGGCGTGAACAGCCGCAGCGAGTCCCAGCGTCGACGCCACACGTCGCCGACCCGTTCCTCGGCGTCGAGGATCACGAACGGCAGGCCCCGCCGCGCCAGGTGGTAGCCGACCGACAGGCCGGCCTGGCCGCCCCCGATCACCACCGTGTCGACCTGCTCCTCCGCGTTCGCCTGTTCGACCGTCGCGTCCCGCACCACGCCCTCCTTCGCCTGGATCTCGCTGACGACGCTACGGACCGGCGTGGCGCTCGGCGTCGACCGGAACCACCATCTGCGCCAGCGGCACGTGGTGATCGTTGACCATCCCGACGTTCAGGCGAGGTCGTGCTCGTGGGCGAACGCGGCGGCCGCCGTCCGTGAGGTCACCTGGAGCTTGACGAAGATGTTCTGCACGTGGCGGGCCACGGTGTGCCGGCTGATGACCAGCCCGTCGGCGATCGCCTGGTTGCTGAGCCCCCGAGCGATCAGGCCGAGCACCTCGACCTCCCGGTCGGTCAGCCCGCCCGCGGTGGGCCGGCGGGTCGGTGCCTCGATCCGGGACACGTGCGCCAGCTCGGGTGCGGCACCGAGGGCGGTGAACGCCGCGCGGGCGGCGTCGAGCTCGAGCATCGCACCGTCCTCGTCGCCGAGGTCGCGGCACGCGATCGCGAGCAGGACCCGCGTCCGGGCCTCCTCGTAGGGGCTGCCGAGCTCGCGCCAGCCGAGCCACGCGCGCCGGAGGCTGGTCAGCGCCTCGCGGGCCCGCCCCTCGGCCAGCAGCGTGGCGCCCGTGGCGTGGGCCGAGGTGGCCGCGAGCATCGGCGCCCCCAGCGTGTCCGCCAGCGCGGCCAGCTCCTGCTCCGCGGCACGTGCTGCCCCCAGGTCGCCGACGGCGAGGGTGATGTCGACCGCGGCCGCCAGCACGCGGGCGCGAACGCCGGGGTCGGCGGACTCGTCGACCGCACGTCGGATGGCGGCGTCAGCGAGGTCGGTCCGGCCCTGGGCGAGCCGGAGCTGGGCGAGGCCGGGTTGCGGTGGGTGGCCGGCCTGGCTCGCCGCGCGGTAGTGGGTCTCCGCCTCGTCGAACTCCCCGCGGAGGCGGTGCAGCTCCGCGGCGCGGTAGTGCGCGGCACCGACTGCGGGACCGGGGACGGCCAGGAACCGGTCGCAGGCCCGCTGTGCCTCGGCGAGCGCGTCGTTCCAGTCGCCGTGCTGCTGCATCACCTCGGCACGGTGGACCAGGCACTGGCCGCGGTAGGGCACCAGGTCGGGCTGCGATGCGCACCACTCGCTGAGCGCGGTCGTCCACTCCCGGGCCCGACGCAGGTCGAAGGTGTCGTGGCAGGCCTCGATCACCGCGCAGTAGATGATGCCGGCCGGGATCGGCGACACCTCGCCCGCATCCACGGTCGCCATCACCTCGTCGAGCAGCGCCAGTCCCGCAGCGGCGTCGCCGAGGCGGATGAGGGCCTGGCCGACCCCGAGCCGACCGAGCGCGCACAGGTCGGCGTCGACCGCGTTCGACGCGATCGTCGTCACGTCGAGGAACAGGCGGTGCGCGTCCTCGGGGTCGCTGTCGAGGTGCTGGAGCGCCACCGGCAGCTGCAGGTAGCCACGTTCGGGGCACGACGGATCGTCCTCGAGCAACCGGGCCCCTCGCGCGAACCAGCCTCCGGCCCGGATGGTCTCACCGCGCAGGAGGAGCCCCATCGCGAGCCAGAACACGCAGCGCACCGCATCGCCCACGGCGCCTCGTGTGCTGAACGCGAGGTGCGCCCGCTCGAAGGCGTGGTCACGCGTCGCGTCGTCGCCGGTGAGGTGGGCCGCCACGGCGAGCCGCTCGAGATCCTCCGGCTCGAGGGGCGTGTCGGCGTCAGCCTCCGCGAGCGCGGTGCGGGCCTCCGACCACGACCGGTTCGCGGACGCCTCTCGACCTCGATCCAGGATCCCGGTCCTGGCCATGGCTCCCTCGGTGCACGGTCCCCGTTGCGGGTCATCGTGCGCTCCGTCGACCGTACACCTCCCGAAGGGACAGGTCGGGTGAGCCGTCAGGTCGGCTCACCGCCCTGCCACGAGGTGGGTCTCACGCATCCGGGCGGCGACGTCGACGCCGCTGGCGGCGGTGATGAGCGCCACGACGACGATGGCGGTGGCGATCGAGTAGGCGTCGGCGAGGAAACCCGCGAGGACCGCACCGACGGCGAAGCCGATGTCGCGCCAGAAGCGGTACACGCCGACGGCCGCTCCCCGCCAGCTCGGGTGCGCGACGTCACCGACGGCCGCGATGAGGGTCGGGTAGGCCATCGCGGTCCCGGCACCGAACAGGACGCTGCCGGCGGCCCACACCGCGACCGTGTCGCCGGTGGCGATGACGAGCAACCCGATCGCCTCGGTGAACTGGCCGCCGGCGATGAGCCACTTGCGGCCGAGGCGGTCCGACAGCGCACCCGTTCCGAGCTGCCCGACACCCCACACGGCGGGCGCGATGGCGGTGAGCAGACCGACCGTCGCCAGCCCCTCACCTGCGGCGGCGAAGTAGAGCGGGAACAGGCCCCAGGCCATCCCCTCGTTGAGGTTGTTGACCAGACCCGCCTGGCTCGCGGCGGACAGCGAACGGTCCCGCCAGGTCCCGAGCGCGAACACCTCGCGAGCACGCAGACCGCCGGCGTGACCACCGACAGGCGCGACGTGGCCACCCGCCTCGTGCGCGACGTGACCGGCGGTCTCACGGACGAACCCCGCCGACAGGCCGAGCCCGACGGCCGCGAAGGCGACACCCAGGAGGAACGGACCGGGGCGGAGGCCCGCCGTCTGCGCGATGGCACCCGTGGCCCACGCGGCGACGGCGACGGCCCCGTATCCCGCGGCCTCGTTGAAGCCCATCGCCGTCCCGCGGCGTTCGGGGCCGACGAGGTCGATCTTCATGATGACGGTGACCGACCAGGCCAGACCCTGGTTCACCCCGAGCAGCACGTTGGCGAACACCACCCATCCCCAGCTCGGCGCCCAGATCAGCAGCAGGGGGACCGGGACGGCGAACAGCCAGCCGGTGAGCAGCACGGGCTTGCGACCGAACCGGTCGGCCAGCGTCCCGGCGACGTAGTTGACGATCGCCTTCGTGAGACCGAACGCCGCGATGAAGGTGAGCATCGCCGAGTACGCCGACAGACCGAACTCGTCCTCGGCGAGCAGCGGCAGGACGGTGCGTTCCTGGCCGACCATCCCGCCGACCAGGGCGTTGACCGCGACGAGCAGGACGAACTGCGGCAGGTTCGCGCGCAACCCGAGGCGGACCGGCGGGCGACGTGTACCCGCGGCGCTCACCCGTCGGCTCGGAGGTCGCCGATGTCCTCCGGCCCACCGGCGAGCACCGTGACGTCGCGGTGACCGGCACGTTCCAAGAGGCTGGCCGCCGTCATCGCCCGCTCGCCGTGGCCGCAGTGCAGGAGCACGGGCTCGGACGGCACGAGGTCCCGAGCGACGGAGAGGTCGCTGAGTGCTCCGAGCTCGATGTGGGCCGCGCCCGCGACGTGGCCCGAATCGAACTCGGCGTCCTGGCGGACGTCCACGACCCGCCGGCCGGCGGCGCCGCGGGGACCGACGAGCGGGGTCATGGTCAGCGGGCGACCCGCGGCACGCCACGCGTCGATGCCGCCGGCGAGCTCACCCACGATCCGCTCGTACCCGATCGTGCGCGCCGCCCACACCAGGTCCTGGCGGTCGACCGCGCCGTCGGCGACGACCACGATCGGTCGGTCGCGTCGCACCAGCCACCCGAGCCACGTCGCGAACTGCGGACGCCACGGGTTCGACAGCGACCCCGGCAGGTGGCCGGCCGCGAACGCGTCGATGCTGCGGACGTCGACCACCTCTGCCCCGTCGGCCACGGCGGCGTCCACCTCGTGGACCGACAGGGTCGGCAGCTCCACCGGTGCCGAGCCGTGCACGACGGGGCCCGCCCGGTTCACGTCGCGCAGCTCGAGGAAGTACGGCGGGTACGAGCCGAGGCCGCCGAGCAGCCGCGCGACGAAGGTGTCCTCGTCCGGATCGCCGGTGAGCAGGGGGTTGGTGTCGCGTTCCCGGCCGATGGTGGTGGTGCGTTCGCCGCTGGCACCGGCGGCGCAGAACGACCCGCCACCGTGGGTGGGCAGCACGGGCAGGTCGTCGGGCAGCGTGAGCAGCCGCCGGGTGATGGAGCGGTAGGCCGCCCGAGCGAGCGGCTCGGTGCGTTCCGGTGTGAGCAGGTCCGGCCGTGCCACGCCGCCGGCCATCAACGTGCCCCCCGAGAACAGCGCCGCAGGCCGGGCGCCGTCGAGCAGGAGGTGGGCGAGGTGCTCGGGGGTGTGACCGGGGGTCGCGATGACCTGCAGGCGCAGCCCGCCGAGGTCGACCTCGTCACCGTCGGCGAGCGGCTCGTGCGGGAAGGTCAGGTCGCTGCCTGCCGGGGCGAGCAGCCTGGCGCCGGTCGCCGCGAGCTCGCGGCCCCCGGAGACGAAGTCCGCGTGCAGGTGGGTCTCCACCACGAACCGCGAGGTGAGCCCGCGACGGTCGAGCTCGCGTCGGTAAGGGCGCGGGTCGCGCTCGGGATCGACCACCAGCGCCCCGCCGTCCCCGAGGTCGACGAGGTAGGCGCTGTTGCCGAGCCCCTCGTCCACGAGCGGTACCACGTCCGGCACGGCATCTCCTCAAAGGATCGTTTGAACATCAGTCAACGCCGGGGGCCCATCGAAGTCAAGTGATCGTTTGAGTTCGTGCGGTACCGTCGTCCCAGGACGGAGGTGGGTGGTGGCGACGACGGCTGGCGACCGGCAGGCCAAGGACGCCCTGTTCGACGGGTTCGCCTCCGTCGCTCGGGCGCTGTCATCGGGCCGCCGCGCCGAGATCGTCGAGCTGCTGGCCCAGGGAGAGCGCAGCGTCGACGAGGTCGCGGGGGAGATCGGCCAGTCGGTGGCCAACACCTCCCACCACCTGCGCACGCTCGCCCGGGCGGGACTGCTGACCAGTCGCCGCGAGGGGACCCACGTGCACTACCGGCTCGCCTCCGACGCGGTGCTCGAGCTGTGGTGGGCCATGCGCGAAGTCGCGGTCGCCCAGGTCGACGACCTCGACGACCTCGCCCGGAGCTACCTCGGTGACCGGGCGGATGTGGCGACCATCGATCGGGCCGAGCTGCTCGCTCGGCTCGACCGGGGCGAGGTGGTCGTCGTCGACGTGCGTCCGCCCGCCGAGTACGCCGCCGGGCACATCGTCGGTGCCATCCACGTGCCACCAGAGCAGCTCGATCTCATCGACGAGCTCTTGGGTGATCAGCCGACCGACCGTGAGGTCGTGGCGTACTGCCGTGGGCCCTACTGCGTCTACGCCGACGAGGCGGTCCGCCGGCTGCAGCGGCACGGGCGCCGCGCGGCGCGTCTGGACGAGGGCCTGCCCGAGTGGCGGCGGGCCGGAGGGCCGGTGGCGGTCTGACCCTCGACCGCCGGGCTCACCCCGCGGCCGCGCGGTGGAGGCGTCCGTGCCGATCGAGGTGATCGACGGTGTGGCCGAGCAGCTCACGGCCCAGGACGGGCGTTTCGACGCCGCCGTGGTCACGCTCGTGTTGTGCTCGGTCGCGGATCCCGCGCCCGCCCTGCGTGAGCTGCACCGGGTGCTGCGCCCCGGTGGCCAGCTGCGCTTCCTCGAGCACGGGCGGGCCGACCGCCCCGTCGCGGTCGCGATCCAACGGGCGATCGACGCGACGTTCTGGTCCGCCCTCAACGGTGGGTGTCGCACGAGCCGGGACCCCGTGGCCGACATCCGTGCGGCGGGCTTCCGCATCGAGCACACCGAACGCCTGGGCTTCGCCGACACGTCGATCCCGTTCCCGGCCTCCCCGCACACCTGCGGGACGGCCGTCCGGGCGCAGGCACGATCGTGACGGCGCGTCGCGACGTGCCGTGACGGCGGGCACCCGCGGGCTGCGTCATCGGGTCCGTACAGGACGGACGGCGGTCGCCTCGACCTCGAACAGCATCCCGTCCAGCGCCAGCCGGGGCACCGGGATGAGCGTGCAGGTGGGCTTCAGGCCGTCGCCGAAGATCCGGTCGAACTCACCGCCGAGGACGTGCAGCTTGGCCTCGTCGTGGTCGACGATGAGGACGGTCAACCTGACGACGTCGGCGGGCCCCGCGCCGACCGAACGGAGGGCGACGACGACGTTGTCGAGGGCCTTCCGGACCTGGCCAGGGAAGTCCGGCTCGAGCACGCCGTCCTCGTCCTCGCCACCCTGGCCGGCGACGTGGATCGTCTCGGCACCTGCCGCCACGACGGCGACGTGGGAGTAGCCGTTGGCGGTGGGGTCGTAGAGCCCGGTCGGGTTGCTCAGCGTCAGGGCGGGGTTCGTGGTGGGGTTCATCTGCAGGTCTCCTGGTGGAGGTCGTGGTGCGGGATGACCGGCGACACCATGTCGGGGTCACCGGAGTGAGCGGATCGGGGGTGGAGATGGCCTGCGGTGGCCCAGAGCGGCCACACTGCGAGCAGCGCGATCGCTGCCGCGGCCCACGGCACGCGGGACGGCCCGAGGAGGTCGAGCGCACGGCCACCGGCGTAGGCGCCGGCCGCGACGGCGAGGTTGAAGACCACGACGACCAGGGACGTCGCCGCTTCGGTGTCGTCCGGCGCGGCGACGAGCACCCAACGTTGGGTGGTCACCGAGACGCCACCCCAGGCCAACCCCCAGGCGGCGATCGTGATCGCGATGGCGGGGCCGTTCACCGTGACCGGCAGGGCGAGGAGCGCGATGCCGAGCCCGAGGGTCATCGCAGCGGCAGTCCGACGCACGCGACGTTCGGGCGTGGAACCGGCGATGAGGTTGCCCACGACACCGGCGCCCCCGAAGAGCGCCAGCAGCGTGCCGATCGGTGCGGCTGAGCCACCTGCCGACCCGAGGAGCGGATCGAGGAAGGTGTACGCAGTGAAGTGACCGACGACGAGAGCGGCGGTGACCGCGAGGCCGAGGCGGACGCCCCGGTTCCCGAGCTGACCCCGGACCGCGCCACGATGGTGGTCAGCCATCGGCGGCAGCGCTGGGAGCAGGGACAGCAGGGCGATCAGTACGATCGTGGCGGCACCGGCGGTGGCGACGAATGCGGCACGCCAGCCCAGCACGTCGCCGAGCACCGCACCGGCCGGGATCCCGACCACCGACGCCACCGCGACGCCGCCGAAGACCACCGCGGTCGCCCGGCCGGCGAGGTCGGCGGGGACGAGCCGAGGACCGAGCCCGCCGGCCACGGTCCAGAACCCACCGATGGAGACGCCGGCGACCGACCGAGCCAGCAGCAGGAACGGGAAGCTGCTGGCGACCGCTGTGGCGAGGTTCGCGACGACCAGGAGCGCCATCAGGACGCGCAGGACCGAGCGTCGGTCGCGGCGCGCTGTGGTCGCGGCGATCACCGGTGCACTCACGGCGGCCACCAACCCGGGCACCGTGACGACCGATCCGGCCGCGCGCCTCGGAGACGTCCATCGCCGCGCCGAGGGCCGCCAGGACACCGATCGGCAACAGTTCGGTGGTCACGAGCACGAACGTGCCGCCACCGAGTGCCACCACGGGGGCCCAGCGTGCGGGGGGAGCGTCCGGCGGTGTCACGCCGGTGCGTGGGGAGTGACCGCGAACGGCACGTTGGCGAGGTGGGCGAGCTTCTGTGGGTTGGTGACGACGTGCAAGGCGGCCACCCTCCCGGCGTCGACCGTCACCGACATGACCCACGCCGGTCGACCATCGACGCCGGTGATGACGAGTCCCGGAGCGCCGTTGACGGCCGCGGCAGCGCTGGGCAGACCGCGCTTGCGGAAGATGCCGCGCAGGAGGCGGACCGCTCGGTCGGCGCCGTGGATCGGACGGCGCGCGGAGGAGACGAGTCCGCCTCCGTCGGCTCGGACGACCACGTCCGGTGCGAGCAGTTCGAGGAGCCGTCCGGTGTCCCCGTCGATGCAGGCGGCCTGGAAGGCGGTCGCGACGGCGTGACCGAGGCGTGGGTCCTCCTCGCGGCGTGGTCGACCGTCGCGGGTCGCGGCCCGGCCGCGGGCCACCAACAGGCGGCACGCGACCTCGGTCCGACCGAGGGCTCGGGCGATGCTGGCGTAGTCCTCACCGAAGACGTCATGGAGGATGAACGCGACGCGTTGCGCGGGGGACAGTCGTTCGAGGACGATGAGGAACGCGGTGGAGAGCGACTCGGCGAGTTCGACGGTGTCCCCGGGGTCGGCCGCTCCGATCAGCGGCTCGGGTAGCCAGGGGCCGACGTACCGCTCCCGACGGACGCGAGCGGAGCGCAGGTGGTCGAGGCAGAGCCGGCTGACGATCCGTGAGAGCCAGGCGCCCGGCTCGTCGATCCCGGCCACGTCGGTCCGTTCGAGCCGGAGGTAGGCCTCCTGCAGCACGTCCTCGGCATCGCTGACCGAGCCGAGCATCCGGTAGGCCAACGCGAACGCCTGCTGCCGGTGGTCGGCCCAGAGGCGAGCGGCCTCGGAGGGCCCCGCCGGCGGCTGGTCGGCGACGGCGGTCACGCGGCCGCTCCCGGCCCGCCCAGGGGCTTGCGGCTGGCGACGTTCAGTCGGTTCCAGGCGTTGATCTCGACGACGGCGAACAGCAGGGCATGGACCTCGTCGTCGCTGAACACCGCGTCGCACGCGTCGAGGACGTCGTCCGGGACCCCGCCGGCGAGGGTGGTGACGGCCTCCGTCATGGCCAGGGCAGCTCGCTCGCGGGCATCGAACACCGAGGCCTCCCGCCACGCGGCCAGCAGGTGGAGGCGCTCGTCGCTCTCGCCGGCGGCACGGGCGTCGGTGGTGTGCATCTGCAGGCAGTAGGCGCAGCCGTTGAGCTGGGATGCACGGATGCGGACGAGTTCGACGACGTGCTGGTCGAGCCCCGCCTCGTCGATCGCGGTGTGCATCCGGATCAGCGGCCGGAGGGCGGCGGCGAAGCGGTCGTAGGCGATGCGGGCTGCGGCGGGGGTGCTCAACGGACGTCCTCCATGGACGCGCCCGGCGACGGCGGCTTCCGTCACGGACCTGGCGCGGCGACACCCCTCTGACGAGGTAGCCCTCGGTCCTGTGTCGCGTCCGGGATGGGTCGGTCCGTCCCCGCGCGGTACGCGTGGACGCAGGGACGCAGGGACGCGCCCTACGCGCTCGTGGCGACGATCGCGCAGCACACGGCGATGACCAGCGACACCGGCGCCCAGATGCGCTCGGGCCGTGACCGGGAGGCGCCGTTGGCCAGGACCCCGAGCCCGAAGAACGCGGTGAGGAACCACATCGCCACGACGCCCGAGCCGGGGACAGCGGCGTCGTCGATGACCCCGGCTGAGGCGAGGACCAGCACGATCATCAACGGGTAGAGAACCGCGGCTGCGGCGCTGGCGATCCGCAGGTTGCGCGGGAGGACGCCGGGGTGCTGGCCGGCCCAGGCGGCACGGCCGAGCGGCGCGCCGAGCGCGAGGGCGAGCTGGAACACCCCGATCGCGGCGAGGGACACGGCGGCGGTGATGGCGGCGGTCTGCATGGCGGCGGACCCTAGGCCGCCGTCCGCCGCCCTGGGGACGAACGAGGCTCGCGTTCTGCCCCGGTCGATCCTGCGGTGAACACCCGTAGGCTGCGACCGACGACGAGCGGAACGGAGCGCGACGTGGGTGACGAACGCGAGGTGCTGGACTGGGCGACGTACGGCGTCGCGGTGCGTGAGCTCGCCCAGCAGGTCGTCGACGACGGCTACCGGCCGGACATCGTGCTGTCGATCGCGCGCGGCGGTCTCGTCGTCGCGGCGTCGCTGGCCTACGCCCTGTCGGTCAAGCCGTGCTTCGTGCTGAACGTCGAGTACTACACCGGTATCGACCAGCGGCTCGACGAGCCCGTGGTGCTGCCACCGCTCTTGAACCTCGACGAGGCCAAGGGCGCCAAGGTCCTGGTCGCCGACGACGTCGCCGACACGGGCCACACGCTGGAGCTCGTGCACGACCTGTGCGTCGCCCGCGTCGCCGAGGCCCGCACGGCGGTGCTCTACCAGAAGCCGGACTCGGTCATCCGGTGCGAGTACGTGTGGAAGCTGACCGACCGCTGGATCGAGTTCCCCTGGTCGAGCCAACCACCGCTGGTCGACCCCGCGCTCACCACGACGTGGCCCGCACCGCGGACCCAGGTCACCACCTGATGGATCAGGCGTCGCCGAGGTGCGACGGTGCGGTGGCGGTGCGACGTGTCGGCGCGCGGGAGCGACAGCCTCCCGCGCGCCTGACGGGTCGTCGAGCAGCGGCACGAAGGATCCGCCTCCAGGGTGGTTGACTCGATCACGCAGCGCCTCCCCCCGAGGGCCCCGGCGATGTCGACCGCGTCGGCGGGAGGCGCACGACCGGGTCGGTCACGGCGCTCGAGGGGCTCTCGCATGCGCACACCGACCCGCGTTCTCGTCGTGCTTCCGCTCGTCCTCGCGCTCGCCGGCTGTGGGGGGTCCGGCTCCGATCCGGACCCGGAGTCAGCCACCACCGCCGACGCCGAGGACGCGCCGGCCGAGGATCCCGTCGAGGCCGGCGACGACGGCAGTAGCGAAGCCGCTGCCGGGGACCTCGATTGTCCCGATGGTCCCCGGGATGTCCGCGGCATGTCCGTCGTGACCTTCTCCTGCGGTTCCGCAACGGCGTCGGTGACCACCTCGGGTGGGACGTGGTCGCTGACCGGTGGTAGCTGCGAAGCGGCCGAGGACACCTTCGCCGTCAACTTCGGCACGGTCCTGCTCGGCACCGGCGACTCACCGGAGACACAGGCGGATCTCGAGTACGTCGGGATCGCCATCCACGAAGACGCGGGTGGCGATGGCAGCTACGACGACCACGACATGGTCACGGTCTTCGCCAGCGTCGGCGGCGAGGAGTACGCCCTCGGCACCAGCACGGTCACGCTTCGCGATGGCCGGACCGCGGGTGAGGCGTCCTCGGACGGTGTGGAGATCGAGTTCGACTGCGGCTGAGGACGCTCAGCGCGACAGGGCCTGGTCGAGGTCGGCCTGCAGGTCCGTCGGGTCCTCGAGGCCGACCGAGATGCGGATGACGCCGTCGGTGACGCCCATCTCGGCGCGGACCTCGGGCCCGATGCGGTGGTGGGTGGTGGTCGCCGGGTGGGTCACCAGCGACTTGGCGTCGCCCAGGTTGTTGGAGATGTCGATCAGCGCGAGCCGATCGATGACCTCGAAGGCGCGCTCGGTCCCCCCCGGGACCCAGAAGGTGACGATGGAGCCGCCGCCGGTCATCTGCCGGACGGCGAGCTCGTGCTGGGGGTGCGAGGCCAGCATCGGGTAGCGCACTTCCTCGACAGCAGGGTGCTGTTCGAGCCAGGCGGCCAGCGCCAGCGCGGACGCGGTCTGCCGCTCGACCCGGAGGGCGAGCGTCTCGAGGCTCTTGAGCACCACCCAGGCGTTGAACGGGGCCATGACCGGGCCGGTGTGCCGCATCAGCGGACGCAGCTCCTCCTGCAGGAACTCGGTCGTGCCGAGGATCGCGCCGCCCATCGTGCGGCCGTGCCCGTCGAGGTGCTTGGTCGTCGAGTACACGACCACGTCCGCGCCGAGTTCGAGCGGCCGCTGGAGTACCGGCGTGGCGAAGACGTTGTCGACGATCACCCGCGCCCCCGCGGCGTGGGCGAGTTCGCTCACCGCGGCGATGTCGACCAGCTCCTGCATCGGGTTCGAGGGGGTCTCGAAGAACACCGCCTGGGCGGGGGTCGCCAGCGCCCGCTCCCACTGGCCGAGGTCGGAACCGTCGACGAAGTCGGTCCGGACGTCCCACCGCGGCAGGATCTCGTCGAGGATCTGGAAACACGACCCGAACAGGCCGCGCGCCGCGACCACCCGGTCACCGGCACGCAGGGTCGCGGCCAGGGCGTTGAACACCGCCGCCATCCCGCTGGCGGTGGCCCAGGCGCCCTCGGCACCCTCGAGCCTGCGGAGCCGCTCCTCGAACATCGAGACGGTCGGGTTGCCGAGCCGGCTGTAGATGTAGCGGTCGGACTCGCCCGCGAACGCGGCGGCCGCCTCGGCCGCCGTCTCGTACACGTAGCCGGAGGTGGCGAACAGCGCCTCGGAGGTCTCGCCGAAGGCGCTGCGTTCGGTCCCGGCCCGGACCGCGACCGTGTCCGGCAACCAGTCCGCCGAGGGATCGGGGATGGGCTCATCGGTCACGCGGGGTCCTGCCCGTCGGTGGCGGTCCGGCGGCAGGGTAGGGCCGACGCCGTGCCAGCCGTCCACGCGACCGTGGAGACGGTGGTTACCGCAGGGCTGCGTGCAGCTCGGAGGCGAGGTCGTCCAGGACCGCCTTGGCGTCGCCGAACAGCATCACGGTGTTGTCGCGCTCGAACAGTTCGTTCTTCACACCCGCGTACCCGGGCGACAGGCTGCGCTTGATCACGAAGATCCGGCGCGCCTTGCTGACCTCCAGGATCGGCATGCCGCCGAGCGGTCCGGTCGGGTCCGAGGTCGCGGCCGGGTTCACCACGTCGTTGGCGCCGACCACGATCACCACGTCGGTCTGGGCGAAGTCGGCGTTGATCTGGTCCATCTCGACGAGCTGCTCGTAGGGCACCTCGGCCTCGGCCAGCACGACGTTCATGTGGCCGGGCATCCGGCCGGCGACCGGGTGGATGCCGAAGCGCACCTGCGCGCCGTGGGCGGCCAACGCCTGGGCGACTTCTTTCACGGCCTGCTGGGCACGGGCGACGGCCAGGCCGTAGCCGGGGACGATGATCACCGAGTCGGCCGCTTCGAGGACCATCGCCGCTTCCTCGGCGTCACCCGAGATGACGTGCCCGTACTCCTGATCGCCGGTGGCGCCGCCGCCTTCGCCGTAGCCGCCGACCAGGACGTTGAGCAGCGAGCGGTTCATCGCTCGGCACATGATCTGGGTGAGGATCAGCCCGGCCGCGCCGACGATCGTGCCCGCCATGATGAGCAGGTTGTTCTCCAGCGCGAACCCGGTCGCCGCGGCGGCCAGGCCGGACAGGGAGTTGAGCAAGCTGATCACGACCGGCATGTCGGCGCCACCGATCGGCAGCACCAGTACGACCCCGGCGAGCATGGCCGCCACGAGCATGCCGATCACCAGGGCGATCGCTGGTGTGGCGTCGGTGACCGCGAAGGTGCCGACGACGCCGACCGCCAGGCCACCGAGGACGAGCAGCCCCATGAGCGGGCCGCGGGCGGCGATGCGTGGCGCGCCGCTGACGGTGCCGTGCAGCTTGAGTTCGGCCAGCACGCTGCCGGTGAGGGTCAGGGCACCGATGACCACCGACAACACGAGGGTGACCGCCGACGCGCCGCCGATCACCGTCGCGGTGGTCTGGCCGGCGTCGGTCTCCACGACGCGACCCCAGAACAGCGCGAGCGCCACCAGGGCCGAGGACGCACCACCGAACCCGTTGAACCGGGCGACGATCTGCGGCATCGACGTCGCCTTGGCGCGCACGACGATCAGCACGCCGGCGGCGGTGCCGACCGCCAGGCCCGTGACGATCCAGCGGTAGTCGACGCGGCCGACCTCGATCAGGGTGATCACGACCGCCAGCAGCATCCCGGCGGCCATCAGCGCGTTCCCGCGGCGGGCCGTGCGGATGCGCGAGAGCTGCTTGAGGCCGACGACGAACAGCGCGATGGAGGCGAGGCCGAGGACGGCGGTGACCTCGGTGACCTCGATGCCGTTCATCGCTTGCCCCCGAACGTGGCGAGCATGCGGTCGGTCACCAGGAAGCCACCCACCACGTTGATGGTGGCCAGCACCAGAGCGACGAGGCCGAGCAGCACGCTCACCCGTGGGTCGGCGACGACCACGAGCGTCAGGGCGCCCGCGATGGTGATGCCCGACATGGCGTTCGCGCCGGACATCAGCGGCGTGTGCAGGGTCGGCGGGACCTTGCCGATCAGCTCGAAGCCGAGGAACCCGGCGAGCACGAACACGTAGAGGCTCACGAGCATCGGACCCATCAGGCGTCACCTCCGAGGAGCGTCGCGGTCGGCGGGTGGGTGACCTCGCCGTCGTGGGTCAGCAGCGCACCGGCGACCACCTCGTCGTCGAGGTCGAGGTGGAGCGCGCCGTGGTCGTCGAGGAGCAGCCCCAGGAACGCGGCGATGTTGCGGGCGTACAGAGCGCTCGCCTCGGGGGCCATGTCGGATGGCAGGTGCTGGCCCGGGATGATCCGCACCCCCTGGTGCTCGACCACCCCGCCCGCGTCGGTCAGCGCGCAGTTGCCGCCGTCGGCCGCGGCCAGGTCGATCACGACGCTGCCCGGCTGCATGGCCTCGACCATCGCGGCGGTGATCAGCTCGGGTGCCTTGCGCCCCGGGATCTGCGCGGTGGTGATGACGGCGTGGGCGGACGACAGATGCTCGGTGAGCACCGCCCGCTGGCGGGCCAGGAAGTCGTCGCCGGCCTCCTTGGCGTAGCCACCCTCGCCGGTCAGGTCCTCGGCGTCGGGGACCTCGATGAACTTCCCGCCGAGCGAGGCGACCTCCTCACGGGCGGCCTCGCGGATGTCGGAGACGTACACCACGGCGCCGAGCCGCCTGGCCGTCGCCACGGCCTGCAAGCCCGCGACGCCGGCGCCGAGGACCACCACGTTCGCCGGACGGATGGTGCCTGCGGCCGTCATGAACAGCGGGAAGAGCTTGGCGGCCTCGTGTGCCGCGACGATCACCGCGCGGTACCCGGCGATGCTCGCCTGGCTCGACAACGCGTCCATCGCCTGGGCCCGGCTGATCCGCGGCACCAGCTCCATCGCGACGGTGGTGACCCGCCGCTGCGCGAGTGCACGGACGCTGTCCTGGTTGCGGTGAGGGGCGATCAGCGACAGCAGCGTGACGCCCTCGGGCAGGCGTCCGACCTCGTCGAGGGTCGGGGGTGCGACCCGCACGACCACGTCGGTGCCGTCCGGCGGCGCCGGGCCGTCGTGGATCTTCGCACCGGCCTCGACGTAGTCGTCGTCGCTGGTACCCGCCTGCTGGCCGGCACCCGCCTCGAGCACGACCTCGACGTCGCCGGCGAGCCGTCGCACCGCGTCGGGGGTCGCCGCGACGCGGCGCTCGCCGGGAGCACGTTCCTTGGGGACGAACAACACGGTCACCGCGTTCCTCACCGTCTTCGGCGGCTCACACTAGGCCGGGTCCGCGGTCGACCCGACGAGTTGCGACGGATGCTTCGCACGTGGCGGCGGTCGAGCCCCGTCGTACCCTCGACGTCCGGCCACGCGCACGAGGCAGGAGCAGCATGTCGTCACGCAAGCTGACCCTCGACCTGCACCCGATCTACAACCAGGGCGATCGCATCGACGCTGCCCTGCGTGAGGCGATGGACGAGGCCGAGCGCCGCAAGGCCAAGGAACTCGAGATCATCACCGGCAAGGGCAGCGGCGCGCTGAAGAAGCGCGTGCTGCGGTTCCTCGACAGCAAGGCCGTGCGCGACCGCTACCACCGGATCGACAAGGACGCCAACAACCACGGCCGCATCTTCGTCCACTTCCGCTGGCGCCGCGGGCAGTGACCACCGGGCGGTGACCGGACCAGGAGCCACCCCCGGCACCGATCCCGCTGGTTGACAGCCGGCCGGCGCGGCGTCTTACTGGTGACGGGGGGATGGGCGGACGCACGCGACCGGTGAGTGGACGTGGGCGAGAGGGGCCTACCGTGGCAACGTCGGCGAACGTGAGCACCGGGGAAGGGTGGCAGGGGTCGGGCGGTCATCCGCTCGACCCACAGGTCCGGTGGATGCTGCGTGTGGCGCTGGTGATCTTCGCCTACACCATCGTCATCGGGATCCTCAACGGGCTCGATCTGGTCGAGTTCAGTCGTCAGCAGCTGCTCTCGCACCTACACGGTGGGACCCTCGGGTGGATGACCCTCGCGATCCTCGGCGTGACGCTGTGGCTGTTCGGTGCCGGGGAGTCGTCGACGACGGCACGGTCGGCTCGGGTGCTGGCGTGGGCGGCGCCGGTCTCCATCGCCGCGTACGTCCTGGCCTTCGCGACCACGACCGGCGGGCTCCGGCCGGTCGCGGGCACAGCCACGCTCCTGGTGCTGATCGGCGCGGCCGTGTGGGCCTTCCGCCGGGCGCCGTCGGTCACCCTCAGCGTCCCGCACCTGTTCGTGCTGCTCGGCCTGACCAGCTCGGTCATCGGCGGGACGTTCGGTGTGATCAACGGGCTGGCGATCGCGTTCGACTGGACCTGGGTGCCCGCCTCGTTCTTCGGCGCCCACCCGGGGACGATGGAGGTCGGGTTCATCATCCCGGTGGCGATGGGGCTGGCCGAGTGGGGACTGCGGCGCGGCCGACTCGAACCTCGGGTGACGCGTGCCGGTCGCATCCAGGTCGGGTTGATGTTCCTGGCCTTCGCGTGGGTGCTCGGGTTCACCCTGGCGGAGCTCGACGAGGTCGCCGGCCTCGGCATCGTCTTCGCCATCGTGGGGCTCGGGTTCTTCTACGCCCGGCTCGGTGGGATCATGCGGACCACATCGGTCGCTGCCCGGAGTGCCGAGCGCCACGCGCTTGCGGGCGGTGTGCTCCTCGGTGTGACGATCGTCTACATCTTCGTGGTCATCCAGATGGCCGGCGGCGACTTCATGCAGGTCCCGCGTGGCCAGCTGATCGCGTTCATCCACCTCATGGGGGTCGGGGCCACCACCAACGCGCTGCTCGCGTTCGTCGTCCACCTGTCCCGCCGGGTCTCACCGGCGACGATGGTCGACGACGTGATCTTCTGGGGCGTGAACGTCGGCGTCCTCGGCTTCGTGGTCGCCCTCACCACGGACGTGCGCGCGATGATCGTGGTGTTCGTCCCGGTCATGGGCCTCGGCCTGCTGACGGCGATCGTGGCCCACGTGGGGCCGCTCGGTCGCGGCCCCACGGCCGTCCCGCCGCCCGCGGTGGCGACACCCGAACCGCTCGGCTGATCACGACCGTGTCGGCGAGGACGGCGCGGGCCGAACCTGCGCAGGTGTGCGGGTCGACACCACGACCGCCAGAAGCAGGACCGCCGCGCCGACCCACCCGACGGGTGTGAGCCGATCACCCGCGAGCGGTACGGCCAACCCGGTCGCCACCAGCGGCTCGAGCAGCACCAGCAGCGCCGCGGCCGACGCCGTGATGCGCTGGAGGCCGGTGAAGAACAGCCGGTACGCCAGGGCGGTCGGGACGATGCCGAGGTAGAGCATCGCGGCGAGGACCAGGGGGTCACCGGCGAGGCCGATGCCCACCGTCGCCACCGTCACCGGCAACAGCAGGACGGCGGCCACGAGGAAGGCGAACACCGTCAGGCGCTGCGCACCCATCCGGGTACTGAGGGTGCCGCCGGCCAGGGTCACCGCGGCGTAGCCCAGGGCCGACAGCGCAGCGAACGCCGCGCCGACCGAGACGTCGTCACCGCCTCCCGCCGGCAGCCCGACGAGGGCCACCAGGCCCGCGATGGCCATCACGATCCCGGCTGCGCTCGCCGGTGCGATCCGGCGTCCCGTCAGCAGCCGCTCGCCGCAGATCACCAGGACGGGTGCGGATCCCAAGGTGATCAGCGTGGCGATGCTGACCCCGGCGCGCTGGACCGCGATGAAGTAACAGGCCTGGTAGGCGGCCAGCCCGACACCGATCACCGCGAGGCGCCGGGCATCGGCCCAGGTGGGTCGGGCGGCGACCGTCGGTGCGCTGCGCAGCAGCGGCAGCAGCGCGATCGCGCCGAGGGCCATCCGCCAGGAGCTGACGGTCAGTGGGTGGATCCCGCGGCTGTAGGCCACGGTCGCGGTCAGTCCTGACGTGCCCCAGAGCACGGCCGCGGCACCGACCATGAGCAGTCCACGGTGAGCCGTGGACAGGTTCGTTCCTGCACGCATGTGCGCACCTCTTCCCATCGCAGGAGGCGCGCAGCACAGGTGGCGGGCAGGCCGGACGAGGCCGTTCGAGGAGCCCGCGCGGAGGTAGGCCAACCGTGGTGGACGGTGGCCGGCGACGCGCCTGGTGTCAGGCGCGCTGCGGCGGAGAGAGGAGGTGACGGATGTCCATGGCGAGCAACCTAACCCGGTTCTGCGCGCCGTGCCGACGTGCGCGCGGGTCGGCCACGGGGCCCTTGACGATGTGCAGATCCCGCGTCAAGGTCCGGATGTGACCGGGTTCGTGCAGCTGTCGCCAGCCCGCGCCGCGAGCGCGGTCGCCCGCACGCGTGCCCGGCTCGCCGCCGCCGGTCACGATCTGCCGCTCCGGTTGTGGGACGGACGCGAGCTCGGCGTCGACCGGGAGTACCGCCTGGTGCTCTGCCACCCCTGGTCGCTCCGGGCCGCCCTCGTCCCGCCGAGCGACCTCCAGGCCGGTGAGATCTACGTCGGTGGCGGGGTCGACGTCGAGGGCTCGATGGTCGCTGCGCTCCGCGACATCGCCGCGTTCCGCGAGCGGCTGCCGTTGCCCGAACGCCTGGCGCTGGCTCGCCTGCTGGTCCGTCTGCCGCCGCCACCGCAGCGCTTCGACGGCGGGCGGATCGCGCTCAGCGGCCGACGCCACGATCCCGACCGGGACGCCGCCGCGGTGCGCCACCACTACGACGTCGGCAACGACCTGTACCGGCTGTTCCTCGATCGGGACCTGGTGTACTCGTGCGCCTACTTCGCCGACGAGGACGGTCACGCGTCGGTCACCGATCGGGCGGTGCTCGACCGCGCCCAGCGTCGCAAGCTCGAACTGGCCTGCCGCAAACTCCACCTGCGTTCCGGTGAGCGCCTCCTCGACGTCGGTTGCGGGTGGGGGTCGCTGGTCATCCACGCCGCCCGCCATCACGACGTCCAGGCGGTCGGCGTCACGCTGTCCGAGCAGCAGGCCACCCTCGCGCGCGAGCGTGTCGCCGAGGCGGGACTCGCCGACCGGGTCCGCATCGAGCTCTGCGACTACCGCGACGTGCGGGGACGGTTCGATGCCATCGCGTCGGTGGGCATGGTCGAGCACGTCGGCGCCGATCAGCTCCCGAACTACGTCCGCACCCTGTACGACACCCTGCGCGACGGTGGGCGTCTGCTCAACCATGGGATCACGACGGGCCGGCGCGACCAGATCCGCGACCTCGGCGCCCAGCCCGACAACTTCGTCGGACGCTACGTCTTCCCCGACGGCGCGCTCGTACCGGCACGGCACATGATCGGTCTGCTCGAGCGGGGCGGGTTCGAGATCCGGGACGTGGAACAGCTGCGGCCGCACTACGCCCGGACGCTGCAGCACTGGGTCGCCAACCTCGAAGGCGCCTACGAGGAGG
Source organism: Nitriliruptor alkaliphilus DSM 45188 (assembly GCF_000969705.1). Classification (GTDB taxonomy): domain Bacteria; phylum Actinomycetota; class Nitriliruptoria; order Nitriliruptorales; family Nitriliruptoraceae; genus Nitriliruptor; species Nitriliruptor alkaliphilus. The sequence continues at coordinate 1,272,740 of NZ_KQ033901.1, forward strand.
CGGTGCGGCTGGTGGGGGAGACCACGGCGCGCGTGTGGCGGGCCTACCTCGCCGGGTCCGTCGTCGGCTTCGAGGTGGGTGACCTCGGTGTCATCCAGGTCCTGGCGACCCGCGGCGACGCAGCCCTACCCCTGACCCGCGACCATCTCCGTCTGTCGGCGGCGAGCCCCCGTCACGACGCGGCGTAGCGCACCTCGATGCGCCCCTGACGGGTCCGTAGGTCGAGCCGTCGGTCCGCTCCCGGGTCGGTCGCGACCGCGAGGTCGGCCGCCCGGTCGCCACCGTTGGTGGTGATCGCGTAGGGCGGGGCGTCGGCCGGCAGGACGACCGTGATGTCCCCGTGCGAGGTGCTGACCTCGGCGGTCGTGGGCGCGACGGTGGGCCGCAGATGGATCGATCCGTGCCGGCTCGACAGGGCGATCACGTCGCCGGTCGTCCGGGTCGCCTCGATGCTGCCGTGCTGGGTGCCGGCGGTCAGGTGGCCCGCCGCCCCGTCGATCACGAGGCTGCCGTGTCGGGACGAGACGTCGGTCGGGCCGACGACGTCGGTGACGGTGACCGACCCGTGGCTCGTCTCGACCAGCAGGGCGTCCTGGGCGCCGGCGACGGCGACGCCGCCGTGCCTCGAACGCAGTGTCAGCGGTCCTCCGACGTCGGTGGCGTCGATGTTCCCGTGCCCGGTCCGTAGGTCCGCGTCACCCTCGAGGCCGATGAGCGCGATCGATCCGTGGCGGAGCTCACCGACCACCGAGGTGGTCGACGGCACCGTCACGACGAACGAGACCGAGCACCGGATCAGTGGCCCGCTGACCCAACCGCAGCGCTGGGAACGCAGTTCGAGCGCATCGTCGACCACCTCCTGCGAGGCGTCGACACCCCCGATGGTCCGCTCGATCCGCTGCTCGACGACGATCTCGTCCGCGTCGTGGACCCGCACCTCGACGTTCCCATCGGCCGTCAGGTCGAGGACGACCCGCGGGACGGCGTCGTGCGTCGTGGTGGACTCGTCGACGTGGACGAGCGTGTCCGACCAGAGGAAGCCGGCGAGCAGCAGGCCGGCGACGATCAGCGTCGAGCCGAGGAGCATGGAGGCGAGGCGCCGCGAGGCAGCGCCCACGGACGGAGCCGGTCGTCGTTCGGCAGGTTCGGTGGCAGGTCGCCGCAGTTCGGTGGTCACGTCACGCCTCCAGGTAGCGCAGCACGGCGAGGACGCGACGGTTGTCGCCAGCGCTCGTCGGCAGGTCGAGCTTCGTCATGATGTTGCTGATGTGCTTCTCCACCGCGCCGTGGCTCAGCACCAGCACCTCGGCGATGCCGGCGTTCGAGCGGCCCTCCGCCATGAGACCGAGGACCTGGTGCTCGCGATCGGTCAACCCGTCGAGGGGGTCGCGACGCCGGCTGTGAGCCAGCAGCTGGGCCACGACCTCGGGGTCGAGGGCGGTCCCGCCGTCGCACACACGGTGGAGCGTGGCGACGAAGTCGCTCACGTCGGCGACCCGGTCCTTGAGCAGGTAGCCGACGCCCTCCGGGCGGTCCGCGAGCAGCTCGGCGGCGTACTCCTCCTCGACGTACTGCGACAGCACGACGACGGCGATCTCGGGGTGCTGCTCGCGGATGGCGACCGCGGCGCGGATGCCCTCGTCGCTGAACCCCGGAGGCATGCGCACGTCGGCGACGACGAGGTCGGGGCGCGTCTGGTCCACGAGCGCGAGCAGCGTCGCCGCATCCTCGGCCTCACCGACGACCTCGATGCCCGCATCGACCAGGAGCCGGACGAGGCCGGCCCGGAGCAGCACCGAGTCCTCGGCGATCACGAGCCGCACGTCAACCCCCCACCGACGCCGTGGTCTCGGCAGCAGGACGGATCGGCAGGGAGGCGCGAAGGGTGGTGGGTCCGCCGCGGGGGCTGTCGACCTCGAGGTCGCCGTCGACCGCTCCGACACGGGCGGCCAAGCCGTGCAGGCCGGTCCCGCGGGCGGGGTCGGCGCCGCCGCGGCCGTCGTCGCGGACGGTGAGCTCGAGACGATCGTCCTCACGCACGACGGTGACCTCGACCCGTGACGCACCGGCGTGCCGGACCGCGTTGCTGAGCGCTTCGCACACGACGTAGTAGGCGATGCCCTCGGTCACCGGATCGGGGCGAACGGCCACCTGCACGTCGAGCGAGACGGGCAAGGCGGCTCGGGCGGTCACGGCCGACAGCGCGGGACCGAGGCCGCGGTCGGCGAGGATCGCGGGGCTGATGCCACGCACGATCTCGCGGAGACCGACCAACGCCTGCTTCGCACCGGCGTGGGCCTCGTCGAGAAGCGCCTGTGCCTCGGCGGGATCGTGTCGGAGCTTCTCACGTGCCATGCCGAGGGTCATCGCCAGCGACACCAGCTGCTGACCGGCGCCATCGTGGAGGTCGCGCTCGATCCGTCGACGTTCCTGCTCGGCCGCGTCGACCAGGTCCGAGCGCGACCCGCTGAGCCGTTCGATGCGTCGCTCGCGCACCTCGGCCGGCGCCGAGCCGAGCAGCGCCGCGGTCAGCGCAGCGTCCAGGTCGGCCACAGCGTCGAGCAGTTCGACCACGACCGGCACCAGCACGATCGCCAGCGGCGGCCCGAGGAGCAGGCCTGCCCACAGCCGGAGCGGGATCGCCCCGACGGGGGTGTCGATCACCGCCAGCGGCAGGGTGAGCAGTCCGATCACCAGCGCCCAGGCGACCACCGTGAGGGTGAAGGCGACCACGCCGACGGGGAGCCGCAGGAGGTGGTAGGCGGCCGATCGCCAGGTGCGTGGGTGCTGCAGGGCCGCCCACAGCCGGGTGTGCCACGACCCCTCGGTCGGCATCGGTGGAGGGTCTTCGATCGCGATGTCGAGGAACGCGCGGACGCGGCCGCGCTCGAGCGCGGCGAGGCCGTGCGCCACGACCACGAACGCGCCGAGCGCCGGCAGCGCCAGTGGGTAGACGATCAGCAGACCCGCACCCAGGGGGACCAGCACCGCCACGACGACGAACGACAGGATCCCGAAGGGCAGATCGAGCAGGAGGTGGCCGGTCACGGCGGCCACACGTGCGGGTGATCGCCCGCGGAGCACCCACCGCGCCAGTTGCGCGGCCGGCGAGGTGGGGGTGGTCGTGGTGTCCATGACCGGACACTACGCCGGGCAGGGACGGCAGGCCATGGCGGTACCCGGCGTGCCGAGGTGGGGTTCACCCCACCCCCAGGACGCTCGACGTTCCGCTGGTGCCCAGCCCTAGCCTGGTCACCGGATGCCACGCGGGCAGCGAACGGAGGTCACGGTGGGAGCCACCGCGAGCCAGGTCCCACCCGAGACGATCATCCACCTGCGGCGGGCGCGGGACCTGATGGACCGCCGGTACGCCGAACCGCTCGACCTCGATGCCCTCGCCCGGGAGGCCGGCTTCTCCCGGTACCACTTCGCGCGCACCTTCAAGGCTGCCTTCGGCGAGACCCCGCGTGACTACCTCACGCGTCGGCGCGTGGAACGGGCCAAGCACCTGCTGACCAACGCCAACCTCACGGTCACCGAGGTGTGCCACCTCGTCGGCTTCGCGAGCCTCGGATCGTTCAGCTCCCGGTTCACCGAGATCGTCGGCCGTTCACCGTCGGTCTACCAGCGCGACCAGGCCGAGCTCGGCGGGCCACCGGCCGTGCCCGGCTGCTACGTGATGGCCTGGGCCCGACCCGAGCTGCCGAACCGCGGCAAGCTCGCGGCGCCGGTGGACGGGACCGCAAGCCAGGAGAAGCGCGTCGAAGGTCCGTCGTCGTAGCGTCGGTCACGTCGCGGCTCGCGCGACACCCGACCCGATCGATCCGATGGAGGAACCACCGTGCTGACCCGACTCTCACACGCCACGGCGTACGTGCTCGACCAGGACGCGGCGCTCGCGTTCTACACGGACAAGCTCGGCTTCGAGGTCCGCAGTGACGTGTCGATGGGCGAGGCCTTCGAGGGTGCCGGTGCCGGCTTCCGCTGGCTGACGGTCGGCCCGCCGAAGCAGCCCGACGTCGAGATCATCCTCTCCGACGTGGGCATGGGGCGCGACGAGGAGACGGCCGAACAGTTCCGTGCTCTGGTCGCCAAGGGCGCGTTCGGCATCGGAGTCCTGGAGACCGACGACTGCCAGCGCACCTACGACGAGCTGTCGGCGAAGGGCGTGACCTTCCTCAGCCCACCGGCCGAACGTCCCTACGGCATCGAGGCGGTCCTGCGCGACGACTCCGGCAACTGGTTCAGCGTCACCGAGCGTCGCGAGGTGTGAGCGACCCCGGCCGGCTGCTCATCGTCGGCGGTTCGCACGGACCACGTAGGTCGCCGCGGCGATGAGCGCCCCGGCCAGCGCGACGCCGAGCGCCCCGCCGCGCCCCGCCGCACCGTCGAGGAACTGGCGGGACTGCGACGTCGGATCCGCGAGCACGATCGTGACGAACGCCGCGGCGGCAACGGTCAGCCCGATCGTCGCCGCTCGCTCCCAGCGGGCATCGGCCCCGTAGCGGTCCCGGAGGATGCGGCCCGCCTTGAAGATGCGGCGCACCCGGACGATCCGGAGGGCCCCGACGATCCGTGCCAGCCGCAGCAGCTGGACCGGGCCGACCGCGAACACGACCGCAGGGACGACCACGAGCGTCAGCCCGACGAGCCACCGGTTCCGCCGCAGCCACGCGCGCTTGTCCTCGGCGAGGACCAGCAGCACCACGGTCTCGGCGACCAGGACCGCGCCGGACACGGCGTTCAGCGTGCTGCCGGCGGTCTGGTAGGCGCCGTCGAAGAGGGTCAGGAACGTGGCGGGGATGGATGCCAGCGCGGCGATGAGGACCGGCCCGGACAGCCGCTCGGCGACGCGATCGGCGCGGTCCGTGCGTTCCGGCGCGTGTGGCTCGGTCGTGGTCACGGTCGGGTCCTCGTCGGCTGGCTGCTCCGCAGCCGGGGGACGTGCCGAACCTGCGAGCGGTCGGTGACGGTACCGGCGCGGCGGCGGACGCCCGGCCCTAACGTGCTCGGGCTGCCTCCCGCCTCACGATCGGACCGTCCCGTGCCGACACCGCTCGGCCGCTTCCACGTGCCCGTCCCGGACTACCTCGACACCGGGTCGCTCGGGTTGCCGACGATCGCCACCGTGGCTGCGATGCACGACGCGGTCGACGCGTGGCAGCGTGGCCAGGCGCGGGCGCCGGACTACGACGCGGCGGTCGCGGCCTGCCGTGCGGCGTTCGCCGAGCTCGTCGGCGTCGAGGCGTCGACGGTGGCCGTCGGTTCGCAGGTCTCGGTGCTGATCGGCACGGTGGCGACCTCGCTCGCACCGGGGACGGAGGTCCTCTGCCCGGAGGGCGACTTCACGTCGGTGCTGTTCCCGTTCCTCGCCCGCGAGGATCTCGAGGTCCGGCTCGTGCCGCTCGAGGCGCTCGCCGAGGAGGTGCGCCCCTCGACCGGACTCGTGGCGTTCAGCATCCGCCGACGGCCGCATCGCCGACGTGGACGCCATCACCGCCGCGGCGGCCGAGCACGACGCGATGACCCTCGCCGATGCGACGCAGGCCTGCGGGTGGCTGCCCGTGGCCGCCAGCCGGTTCGACGTGGTGGTCGCCGGCGCCTACAAGTGGCTGCTGTCCCCGCGAGGGACGGCGTTCATGTTCGTGCGACCCGACCGCCTGCACGACCTCGTCCCGGTGAACGCCGGCTGGTACGCGGGGGCCGACGTGTGGACCTCGATCTACGGCGGTCCGCTGCGGCTGGCCGGGGACGCCCGACGGCTCGACGTCTCGCCCGCGTGGCTGGCCTGGGTCGGTACAGGGCCCGCCCTCCAGGCGATCCTCGACCTCGGCGTCGACACGATCCACCGCCACGACGTCGCGTTGTCGGACCGGTTCTGCGACGGGCTCGAACTGCCGCGGACGGGTTCGGCGATCGTGTCGGTCGCGGCGTCAGACGCGCAGCTCGCGGCCCTGGAGGCTGCCGGTGTCCGCGCGAGCGTCCGGGCCGGGCGGGTGCGTGCCTGCTTCCACGTGACCACCGACGAGACGGATGTCGACCGGGCGGTCGCCGCGCTCCGCAGCGCCAGGCCGTGATCACCCCCCGCGGACCGCTCGGGTCCGCGAGGCCGGGACAGCCCGGGGCCCGGGCCACCTGCGGCCCGGGCCCGGTGCCGACGCGATCAGCTGTGGGCGCGGCGCATCGCGCGGGTGCCGAGGACGAGGCCCACCACCGCGAGCGCGACGACGCTGACGGTGCCCTGCAGGACGACCCCCTCGGTGAGGTCGCCGGCGAACAACGCCCGCTGCGCCTCGACCACGTAGGTCAGGGGGTTGAGCCGGCCGATCGTCTGCATCCAGCCGGGCCCCATCTCGAGCGGCAGCATCAGGCCGGACAGGAACAGCAGCGGGAACGTGACGCTGGACTGCACCATGTAGAACGCCTCCTGCTGCGCTCGCAGGGCGATGGCCAGGGCGTGCGACATCGCGCCGAACGCCAGGCCGAGGAGCGCGAGGAGCGCGAGCGCGATCACCACGCCGAGCGGGTGCGGTCGCAGACCGAACGGGAGCATCACCACGATGATGAGCACGCCCTGGGCGACCAGCGTCGCCACGTCACCGAGCGTCCTGCCGGCCAGCATCGAGGTGCGGTTGATCGGGGTGACCAGCAGACGCTCGTGCGATCCGGTCTGCATCTCGGTGAGCATCATGTAGCCGGTGCCGGCCGTGCCGAACAGCGCGAGCATGACGAGCACCGCCGGGACGAACCACAGCCATGGATCGCTCCCCTCGGTTCCGGCCATGCCCGGTGCGTCGACGACGCCGCCGAGCAGAGGGCCGAAGAAGGCGAGGAACACCAGCGGCTGCAGCATCCCGAACCCGAGGCCCCAGGGTTCGCGCAGCTGGGGCAGCGACTGGCGGATGAAGATCGTGATGGCGTCGCTGACGGGGGTGCCGCGACGGCCTGTGGCGATGGTCTGGTGGCTCAAGCGAGCACCTCCTGCGGTGTGGTGTGGACCCCGTCCTCGCGGGACCGGGCGTCGTCGGCGGCCTGCGCTTCCTCGCGCAGGCTCCGCCCCGTGAGGTGCAGGAACACGTCGTCGAGGGTCGGTCGGGACACTTCGGCACGCTCGACCTCGATGCCGTTGGCGTCGAGCTGGCGGAGGTAGCCCGGCAACACCTGTGCACCGTCGGGGATGCGCAGGTGGACGTCCGCCCCGTCCACGCGGACCGCGTGGAGGCGACCGAGCCGGTCGGCCACCTCGACGGCGGCCGCCGTGCGCCCGGGATCACTGAGGCCGATGGTGACTTCGTCCCCGGCGAGCTCGGCCTTCAGGCGCGCCGGCGTGTCGTCGGCGATGACCTTCCCGTGGTCGATGACGATGACCCGCTCGGCCATGCGCTCGGCCTCGTCGAGGTAGTGGGTGGTCAGGAACAGGGTGGTGCCGAACCGTTCCCGCACGCCGAGGACGTGTTCCCACAGGTTCGCGCGGTTCTGGGGATCGAGGCCCGTGGACGGCTCGTCGAGGAACAGCAGTGGTGGCGCGTGGACCAGCCCCATGGCGATGTCGAGACGGCGGCGCTGCCCGCCGGAGAGCGTCCCGGCACCGCGCTTGGCCATGCTCGTGAGCTGGAGCGCCTCGAGCAGCTCGTCGGCCCGCTGCCGGGCGTCACGCCACGCCAGACCGTAGGCGCGGCCCTGCAACACGACCTCGTCGCGGACCCGGTGGTAGTGGCCGGCGCCGTTGCCCTGCCCGATGTAGCCGAGCCGGCGGCGCACCTTCGCCGCCTCGGTCGTCACGTCGAACCCCGCGACGTTGGCGGTCCCGGCCGTCGGCGGCAGCAGGGTGGTCAGCATCCGCAGCGTCGTGGACTTGCCGGCGCCGTTGGGGCCGAGGAAGGCGACCAGCTCGCCCTCCTCGACGTCGAGGTCGATGGCGTCCACGGCCACGACGGGGTCGTCCTTCTTGACCGTGAAGGTTCGGGTCAGTTCGCGTGCTCGGATCATCCGGTGCTCCTCCGCCTGTTCCGTACGGCGTACGTAACCGAGAACAGTACGGCGTACGGTTCGCGGCGTCAACCGGTTACCCTGCGCGGGTGAGGAGGACGCTGCCGTGCCCGAGTCCCGCGACTACCCCGACCACGCCCGTGCGTTCCGCCTGCTGTGGCGCGGGCCGGACCAGCCGTCGGCGCGTTCCGGGCTCACCGTCGACCGGGTCGTCGACGCGGCACTCGAGCTGGCCAGCGAGGGCGGGCTCGCGGCGCTGTCGATGCGCAAGGTCGCCGAGCGGCTCGGCGTGGGTGCGATGTCGCTCTACACCTACGTGCCCGGCAAGGAGGAGCTCGTCATGCTCCTGGTCGAACGGGTGACCGGGGAGCTCAGCTCGGAGGTACCCGCCGGTGCGACGTGGCGGCAGCGGCTGGAGGTCATCGCGCGCGACTACTGGCAGCTCTACCGCCGCCACCCGTGGCTGGTCGACGTTCCGCTCACCCGCCCGGTCGGTGGCCCGAACACCTTCGACCGCTACGAGTTCGAGCTGCGTGCCGTCGAGGGGATCGGGCTCGACGACCTCGAGATGAACGGGGTCGTCGAACTGCTCCAGGCCCACGTCGAGGGCACCGCTCGCCGCTCGGTCGAGATCCGGCGCGACGCCGAGCGCAGCGGGGTCTCGGACGACGAGTGGTGGTACAGCGTCCTGCCCGTCCTCGAGGAGGTGATGGCCGACCGCGACTACGAGCTGGCCAGCCGTGTCGGCACCACGATCGGCGCCCCCCACACCGACCCGGCGTTCCTGTTCGAGTTCGGGCTCGCCCGCATCCTCGACGGCATCGAGCAGCTGGTCGCCTCGCGCGACGGCGGGCGTGGCTGAGCGCCCCGGCCGGACCAGCCGGCCGGGGCGCTGGACGGTGTCATGCGGCGTCGACCGCGGCGAGCCACTCGTCCCAGAACGACTTCCAGTGGTCGACGTCCGCGGCATCGGGCAGCTTCTCGTGGGCCACGGTGATCGCGACCCGGGCCTCGTCCCGCGGCGTCATCGAGATCTCGGCGGTCCCGGGGCCGACCCTGAGCCGGACGTTCTTCGACGTCGGCCGCGACCGCAGCTCGGTGTCGACACCCGGGAACAACGCGGCCCGCCCGTCGTCGTCGAGCAGCAGGTCGCGCAGCATCTCGGCGTCGACCGTGACGGTCCGCGACTTGCTCGCGGTGAAGGTGCCGTCGGGCCGCTGGAACGGCAGGCGCAGGCCGGTGATGCGCTCGTAGCCGACGGTCACGGCCTGGGCCCACCACCCGTCGGTGCCGTGTTCCTGCACCACGTCCACGATGGCGCCGTGGCTGGTGTCGTCGCCCAGCCGGTCGTCGAGCAGGTCGCACCAGGTGTCCCAGGTGCGCCCGGTGGCTTCCTCGATGGCGGCGTCGCTGTGCTCGGGGTCGGCCACCCAGGTCCGGGTGGTCGCGCCGTCCTCGGCCTGCCGTGCGGCACGCTCGATCAGGACGCGGCGTGCCGCGCCGTAGCGCTCGCCGGTCTCCGCCATGCGGGCACGGATCCGGCGCTTGAAGGATTCGTTGCGGGTCATCTCACAGCCTCACGTGTCTTGGCCGTGCCACCGCCGGCGTCCCGCGCGCACCGGCGTGCACGGGACACGTCGGTCGGATCACCCTCGCCGAGCACTCGAGGTCCCCTCTGCCTCCGTCCGACCGGGGTGCGGTCGGGCTCGGTAGCGCGGGCACCGAGGTGGAGGTCCGGCGGGGCGAGCCGCCGTCCCCGAACCGTACAGACGCCACCTCACCGCCGCCAGACCCCGCGGTCACGGCACCACGGCTGCGATGCTCCGAGTGATGCCGGGTGACCGATGGTTCGGCTCGTGCGTCTGGATGCGTGACAGACCTCCGGAGGGGACGTGGCGGGGAAGAAGCACGAGGGGTTCGAGGCCCTCGTCGGTCGCGAGTACGAACGGCTCGTCCGTGCGCTCGCCCTCTACTGCGGCGACACGGCCGTCGCCGAGGAGTTGGCCCAGGACGCGTTCGCCCGCGCCTACCAGCGCTGGTCGCACGTGGGGTCGATGGATCGACCGGACGCCTGGGTGCACCGCGTCGCCTTCAACCTGGCAGGGACCTGGTTCCGGCGCCGCTACGCCGAACGGCGGGCCTACACCCGCCACGGGCCACCCGAGGAACGCGAGGTCCCCGTCGACACCGCCGCCGGGTTGACCGTCCGCGCCGCGGTCCTCCGGCTGCCGCCGGGCCAGCGTGCCGCGATCGTGCACCGCTACTTCCTCGGCCGATCGGTGGCCGAGACCGCCGATGCGCTCGGCACCTCGCCCGGTGCGGTCAAGCAGGCCACCTTCAAGGCGATGGCGGCCCTGCGCGAGGCGATCGGGGACGACATCGAGGCGCACGTGGAGGTGGACCGTGCCTGAGCTCCGTGACCTGCTGGAGGAGGCCGCGCCGCACAGCCGCGGCCCCGCTCCGATCGACGAGATCGTCCGTCGCGGCCGACGTCGGTCGGTGACGACGCGTGTCGCCTCGGCGGCGGTGGTGCTCCTCGCCCTCGTGGCAGCCTTCAACGTGCTGCCGTCCCCCTCCCCGTCCCCCATCGTCGACGAGCCACGGCCCGACGAGGACGGCCGTCCCGTGGGCGCCGACGTCGAGGTGACGATGCAGCCAGGGTTCGACGGCCCAGCCGCGGACCAGGTGGCGCAGCGTCTCGATCCGAAAGCGCTGCCGGGCACCGCCGAGGTCGTCACCTGGGCCGAGACCGGCCTCGGCCGGATCGACGTGGTGCGCTACCGGACGCACGGAGGCGAGATCACCACCGAGGAGGACGGCGAGCTGTACACCGAGTGGGACGGTCCGCACTGCCTCGCCGTGACCCCCGGCGACAGATCACCGCAGCCCCAGTGCGGCCCGACGCCGATCCACCTCGTCGATGACCTGCCGCTCGGGGCGGGTGTCCACCGCATCCTCGCCGCAGGGGGTGGCTCGTGCGCGTCGATCCAGACCGCGCTGAGCGTCCCGCTCGAGGTCCACGAGGTGGTCCTGTCAGCGGCCGACGGCGGGTCCGTCTCGGTCGTCCCACACGAGGGGCTCGTCTTCGCGCACCACCCCGGCCACTGGGACGGACCGTGGAGCGTGGCGTTGTACGACATCGAGGGTCGGCACCTTGGCGCCGCGTCCCTACCGGACACCGTCAGCAGCTACTTCCGGGCCGAGTGTGAGGCGGACGCCCGTGTCGCCGCCACGCCGGGGACCGCGACCGTGACGGTCGACGGCGCCCTGGGCGGGGCGTACGTCGCCGACCACGTGCGCTCGCTGCGTTGGCCGACCGGGCCTGGTGACGAGCTCCGCGCCGAGTTGGTGTCGCTGCGCGAGGGTGTCGCCGTGCAGCTGCGCGTCCGGCTCGGGTCCGGGGATGCGGACCGCACGCGCGTGGAGCTGCGGTTGCCGACCGTCGATCCGGCCGCGCCACCACCGGTCTTCACGGCCAGTGGGGACGCGTGCCGGACGGATGTCGCCGAGGTGGCCGAGCGGGACGTCCGGGGCCGGATCGACTGCGAGCTCGTCTCGGAGGGCGGGGCGACCATCACGGTCCGCATCGACGTGGAGGTGGCCGAGGCGGCGGGGTAGCGGTCAGCCGACGGTGTGAGGTCGATGTCGCGTTCCTGCGAGGGGTCGGCCTCTCGCTTCACCGCCCCCAGCTACGTCCGGGGGAGGTCAGCCAGGAGCCGCCTGAACAGACCCTCGAGGGTGGCCTTCCCGTACTCGTGGCTCGGGCTCCCGGTGGTCATGACGCTGAGTGCGACACGCGTGCCGTCGTGGTGGCGCAGGAGCACCACCTGGTGGTCGACCGAGCCGGTCCCCGGGCCCCAGCCGCCCTTGAAGTGCTTGGTCCACCCATCGGTGGCGACCTGGCCGATACCCCACCGCTGCTCGGGCACGACCTGGGTGAGCAGTTGGCGTGCGTAGTCACGGTGTCGGCTCGGCACGTAGCGGTCGAACGCGAGCATGAAGCGCGCCTGGTCCCGGGCGGACGTGCGGCTGTTGCCCCACGGCCGGGTGAAGTGGAAGTCCCGCATCCCCGCCCGCTCCGCCAGTGCGTTCATGCCCTCGGGGCCGACCATGTCGGCGATCCGCGTCCCGGGCTCGTTCGCCGAGCGGCGGATCATCGGCTCGAGGAGGTCGCGGTCGTCGGCGGTGAGCGGCCGATCGCGCACGTCGGGGTGATCGAGGTAGGCGACCAGGAACATCACCTTGATGACGCTGACGGCCGCGACCTGCGTGCTGGCGCGGTGCCCCACCAGCTGACCGTCGGTACCGATGACCGCGAAGCTGATCGAGCCGGTGCGCCCTTCGGCGTAGTCCACAGCCGCGTCGATCCGCGGTACCCAGACGGGGGACGGGCACTCGGGGTCCGGCTTCCGCCGTTCGACCTCGCCGGCCTCGATGGCGTCGAGCGTCCCGATCGCCCGCGCGAGCACGCTGGCGGCCTGCTGACGCTGCAGCGAGCGGAGCGGCTCGTACCGGCCGCCCCCATCGCCGCAGGGGTAGGCGACACCGTCGACCAGGCCGAACTCGAACGCCGCCTCGATGGCATCCCGGTGGACGCTGCCGACGATGTCGTGGAACAGCGGCCCCGAGGTGGCGAGCAGCTCGTCGCCGGTCGCCCATCTCGCGGCACGGCGGAGCAGCGAGGCGGTCTGGTCGCGGCGGACGAGACGTCCCGGCGCGAACGACCGGCCGTCCACACCCTCGATCACCCCCGCGCTCGCGAGCGTGTGGACCTCGCGGTCGAAGGTGTGGCCCGCGGGGACGTCATCGAACCGGGGTCGCCGCGGTTCGGGCAGACGGTCCGCTCGGCCGGTCACATCGAGGAGCCGGTGCAGCATCCCGGCGAACTGGCCGCGATCGACCGCCGCGGTGGGGTCGAACCGTCGCCGTCCGTCGGCCGTCACCGATCCCCGGACGATGCCGAGGTGCCACAGGCAGTCCACCGCATCGCGGTGCACCGAGCTGATCCGGTCGCGGTCGACGAAGGGTGCCGCCGACACGTCCGCGCACGGATGGCGGTCTCCATCGCGGTGCGCATCGGCGTCGGCGGAGGCTGGCACGGACAGGATCGCGAGCACGGTCGCGAGCACCACCGCGATCACCGTTGCGTTGGCGTTGCTCCACACGGAAGGCCCCCCCGATCGGTACAGACGACGCTAGCGTCCGGCCCGCCCAGGGGACGGCCACAGCGTCCGAGCTCCCGGCGCGTCACGGACCTGAGGTCGATGTCGCGTTCCTGCTAGCGGCCGGTGCGACGGGGGGTGACACTGCGGCCATGCACATCGACCACGACCGTTGCCTCCGCGCCATGCGCGCCCGGGACGCCCGCTTCGACGGGTGGTTCTTCACCGCCGTGCGCACCACCGGCATCTACTGCCGGCCGAGCTGCCCCGCCATCACCCCGAAGGCCGCGAACGTCGAGTTCCACCCCTCGGCCGCGTCGGCGCAGCGTGCCGGCTTCCGTGCCTGCAAGCGGTGCCGACCGGACGCCAGCCCAGGCTCACCCGAGTGGGACCTGCGGGCCGACACCACGGCCCGCGCGGTCCGGCTGATCGCGGACGGCGTGGTCGACCGCGAGGGGGTCGCGGGTCTGGCACGCCAGCTCGGGTACAGCGCACGGCAGATCGAGCGGCACCTGCAGGCCGAGCTGGGCGCCGGGCCGCTGGCGCTCGCTCGGGCACACCGGGCCCAGACGGCACGCATCCTGATCGAGACGACGTCGCTGCCGTTCGGTGACATCGCGTTCGCTGCCGGCTTCGGCAGCATCCGCAGCTTCAACGACACCGTCCGGACCGTCTTCGACGTCACCCCGAGCGAGCTGCGCGGCCGCTCGACGTGTACGACGAGGTCGCACGGCCCCGCCGCCGGCGTGGTCGAGTTGCGCCTGCCCTTCCGGCAGCCGTTCACCCCGGACAGCCTGTTCGGCCACCTCGCCGCGACCGGCGTCCCCGGCGTCGAGGAGTGGCGCGACGGTGCCTACCGGCGCACGCTCCGCCTGCCGCACGGGCACGCGATCGTGGAGCTGCGCCCACGACCCGACCACGTCGGCTGTCGGCTCCGCCTCACCGACCTGCGCGACCTGACCGCGGCGGTCGGGCGGTGCCGCCACCTCCTGGACCTCGACGCCGACCCCGTCGCGGTGGACGAGCTCCTGGCCGGCGATCCGTCGCTCACCGACCTCGTGGACCAGGCTCCGGGTCGCCGGATCCCGCGGACGGTCGACGCGGAGGAGTTCGCCGTCAGGGCCGTCCTCGGCCAGCAGGTCTCGACGGCCGCGGCCCGGACGCACGCCGCCCGGCTGGTGCAGACCCTCGGCGAGCCCGTCGAGGATCCCGACGGCGGTCTGGCCCACTTGTTCCCCTCGGCGGAGGCGCTGGCCGGTGTCGACCCCGACACGCTCGCCATGCCACGTTCACGACGGGCCGCGCTGTCGGGCCTGGTCGAGGCGATCGCCGCCGGCGGTCTCGACCTCGGCCCCGGGGCGGACCGTGACGCGGCGCGGGCGGCCCTCCTCGCCCTGCCGGGCCTCGGCCCCTGGACCGTCGAGGTGATCGCCATGCGCGGCCTCGGCGACCCGGATGCGTTCCCCGCGACCGACCTCGGCGTCAAGCTCGCGGCGCAGCAGCTCGGCCTGCCGACCACACCCGCAGCCCTGCTCGCCCACGCCGCACGGTGGCGGCCTTGGCGGGCCTACGCCGTCCAGCACCTCTGGGGTGCCCTCGACCACGACATCAACGTCCTGCCCGGCACCGCGCCGGTGGAGGCCACCGACGGGACGGCCGCGTGAGCCGCCCGACACCGAACGGAACCGACGTGATCACCGCGACCGCCACCAGCCGTGTCCACACCACCGTGTTGTCACCGATCGGCCCGCTGACCCTCGTGGCGACCGACGGGATCCTCAGCGGCCTGTACATGGACGCGCAGCGGCACGCGCCGGACGAGGCGACCTTCGGTCCGCGTGACCACGGTCCGTTCGGTGACGTGGAGCTGCAGCTGGCCGAGTACTTCGCCGGTGACCGGACGGACTTCGACGTGCCGCTGCGGCTCGAGGGCACCGAGTTCCAGCGTCGGGTGTGGACCGCGCTGCGCGAGGTGCCGTACGGGCGGACCTGGTCCTACGGGCAGCTCGCCGACCACATCGGATCGCCGGGCGCGTCGCGAGCGGTCGGCCTCGCCAACGGCCGCAACCCGATCGCGATCATCGTCCCGTGCCACCGTGTCGTCGGTGCCGACGGCAAGCTCACCGGGTACGGCGGCGGGCTCGAGCGCAAGCAGCAGCTGCTCGACCTCGAGCGGGACGGCAGCGACCGTCTCTTCTGAGGACCGTGGAACCACCGGGCTCGGCGCGACGTCCCACCGGCACCCGACCGCGAGCCACGGGGGGACGCTCATACGCACGACGAGGATGACCGCCCGCGTTGCAGGGCTGGCCGCGCTGGCCCTGGTCCTCGGAGCGTGCGGGCAGGGTGGTCCCACGCCGTCGGTCGACCCCGGGACGGACGCGGCGGCACCCGACGGGGGTGCGGGCGCCGACGACGGGGCCACGGCGACACCCGTCGACCTGCCGACCTGCCCCGAGTGGGACGCGCCGCGGACCTACGACCCGCCGCCCGAGGACCAGCCCGAACCCGACGCAGCGCTCACCACCGCCAACGTCAACCCCGACATCCCGGTGGAGGCCGACGGCGAGGACGCCTTCCCCGGTGAGCACGGGGCGTTGCTCGGTCAGGCACGCGACTGGGCCGAACGTGAGGCGCCCGATCACTACGCGGGCCTGTGGCTCGACAACCAGCACGGCGCGACGGTGATGGCCTTCACCGACGAGGTGGACCGGTACGCCGCCGAGCTGCGCGAACGGTTCGGCGCTGGTTGGTGGGTGGTCCGGGGCGAGCACAGCTACGCCGACCTCCTCGAGGTGCAGGCGACCGTGAACGCCCGGATGGGGGGCGGTGCGGACAGCGTCGGCACCCCACCCGGGACGGTCGTCGGCTCGGGCCTGCGCGACGACATCCAGCGGGTGACGGTCACGGTCGTCGGTGGGGACACCGCGGCGCTCACCGAGCTCGCAGCGGACCTCGATCACCCCGCGGTGTGCTTCGAGGTGCTCGACCCGCCGCCGAGCTACGACCCCGACGGGCCGGTTCGGACCCTCGCGACCGTGCCGGGCTGGCGCGACGACCTCGACCCCCTTGGTGACGGCGCCCTCGAGATCGCCTACGACCGCGAGGTGGCCGAACGCGCCTTCGCCGAGAACGTGCCGGACGACCTACCGCGCGATGCAGGGCACGCGGCCGAGGACGGGCTGCACGCCGATCTCGACACCGTCGACTGGGACCGCGAGGTGCTCGTCATCTGGTCGGGCGGGCGGTCGGGCAGCTGCCCCGTGTGGGTCGAGGACGTCCACCTCGACGGCGACCGGGTGGCGGTGGCCGTGGCATCGCCCTCCGAGGGGGCCTGCACCGCGGACTTCAACCCCTTCCGCGCCGTGCTGGCGGTGGACCGCGACCGGCTCCCCACCGAGGACGCACTGCCGATGCCGGTGGGCGACCGGCCGGACATCGAGGCCGTGCCCTACCCCGCAGGCTGACCGCCCAGCAATCCGGCGGGACCTGCACCGTTCCGCGCGTGGTTCCGACCCGCACCGCGTGTCGCGGGCGTACGGTCGCGGGCGCGGTCAGGTCGACCGCCACGTCGAGTGAGATCGGGCCGTACCCGTTTCGGCCGCACGCTGCAGATGGCGTGCCCGGCGTTCGCTCCGGGGATGCGCACCCCGCCGTTCATGCGCCTGGTGATGACGCGCGGTGTGGGGCCGCTGCTCGGCGCCTTGCCGCCGAGCGCGCGCGTCGGTCGGTCGATGATGCGGCAGATCGGCCACGGGGCCAGCCTCGACGCCGGCACGCTCTCGCAGGACCTCCTCGACTGGTACCTGGCCCTGCAGCGCTACACCGACACCTCGGCGAACGAGGGTCGCATGATCGCCAGCCTCGGCGGCCCGCTCGGGTTCGACCGTCGCCTCACCATCCCCGACGAGGTCCTCGGCCGCGTGACCTCGCCCACGGTCTTCCTGTGGGGCGAGGACGACACGTTCGGCGGGGCCGAGGTCGCCCAACGGATCGTCGCCGCGATGCCGAGGGCGTCGCTCCAGATGATGCCGGACGCCGGCCACCTGCCCTGGATCGACGACCCCGACCACGCGGCGAAGGCGGTGATGGACCACCTCGCCGGCTGACCCGCCGTCGCGCCCCGCCGGACCGTACGCTACCGTACGGTCCGGAACGTACGGAACCGTACGGAAGGGCGCTGGCCATGCGGAACGTGCACGAACGCGAGATCGCGGCGCCGGCGGAACGCCTGGCGGCGGCCTTCGACCGGCTCGGGGGCGACGACGACCAGCTCTGGCCGACCCCGGTGTGGCAGCCGCTGGTCCTGGACCGGCCTCTGCAGGTCGGCGCGGACGGTGGGCACGGGCCGGTCCGCTACTGGGTCAGCGAGCACGAGCCGGGCCGGCGGGTCCGCTTCACGTTCCACCCGGGCTTCGGGCTCGACGGCCACCACGAACTGACCGTCGACCCGCTCGGCCCGGACCGGTGCGTGGTCCGCCACGTCCTCGAGGCTCGGACCACGGGTGCCATGCGGTTGCTCGTTCCGACCGTGGTCCGCTGGCTGCACGACGCCGAGGTCGAGGACCTGCTCGACGGGATGGAGCGGGTGGCCACCGGCGAGGTCGCGGACCCGGCCCGCTGGTCGCCCTGGGTACGTCTGTGGTGGCGGCTCACCGAACACCCGAGGCCGACCGCGGTCGCGGTGCCGGACGCCGCGGCACTCGCGCGGGATGCGCTGGCAGCCCCTGACTTGGTCGACGCCTGGCAGGTGCCGCTGCTGCGTGGCATGCCGTCGGACCCTGCCGTGTGGGCCACCGCGATCTTCGGGCACCGCCCGCGCTGGGTCGACGCCCTGCTCTGGCTGCGCAACGGCGCCGTCCGGGTCGTGGGCATCGACCGCGGCGACGAGCGCAGCTTCGCCACGATCGCGAGCGATCACCGCGAGGTCCTGCTCGGCAGCGACGCGAACCACCTCGACTTCCGCGCGTCGATCCTGGTCGACGAGCGGGCCGTCACCGTCAGCACCGTGGTCCGCACCCACAACCGGCGTGGCCGGGCCTACATGGCGCTCGTCTGGCCGCTGCACCCGGTGATCGTGTGCGCCATGCTCGCCCGAGCCCGGCGCGAGTTGGCCCGCAGGGCCACGCGGGCCGAGGTCCACGGCACCGCCGCCTGAGGCGCGACCCCGGCCGTGGTGCCGCGGCTCGAGCCGGCCGGGTAGCGTCGTGCCATGCGTACCTCCACCCTGCCCTCCCGCCGCCCCGCGCCCTGGCGTGCCCTGGCTGCGGCGGCCCTGACGGCCTGCCTCCTCGCGGCCTGCGGCGACGACGACCCCGCCCTGACCGACGCGCGTCCGATCGACGACGTCCCCGTCGGCGAGGACGGGGCGACCGACGCGACGCCGCAGCCGGACGTGCCGGGCGTGACCGAGGCGATCCCGTCCGACGACATCGCCACCGAGCAGGGCGCCGAGCGGCGCGTGCCGCCCTTGCTCGACGTCGTCGACGACTGGCCCGAGACGACCGTCACCCTCGACGGGACGACGACCATCGTGGCGAAGGTCGCCGCCGACGGCGACCGTCGCCGCCAGGGTCTGATGAACGTGCCCGACCTGCCCGACGGGGTCGGGATGCTCTTCCTCTTCGACGAGCCCCGTACGGGTGGCTTCTGGATGAAGGACACGCTGGTCCCGCTCGACATCGCGTACGTCCTCGACGGCGAGGTCGTGGCCGTCCTCCAGATGGACCCGTGCGAGGCCGACCCCTGCCCGACCTACGACCCCGAGACCGAGTACGACGCGGCCCTCGAGGTGGGCCAGGGGGTGCTCGCCGAGGTGGGCGTGCACGAGGGCTCGACGGTCACCTGGACCGATCCGGTCGGGCTCGAGCCGGCGTAGGTCGCCGCGCTCGGACGGCAGCCATCAGCACACCCTTGACCGGAGACTGTTCGTCTGCGAATGTTCGTATACCAACAGTGAATGGTGTTCGATGACATCGAACGGCAGCGGACGGCGGTCGCGCTCGGTGGAACGCGCACTCGCGGTCCTCTGCGCCGTCGCGGAGGACGCTGAACCCACCGGGGTCAGCGAGGTCGCGCGCCGCACCGGCCTGCCCAAGAGCACCGTCCACCTCAGCCTGCAGACCCTGCGGCACGCGGGTTTCGTGCAGCAGGACGAGACGTCGGACCGGTACGTGCTCGGGCTCCAGGCGGCGCTCATCGGGGTCCACGCGGCCGAGCGTTCCGCGGTGGCTGCGGCGCTGGCACCCGGCATGCAGGAGCTCGCGGCGCGGTCGAGCGAAGCCGTGTCGCTCGGTGTGCGCTCGGATCGGTCGGTCGTCTTCGTCAAGCGCTTCGAGACCTCGCACGTGCTGCGCACGAGCATCCGGACGGGCACCCGGATGCCGCTCCACGCCTCGGCCAGCGGCAAGTGCCTCCTCGCCGAGATGTCCGAGGACGAGCTCGTCGAGCTCTACCCCGACGAGGTCCTCCCCGCGCAGGCCAGCAACACCATCCGCGAACGCAGCACGCTGCTCGAGGAGCTCGCACGGATCCGCGAACGTGGGTACAGCCACGCCCGCGACGAGTTCCTCGACGGCATCTCGGGCGTCGCCGTGCCGGTCCGGTTCGGGACGAAGGTCGTCGCCGCGGTGAGCGTGGCCGGCCCGACCTCGCGACTCAACGCCGAGGACTGGGTGGCGGATCTGCAGGCGTTGACCACCCCCGCCGACCCGGCCGTGATCGCCGCGGGCGGCGTCCCCGACGATCCCGGTACCACCACCCAGGAGGTAGAAGCGTGACCCATCGACTGCTCGTGACCGGGATCGGCACCCTGCTGACGGGGCGCATCGACGCGCCGATCGCGGAGGCCGACGCCGTGCTCGTCGAGGACGGGAAGGTGGCCGCGATCGGGGACGCGAGCGACCTCGACGGTGAGGGTCCCGTGCTCGACGTCAACGGCGCGACCCTCGCCCCCGGGCTCGTCGACGACCACGTCCACCCGGTGCTCGGCGACTACACCCCACGCCAGCACCAGGCGAACTACCTCGAGGGGTTCGTGCACGGCGGGGTGACGACGGTCATCTCGGCGGGCGAGGTCCACACCCCCGGACGGCCGAAGGACCGTGAGGGCACCAAGGCCCTCGCGGTCCTCGCGGCCAAGTCCTTCCGCACGGTGCGGCCGAGCGGGGCCAGGGTCCACGCCGGGGCGCTGTTGCTCGAGGAAGGGCTGACCGAGCAGGACTTCCGCGACCTCGCGGTCCAGGGGGTCCACCTGGTCGGGGAGATCGGGATCTCGGGCGTGCAGGATCCCGACACCGCCGCCCAGATGACCGCGTGGGCGCAGGCCGCGGGGATGACCGTGACCGCCCACGTCGGGGGCAAGTCGGTCCCGACGAGCCGGACCATCGACGCGGAGTTCGTCGTCGCCGTGCGCCCGGACGTCGCTGCGCACGTCAACGGCGGTCCCACCGCCACGGGCATCGAGGACGTCGAGCGGATCCTGGTCGAGACCGACGCCTACGTCGAACTGGTCCACAACGGCAACGTCCGGGCGGCGCGCGACGTCGCCACCCTGGTCGCTGAACGCGGCGAGCTGCACCGCCTGCTGATCGGGACCGACTCGCCGGCGGGAACCGGCGTCGTCCCCCTGGGGGTGCTGCGCACCCTGTCGTGGATCAGTGCGCTGGCCGGCATCCCCGCGCCGGAGGCCCTCGCGGCCGCCAGCGGCAACACCACCACCGCGCGCCGCGTCGCCGGCGGGGTCATCGAGGTGGGTGCCCCGGCCGACCTGATCGTCACCGACGCACCGGACGGCAGCCGCGCCGATGACTTCTGCGGCGCGCTCGCCGCGGGCGACACCCCGGCGATCGCCGCGGTGGTGGTGGATGGCAAGGTCGTCGTGGCCAAGAGCCGCAACACGCCGCCGCCCAAGCGCGTTCCGCGGCTCCCCGAGGGGTGAGCTGTCGACCGCGGCGCGTGACCCGGCGTCTCGCGCCAGGGACGTAACGGGAGGTTCACGAGAACGGAACCCGCTGGGCTTGACCACGGTTCGTTCTTATGCGAATGTTTGTATACCAACAGTGAATGGCGTTCGATGGGACCGAACGGGAGCGGGAGCCCGACGCGATCGAGCACCACCGCCCACCGACCTCACGAGGCAGCCCGTGCAGTTGCGTAACACCTTCTCGGTCCCGGCACCGCCCGACGCCGCGTTCGCCGCGCTCCTCGACCTCGAGCGCATCGCACCCTGCATGCCCGGCGCCGAGCTCACTGGACGCGACGGGGAGGCGTTCCAGGGCCGCCTCAAACTGCGCGTCGGTCCGATCACGGCCGCCTACCAGGGGGCCGTCACCGTCGGCGATGCGGATGCGGTGGCACGCCGGGCACGGCTGACCGCCTCCGGCACCGAGATCGGCGGGCAGGGCGCCGCCAGCGCCACGGTGGTCGCCACCGTCAGCGCCAACGGCGTCGACGGCAGCCAGGTCGAGGTCGTCACGGACCTTGACATCCGCGGGAAGGCGGCGCAGTTCGGTCGAGGCGCCCTCGGCGAGGTGACCCAGCGCGTGCTCGACCAGTTCGCCCGCAACCTCGAAGCGACGTTCACCGCGCCGGCGATCACCGACGGTCACGCCGGCGGGCTCGGACCGGCACCGGCGGCCGCCGGTGAGCCACCGTCGCCGACAACGGCGGGTCCTGCGGGCGACGACCTCGACGTCCTGCGCGTGATCGTCGGGCCACTGGTGGCCCGGGCGGCACCGGTGCTCGCGGCCCTCGCGATCGGCGTCCTCCTCGGGCGTGCGACACGGCGGCGATCGCCCCGAGCGCCCTCGTCGGCGCCGTGGCCGCCACCACCGTGGTGGGCGCCCCCCGGCTGAGCGCCAGGTCTCGAGCAGCACACGTAGCGGCAGGCCCCGCGCCCCGCGGGACCGGATACGGAGAGGAACACACATGAGGTACGGACGAACCCGACGCACCGGCGCCGCCGTCGCGGCGAGCGTGCTGCTCGCCGCTTGTTCGGGGTCGGCGGTCGACTCCGGCGACGAGGGGCAGGCGGTCGACGCTGCTGACGCGGCGACGGACGGCTCCGCGACGGACGGGGACGAGGACGAGGCGACGCAAGGCTCGGTGACGGTCGGCCTCATCAACCCGCTCACCGGTCCCTTCGCGGCCCTCGGTGAGGACACCAACGATGGGTTCCAGCTGTACCTCGACGAGCGCGGCGGCGTCCTGTCGGGCTACGAGGTGACGGTCGTCTCGGAGGACACCGCCAACGACACCGCGGTCGCGATCGAAGGCGTCGAGCGGCTCCTCGGACGGGGCGCCGACGTGCTCGTCGGGTTCGTGAACTCGGGGGTGACCTACGGTGCCAGCGAGGTCGTCCGGGAGGCCGGTGTCCCGCTGATCATCACCACGGCCGGTGCCGACGACCTGACGCAGCGCGACGCGGCCGAGAACATCTTCCGCGTGTCGTACACCTCGTCGCAGGACTCGATGCCGCTCGGCGAGTACGCCTGCCAGGAGCTCGGCTACGAGACGGTCGCCATGGTCGGCCTCGACTACGCCTTCGGCTGGGAGGCCGCGGGTGGGTTCGCCATGGCCTACGAGGACGCGGGCTGCGAGATCGTCCAGGAGCTCTACGCCCCGCTCGGGACCCAGGACTGGGCCCCCTTCGTCCAGCAGATCGACCGGAGCGCCGACGCGGTCTGGACCGTGATCGCCGGCTCGGACGCCATCCGCTTCACCCGGGCCTACAGCGACTTCGGCGTGGACCTGCCGATGCTCGGCCACGGCTCGACCACCGACGAGCAGGTCCTCGAGGAGCAGCAGCAGTTCGCCGAGGGCGCCGTCACGACCCTGCACTACTCCGGAGTTCTCGACACGGAGGACAACGTCGCGTTCCGGGAGGCCTTCGAGGAGGAGTACCGCTCCGTCTCGCAGTACGCGGAGCACGGCTACGCCGCCGCCATGGTCATCGAGGCTGCGCTCGCCAACATCGATGGCGAGGTCACGTCCGAGGCACTCGTCGACGCCATCGCTGCGGTGGAGGTGGACGCGCCGCGTGGACCGTTGGCCTTCGATGAGCACGGCCAGGCCGTCTACAACGTCTACGTGCGCGAGACCACGCAGGACGATGACGGTCGCTGGGTCAACGAGGTCGTCCACACCTTCGAGGACGTGTCGCAGTTCTGGACCTACGACCCGGAGGAGTTCATGAGCGGCGAGCGGATGGCCGACCGTCGCGGCACCTGGACCGGCTGACCCCTCGGTGGGCTGCGGTGTCCGGCCGCAGCCCACCGACCCACCACCAGAGAGGTAGGGACGTGGGAGAACTGCTCGGTCACACCCTCAACGGTCTGTCGTTCGGGGCGTTGCTGTTCCTGCTCGCCAGCGGCCTGACCCTGACGTTCGGCCTGATGCGCACGGTCAACCTCGCCCACGGCGCTTTCTACGCCATCGGTGGCTACGTCGCGCTGGACGTGTTGCGACGCACCGACCGGTACTGGCTCGCGATGGCCGTCGGCATCGTCGCCGCCACGGTGATCGGCGTCGCCTTCGAGCGGCTCGCGTTGCACCGCGTGCTCAACAAGGAGCTGCCGCAGATCATCATCACCGTCGGGTTCGCGTTCCTGGTCGCCGATCAGATCCTGGCGTACTACGGCGGCCGGCCCATGTCGCCACCCCGGCCTCCGGGGCTGGACGGCGTCCTCCGTCTCGAGAACTTCGCCTTCCCGCACTTCCGCATGGCCCTCATCGTCGTGGCGCTCGCGGTGTTCGCCGGCCTCCAGCTGTTGCTGACGCGCACCAAGGTCGGGGCGATGGTCCGCGCCTCGGTCGACGACGAGTGGATCGCGCGCTCCGTGGGGATCCGCGTGCCGCTCATCTTCGTCACCGTCTTCGGTATCGGCACCGCGCTCGCCGCGTTCGCCGGGGTGTGGGGCGGCGCGTTCACCGGACTCGCCCCGGGCGGCGAGTGGGAGATCCTCCTGCTCGCCCTCGTCGTGGTGGTCGTCGGCGGCCTCGGCTCCGTGCCGGGGGCACTGCTCGCGGCCTTGGCCGTCGGGCTGCTCGACGAGTTCGGCAAGTGGTTGTTCCCGACCTACGCGCTCTTCACGGTCTACGCCCCGGTGGTGCTCCTGCTCGCGATGCGGCCGCGCGGGTTCCTCGGCAAGAAGGAGTTCGCGTGAGCAACGTGTCGTCACGATCGTCGGCGGCCCTGAAGGCGCTCTCCGTCCTCTTCCTGCTCGCGCTGGTGGCCGCGGTCCCCCTCACGCTGAGCGGCTTCCACACCGGGGTGGCCACCCGCATCGCCATCTTCGCCCTGTTCGGGATCGCGTTCAACATCGTCTTCGGCGCCGGAGGCATGCCCTCGCTCGGTCACGCGGCCTTCTTCGGGGTGGGTGGCTACCTCGTCGCGATCGGGACCCTGCGCTACGACCTCGGCTTCGTGTCCGTCTTCGTGCTCGCGCTGCTCCTCGGTGGACTGCTCGGTGCGCTCGTCGGCGCGCTGACCCTGCGCACCAACGCGGTCTACCTGCTGCTCCTGACGCTCGCCGTCGGGCAGGCGGTCTGGGGGTTGGCCTTCCAACAGGTGCGGTGGACCGGTGGCGACAACGGCCTCGCGGGGATCTCACGCGACCTGCTCCCGATCGGCGGCGCCAACGCGGCGACCTTCTACTGGGCCGTACTCGCGATCGTGACGGTCTTCGGCACCCTCGTGTGGTGGTTCCAGCGGTCTCCGGCCGGTGTGGCCATCGTCGCCCACCGCGAGAGCCCGTCGCGCCTCGCCGCGCTCGGGTACCGGGTCGGCAGCTACCGCATCGCCGCGTTCGCGGTCTCGGGTGCGGTCGCCGCCATCGCGGGGGTGCTCTACGCCCTCCTGAACCGGTTCGTCGGACCGGAGAACGTCGCCTGGCAGACGAGCGCCGAGGTCATGGTCTTCGCCATCGCCGGGGGTGCGACCTACTTCGCGGGCCCGATCGTCGGCGCCCTCCTGCTGGTCAGCCTCGAGACCTGGGTCAGTGGGTTCACCAACCGCTGGCTGACCATCCTGGGGCTGACCTACATCTTCACCATGCTGTTCCTGCCGCAGGGCGTGCTCGGTCTGGTCGACGACCTCGTCCGTCGGCGGCGCAGCCGCCAGAGGGACGCGGAACGCCTGCTCGTGGCCGCAGCACCGCCCGGTCCCCAGGTCCACAACGAGGAGGTGCCGTCGTGACCGCCGACGCCGTCGTCACCGAGAACCTCACCATCGCCTTCGGCGGCCTCACGGCCGTCGACGGGGTCGACCTCCAGATCCCCGCGGGCCAGCGTCGGGCCATCATCGGCCCGAACGGTGCCGGCAAGACGACGCTGTTCAACCTCATCGCCGGGCAGCTACGCCCCACCGCCGGTCGCGTCCTGGTCGGCGGGGAGGACATCACCGGCCAGTCCGTCCACGCCCGCAGTCGAGCTGGGATCGCTCGCACCTTCCAGCTCAGCAACCTCTTCGGCCAGCTGACCGTGGCCGACAACGTGCGCCTCGCCATCGCCGGCGGCGACCCGTCGGTGCGCCGCACGTTCTGGCGGCCCCTGGCCGGGTTCGCCCACGTCGAGCGACGCGTGGCCGATCTGCTCGCGCGGTGGGAGCTCGATGACGTCGCCGACGAGCGCCCGAGCGAGCTGTCCTACGGTCAGCAGCGCATCCTCGAGCTCGTGCTCGCCACGTCGGGAGATCCGCGGGTGCTCCTGCTCGACGAGCCGACCGCCGGTGTGTCCAAGAGCGAGGCGGAGCGGCTGGCCGACACCATCGCCGCCCTCCCGCGTGACCTGACCATCGTCCTCGTCGAGCACGACATGGACATCGCGTTCCGCCTCGCGGACGAGGTCACCGTGATGGTCAACGGCCAGGAGCTGGTGACCGGGTCGCCAGACGTGGTCGCCAGCGACGAACGGGTCATCGATGCCTACCTCGGGAGCGACCACGATGTTGCTTGAAGCACGTGACCTCGACACCTACTACGGGCCGAGCCAGGTCCTCCACGGGTGCAACATCGAGATCGCCGAGGGCGAGTGCGTGGCGGTGCTCGGCCGCAACGGCGTCGGCAAGACGACGCTCGTGCACTCCCTCGCGGGCCTCATCGCGGTCCGCGGAGGTTCGGTCCACTTCGATGGCAAGGACATCACCAAGGCGCCGCCCGAGAAGCGGCTGGTCGCGGGGGTGACGCTCGTGCCGCAGGGCCACCGGGTGTTCCGCTCGTTGACGGTGACCGAGAACCTCACCGTGGCCGAGCGTCGCAGCGATGCCGAGGGGACGTGGCGCATCGATGACGTCTACGATCGGTTCCCCATCCTGCGCGAGCGCGCGAAGCAGTCGGCCGGCAACCTCAGCGGAGGCCAGCAGCAGATGCTCGCCGTCGCTCGGGCGATGCTCGGCAACGGCCGCGTCGTGCTGATGGACGAGCCCTCCGAGGGGCTCGATCCGCAGCGTGTGACCCTCATCGGCGACATCATCACCGAGCTCAAGCGACGTGGAACCGCGGTGCTCCTCGTCGAGCAACGCGTGGCCTTCGCCCTCAAGGTGGCCGATCGCGTGGCGTTCATGGTCCGTGGCGAGGTCGTGGAGTCGCTCGACGGGGACGTGGTCCGCGCCGACCCGGACCTCGTGACCCGCCACCTCGGCCTCGTCGGGGCGTAGGCCCTCGGAGGCGTCGTGAAGCCTGCTCCCTTCCTCTACCGCCGTGCCGAGACCCTCGAGCACGCGCTGGCGCTGCTCGCCGAGCACGGCGACGAGGCGAAGCTCATCGCCGGCGGCCAGAGCCTGGCGGCGGTGATGAACCTGCGCCTGTCCCGGCCCGAGCTGCTGATCGACATCGACCGTCTCCCGGGGATGTCGTACGTCCTGCCCGAGGACGGCGGCGTACGCATCGGAGCGCTGACCCGCCACCGACACCTCGAGCGCTACCCCGCGCCGCTCGACGGGTTCGACCTCCTGCCGGCCGCGGCCGAGCTCGTCGGCCACTACCCGATCCGCACACGCGGCACCTTCGGGGGCAGCATCGCGCACGCCGATCCGGCCGCCGAGTGGGTGCTGGTGGCGACGCTGCTCGACGCGCGGATCCGGATCGCCGGGCGGCACGGCACCCGGACCGTCCCGGCGGCCGAGTTCTTCCACGGGTTCTTCACCACGGCCGTCGGTCCCGACGAACTGGTCACCGAGGTGGTGCTGCCGGCGGGCCGTGACCGGTCGGCGATCGCCGAGTTCGCCCGCCGTCACGGTGACTTCGCGGTGGTCGCTGCCACGGTCGCGTTCGACCTCGACGAGGACGGCACGATCCGCCGACCGCGGCTCGCCCTCGGCGGGGTGGGCGCGACGGCCGTGCGCGTCCCCGCCGCCGAGGAGATGCTGGAGGGCGAGCACCCCCGGCCGGAGCTCTTCGCCGCTGCGGGGCAGGCCGCCGCGCGCGGGATCGACCCACCGGCCGACGCCCACGGGGACGCCGGCTACCGGCGGCACCTGACCCGGACGCTGGTCCAGCGCGCGCTCCAGGAGGCCACCGATGCACGGGACTGAGCCGCGGTGGATCGGCGCGAAGCTGCGTCGCGTCGAGGACCGCTCGCTGCTGACCGGCGCCGGCACGTTCACCGACGACGTCCGCCCGCGTGGGTCGCTCGACGCCTACTTCGTCCGGGCGGATCTCGCCGGCGCGCCCCTGCTCGGGATCGACACCTCGGCGGCCCTCGAGGTGCCGGGTGTCCACGCGGTGCTGACGGACGCCGACCTCGGTGCCCCCGGCATCGTCGCCATCCTGGATCGGCCGGAGTTCGTCGCCACCGAGATGCCGCTGCTCGCTCGGGACACCATCCGCTACGCCGGCGAGCCCGTGGCGCTCGTGCTGGCCGACTCGGCCTACGCGGCCGAGGACGGCGCCGACCGCGTGGCGGTGGACCTCGGTGGTGCGCGCCCGGTGCTGACCATCGAGGACGCCCTCGACGGCCTCGGACCCGTGCACGCCGAGGCGCCCGGCAACGTGCTGCTCGACGTCCAACTGCACGACGACGACACCCTCGACGAGGTGCTCGACGACGCGACCGTCGTCATCTCCGAGACCTTCACCTCGGCCCGCGTCACGGCCGCGCCGATGGAGTCGCGCGCCACGGTCGCCTCGTGGGAGCCGCGAGAGCAGCGGCTGGTCGTGTGGACCTCCACGCAGGTCCCTCACCTGGTGCGCACCTGCATCGCCCGCGCCTTGGAGGTCCCCGAGTCGACCATCCGTGTGATCGCTCCGGACGTCGGTGGCGGGTTCGGACAGAAGTGCGCCGTGGCCCGCGAGGAGGTGGCGGTGGCCGTGGCGGCCTACCGCAGCCGCGGCACCGTGCGTTGGGCCGAGGACCGACGTGAGAACCTCGTCGGGGCCTTCCAGGGCCACGAGCAGCGCTACACCGTCCGCGCCGGGTTCGACGCGGACGGCCGACTCGTCGGTGTCGACCTCGACGTGGTCTGCGACGTCGGGGCCTACTCCTGCTTCCCCTTCAGCTGCGGGGTCGAGCCGCTCATGGCGGCCGGCGAGTTCCCCAACGCCTACAAGGTCCCCCGCTACCGGGTCCGCACCCGCGGGGTGGCGACCACGAAGGCGCCGATGGCCCCCTACCGCGGGGTGTCGCGACCGCAGATCTGCTTCGTGATGGAGCGGCTCCTCGACCTGGCCGCCCGGGAGCTCGGCATCGACCGCGCCGACGTCCGCCGGCGCAACGTCATCCGGCGTGACGAGTTCCCCTACACCGGCGTCACCGGGATCACCTACGACGCCGCCACGTACCTCGAGGCGCTCGAGCTCGGCCTGGAGGCGGTCGACTACGAGGCGTTCGCGGCGCGTCGAGCCGCGGGACGGGCCGAGGGTCGGCTGCTCGGCCTCGGCTTCTCGTGCTTCAGCGAGCGCACCGGCTACGGGACCGCCACGTTCGCCGCGCGTGGGATGGTGGTCACGCCCGGCTACGAGAGCGCCCGCATGACGATGGATCCGAGCGGCAAGGTCGAGGTCGCCGTGGGCGCCAGCGCCCACGGCCAGGGTCACCGCACCACGCTGGCGCAGGTGGTGGCCGACCAGCTCGGCATCCACCCCTACGACGTCCGGGTCGTGCAGGGGGACACCGACGTGACGCCCTACGGGTGGGGCACCTTCGCCAGCCGTGGCGCTGCCGTGTCGGGAGGGGCCTGTCAGCTGGCCGGCGGCAAGCTCGCCGACAAGCTGCGCCGGGTCGCCGCCCACCTCTTCGAGGCCGACCCGGACGACATCGAGCTGCGCGCAGGCGGCGCCGAGGTGCGGGGTGCGCCGGAGCGGCGCTACCCCCTGGCCGAGCTCGCCCGGATCGCCCACCACGAGCGCCACCGCCTGCCAGAAGAGGAGGAGGCGCGGCTCGAGGTCCACGCTGAGTTCGACCCGCCGGGGACGTTCTCGAACGCCGCGCACGTCGTCGTGGTGGAGATCGACCCGGGGACCGGTGGCGTGGACATCCTCGACTACGTGGTCGTCGAGGACTGCGGCGTGGTCATCAACCCGACCATCGTCGACGGGCAGGTCCGTGGCGGCGTCGCCCAGGGCATCGCCTGCGCGCTGTACGAGGAGCTGCGCTACGAGCCCGACGGTGGGCAGTGCACCACCTCGACCTTCATGGACTACCTCGTGCCGACGGCGGGCGAGATCCCGCCCATCCGCATCCTGCACCTCGAGACACCATCGGAGCACAGCGAGACGGGCGCGAAGGGGATGGGGGAGGGCGGCACCATCGGCGCGCCCGCGGCCATCGCCAACGCGGTGGCCGACGCGCTGTCGCACGTCGCGGCCCGCGTGAACCGGCTGCCGATCACGCCTGCCGACGTGGTGTCGGCCCTCACCCGCCAGGAGCACCCGTGACCGAGCACCACACCATCGACCTCGACGTCAACGGCCGCGCGCACCGGGTCACCGTCGAGGCGCGGCGCACCCTGGCCGACGTGTTGCGTCAGGACCTCGGCCTGACCGGCACCCACCTCGGGTGCGAGCACGGCATCTGCGGCGCGTGCACCGTCCTCGTCGACGGCGAGCCGGCCCGCTCCTGCCTGCTGTTCGGTGTGCAGCTCGCGGGACGGCGCATCGAGACCGTCGAAGGGCTCGCCGCCGAGGACGGCACCTTGTCGCCGCTGCAGGAGGCCTTCAGCGAGCAGCACGGCCTGCAGTGCGGGTTCTGCACCCCCGGTTTCCTGATGCTGGCGACGGGCCTCCTGCGCGAGGACCCGGCACCCGACGACGACACGATCCGGGAGGTGGCCGCGTCCAACCTCTGCCGCTGCACCGGCTACCAGGGGATCCTCGACGCCATCCGTTGCGCCGTGGATGCCGGCGACCGGGAGGACAGGCCACCGGGTGGCTCCGTACCGGACGGCGCCGGGACGGCGGCCGGGTGAGCGCGACCGGGTCAGTCCTCGCGGCGTTGACCACCGTCCCCGAGCGCACGGAGCAGGTCGAGCAGGACCTCCCGCTGGGACGGAGCGATCGGCGCGAGGGTCGCCTCCGTGATCTCCGCAGCCAGGGGGATGCATCGCTCGGCGAGTGCGACCCCGTCGTCGGTCAGCGAGACCGTCACCCGGCGCGCATCCTGTTCGTCGGGTGCGACCGCGACGAGGCCCCGGGCGGTCAGCCGGTCGACCACCCCCTTGATCGTCGCCGCATCGACCGCGATGTCACGACCGAGCAGGTTCTGCGACGACGGGCCGTGCTGGTGGAGGCGGACGATCGCGGAGAACTGCGTCGGGGTCAGGTGCCTCGGCATGCGGTCGGCGAACAACGCCGTGTGGCGCTGGTGGGCTCGGCGCAGCAGGAAGCCGACCTGGTCGTCGAGGCGGTACGGGGCAACGGTCATGGCGGTCGACTCTAGTCATCGGGTGTGCGCCGCACGGGGCGCACTACTGTTTGCATGCCAACACTGTATAGGTGTACAAACATAGTTGCGCCGACGTCCGCGTCGGCACGGGAGGATGATGGTGAGCGCCACCGCGGAGACGGACGACAAGATCCGCTGCGAGGCCTGCCCGATCCGTTGCCGTATCGCCGAGGGTCGGACGGGGGCCTGCGATCGTTACGCGAACTTCGACGGCGTGCTCACCCGCGTCGACCCGCTGGTCCTCCTCGAGCAGCAGGGGCCGGATGGTGCGGTCGTCCCGTTCGAGGCCAAGGAGTGGCAGGGCGACCTCGTCACGTCGGCGGCGCAGATCACGGGGATCGGGGCCGGCACCACCTACCCCGACTACAAGCCGGCGCCGTTCATCGTCGCCAGCGAGCGCGACGGCGTGGACGTGGTCACCGTCGTGACCGAGGGCATCTTCAGCTACTGCGGCGTCAAGGTGAAGATCGACACCGACCGCCACGTCGGCGCGGAGAAGGCCACCATCCGCACCACCGACGGCGCCGACGTCGGGCACGTCACCACCGCCGAGTACGGCTCGCAGATGCTCGCGCTCGGCGGCGTGAACCACCTCACGGGCCAGGGCCGCAAGAACGGCGTCGCGACCTGTCAGCTCATGCTCGACCTGTGCTCCGGTCGAGCGGTCGAACTCGAGATCGAGGGGGGATCGTCGCTGGTGATCCAGGCTGGTGAGGCACCCATCGTCGACGGCGAGCTCGAGCACCGCATGCGCGTCGGCTGCGGCTCGGCCACGATCGGGATGTTCGCGCAGCGCTGGTCCGGCCTCGTCGACGACGTCGTCGTCCTCGACGACCACATCACCGGCGTCATGTCCGAGCACCAGGCTGGCGCGGTCCTCGGCGTGCCGCCGTCGGGTATCAAGCTACGCGGACGCAAGTCCACCCCGGGCCGCTACTTCGAGGTGTCCGAGCCGGGCTCCGGCTGGGGTGGGACCCGCCTGAGCGACCCGCTCGAAGCGCTGGGTCCGTTCGACCCGAGGACGGCGACGCCTGGTCAGACGCTGCTGATGACCTCCACCACCGGCGACCACGTGGCCTACTTCGTGCTCGACGAGGCCCTCCGGCCGGTCGAGCACGAGGTACCGACCGAGCTGCTGCGATCGGTCGAGCTGATCCAGGAGAACTGCGAACCGGCGATCGCGTCCGTGCTGTTCATGGCGGGTGCCGGCGGCTCCCTGCGCGCCGGCGCGACCAGCAACCCGGTCAAGCTGACCCGGTCCATCCGGGAGACGCTGACCAAGGTCACCTGCGGCGGCGCCCCGGTCTACGTGTGGCCGGGTGGCGGCATCACCATCATGGTCGACGTGACCAGGATGCCGGCGAACGCCTTCGGTTCCGTGCCCACCCCGGCACTGGTGGCGCCCATCGAGTTCACCATGGCCGTGTCCGACTACGAGGCGCTCGGGGGGCACACCGGGGCGATCCGTCAGCTCGACCAGGTCCTCGCCGAGACCACGCTCGGTGGCCGATGGGTCGGCGGGACCGAGGTCGAGCCGGCCGGAGGCCAGCCGTGATCCCGCCCCTCGCCACCCGCCTGCCGGACGGACGCCGTCTGCACCTCCAGCACGGCCCCATGGACGTCATCATCGAGGTCGACGGCTCACGCGACGCCGTCGCCGCCGCCGAGACGGCCGCTGTCGCCCGCTTCGAGACCATCCTCGCCGAGCTCGTCCCGCAGCTGGCGACCCTCCGCGCGCCGGTGGACGCGAGCACGAGGGTGTCGGGCACGGTGGCTCGACGGATGGTCGCCGCGGCCCGTCCGTTCGCGGCGTCCACCTTCGCCACCCCGATGATCGCGGTCGCCGGTTCGGTGGCAGATGAACTGCGCCACCACATCGCCGCGGTGCCTGGCGTGCTCCAGGCCTACGTCAACAACGGTGGGGACGTCGCCCTCCACGTCACGGCGGGACGGGTGGTGCGCGTCGGGCTGATGCCCTCCGACCGCGTGGCCGACCCGGACACCATGCTGCCGGTCACCGCCGACTCGCCGGTCCGCGGCCTGGCGACCTCCGGGTGGGGTGGCCGCAGCTTCAGCCTCGGTATCGCGGACGCCGCGACGGTGGTCGCCACCTGCACGGCGGTCGCCGACGCGGCCGCCACGCTCATCGCGAACGCCGTGGACCTGCCCGGGCACGCGGCCATCACGCGGGCGCGCGCGACCGACCTCGACCCCGACTCCGACCTCGGCGACCAGTTCGTGACCACCGAGGTCGGCCCGCTCAGCGACCGCGACGTCGACGCGGCGCTCGAGCGGGGAGTCAGCGCAGCGCGGCGCATCGTCGCCGACCACCCCGATGTCCTCGGTGCCGTCCTCGGTCTGCGCGGCCAACGCCGGATCGTCGGCGAGACGCTCGTCGCGGTCGGACCCGACCCCCAGGAGCTCGTGCATGCCACCCGCTGACCGCTTCCGCGTGCGCCGCGAGGTGCTCTGCGCCGAGGAGGTGCACCACGAGGGCGGTCCGCGTCCCGAACGGCCGCTGCGCCGGGTCGCGGCCCTGGCCGTGGTCGACAACCCCTTCGCCGGCCGCTACGAGCCCGATCTCGAACCGGTCATGGCCGAGCTCGAGCCGCTCGGGGTTCGGCTCGCGACGCGGCTGGTCGAGGCGCTCGGCGGCTCCGACCGCGTCGCCGGGTACGGCAAGGGCGCCCTCGTCGGCGAGGACGGCGAGCTGGAGCACGGCGCCCTCTGGCACGTGCCGGGCGGCTACGCGATGCGCCGGGCTCTGGGCGAAGCGCTCGCGATCGTGCCGTCCGCCAAGAAGGTCGGTGGCCCCGGCACGCGGCTCGACGTGCCGATCACCCACCGCGATGCGTCGTACGTCCGCAGCCACTTCGACGCGATGGAGATCGGGCTCACGTCCGGCCCCGCACCGGACGAGCTGGTCCTCGCCCTGGTGATGACCGACGGGCCCCGTATCCACGCGCGCGTCGGTGGCCTCACCCCTGACCAGATCACCGAGAGGAACGGCCTGCGATGAACACTCCCGAGATCCGCAAGATCGTCACCCGGGTCGAGGAGACCCACCGCGAGGCCGGGGTCGACCTTCCCGCGCCGACGCGGAAGGCGGCCGTCGCCGCCGTCATCGCCAACCCCTTCGCGGGCCGTCACGAGGAGGATCTCGAGCTGCTCTTCGCGATCGGTGAGCAGCTCGGCGAGCAGCTCGGGACTCGGGCGGTCGAGGCGCTCGGCATCGACCCCGGACAGGTCGAGAGCTACGGCAAAGCGGTCCTCGTGGGCACCGATGGTGAGCTCGAGCACGCCGCCGCGATCCTCCACCCCCGCCTCGGGAAAGGGCTGCGCGCCGCGACCGGCGGCGGCAGGGCCCTCATCGCCTCGTCCAAGAAGGTCGGCGGGCCGGGGCAGGTGCTCGACGTGCCGCTCGGCCACAAGGACGCCGCCTACGTCCGCTCCCACTTCGATGCCATCGAGATCTGGGTCAACGACGCGCCCCGGCGGGCCGAGCTGCTCGTCGCGGTCGCCGTCACCGACTCCGGTCGGCCGCTGCCGCGCGTCGGTGGGCTGACCGTCGATGGGATCGAGGGCACGGACGGTCTGCGGTGACCTGACGCCTCGGCCGCCCGGTCCGCGTGCTCCCGCGGCGGCGCTACCGTCGCCTCTCGACCAGACCGTCGGAAGGCACGTGGTGATCGGCTTCATCGGGCTCGGGGCGATGGGGCGGCCGATGGCGGCCAACCTCGCCGCCGCAGCGCCGACCCGTGTGTGGAACCGAACCGTCGCGGTGGCGCACGCCCATGCCGAGGCACACGGCACCGAAGCCGTGGAGGATCTCGCCGACCTGGGCGTCTGCGACGTGATCGCCACCTGCCTGCCGACCACGACCGAGGTCGCCGCGGTCGCCGAGACGCTCGCGCCCCTGCTGTCGCCCGGCACCACGTGGATCGACCACACCTCCGGCGATCCGGCCGCCTCGCGCGACCTGGCCGCGCGGCTCGCGGAGCGCGGTGTCGACTACCTCGACGCGCCCATCTCCGGTGGGACCGACGGCGCCGAGGCCGGGACGCTCACCGTGATGCTCGGCGGCGAACCGGCGGTCGTGGACCGCGTCTCCTGGTACCTCGATGTCGTCGGCCGAACGATCGTGTTACTCGGTCCCATCGGTGCTGGGCACGCGACGAAGGTCGTGACCAACGCCATGCTGGCGACCACCCTCCTGGCCGCCGCCGAGGGTCTGGTCGCCCTCGAGCGCCTCGGCGTCTCGACCTCCGTCGCGCTCGAGGTGGTCAACGGCAGCGCCGGACGCAGCTACGTGACCGAGCGCCTCTTCCCCGAGCGGATCGTGACGCGCGAGTTCCCGAACACCTTCGCCATGCCGCTGCTCGCCAAGGACGTGCGGCTCGCCGGTGAGGTGCTCGCCGAGGCCGACGTCGAGGGGCCGGTCCTGGCCCTGGTCCAGCAGCTCACCGACGCGGCGGCCGACCAGCTGGGCCCGGACGCCGACCACAGCGCCCTGGTCCAGCTCGTCGAGCGTGCTGCCGGCGTGGAGTTGACCTGATGACCAACGACGACACGAGCGCGGTGAGCTTCACCGACCTCGGGCTGCGGCCCGAGCTGCTGCAGGCCCTCGACACCCTCGGCTACGAGGAACCGACCCCGATCCAGCGCGAGGCGATCCCCCCGTTGCTCGCGGGCCGCGACCTGCTCGGCCAGGCGGCGACCGGGACCGGGAAGACCGCGGCGTTCGCGCTGCCCGTGCTGCAAGGGCTCGGTCCCCTCGAGGAGCGGGGCAAGCAACCGCACGCCCTGATCCTGGTCCCGACGCGCGAGCTCGCGATGCAGGTGTCCGAGGCCTTCCACCGCTACGGCCGCGATCTCGAGGCCCGCGTGCTGCCGATCTACGGCGGCCAACCGATCGGCCGCCAGCTCAAGGAGCTCGGGCGCGGCGTCGACGTCGTCGTCGCCACCCCCGGGCGTGCGCTCGACCACCTCAGCCGTGGCACCCTCGACCTCACGGCCATCGCCGACGTCGTGCTCGACGAGGCCGACGAGATGCTCGACATGGGGTTCGCCGAGGACCTCGAGGCCATCCTCGCCGAGACGCCCGAACACCACCGCACGATGCTGTTCTCGGCCACGATGCCGCCCCGTATCGACAAGATGGCCCGCTCGCACCTCCACGACCCGGTGCGCATCACCCTCGGCCGGGACGACGTCGCCGCGGGCGAGTCTCCCCAGATCCGCCAGAGCGCCTATGTCGTCACGCGAGCGCACAAGCCCGCCGCCCTCGGTCGGATCCTCGACATCGAATCACCGGTGGCCACCATCGTGTTCTGCCGGACCCGCATCGAGGTCGACGAGCTCACCGAGACGATGAACGGCCGCGGCTACCGGGCCGAGGCGCTGCACGGCGGTATGAGCCAGGAGCAGCGCGACCGTGTGATGGACCGGCTGCGCAGTCAGACCGCGGACCTGCTCGTGGCCACCGACGTCGCCGCTCGCGGCCTCGACGTCGACCACCTCAGCCACGTCGTCAACTACGACGTGCCGTCGGCTCCCGAGGCCTACACCCACCGCATCGGTCGTGTCGGTCGTGCGGGCCGCGAGGGGGTGGCCATCACCCTCGTCGAGCCGCGCCAGCACCGACTGCTGAAGGCGATCGAGCGCCACACCCGCACGAAGATGGAGGTCGACAAGGTCCCCACCGTCGCCGACCTGCGTGCGCGCCGCCTCGAGCTGACCCGCGCCGCGATCCGCGAGACGCTGGTCTCGGCCGACGAGGGGGGTGAGGACGGGCTCGACCGCTTCCGCGCGGTCGTGGGCTCGCTCAGCGACGAGTTCGACCTGGTCGAGGTCGCCCTCGCGTCGATCAAGCTCGCCCACGAGTCGCTCGGTGGCAGCGACGAGGACCAGGTCGAGCTACCCGACGTCACCCTCAAGCCCGACCAGCAGGACGCCCCGAAGAAGCGAGGGCCCCGCCACCAGCCGGCCGGCGGCACCGAGCGCATCTTCGTGGGCCTCGGGCGCAGCGCCGGGATCCGGCCCGCCGACCTCGTCGGTGCCATCGCCGGGGAGTCGTCGGTCAGCGGTCGCGAGATCGGGGCCATCGAGATCACCCACCGGTTCTCGTTGGTCGAGGTCCCCGCCGGCAAGGTCGACGAGGTGGTCCAGGCGCTGCGCGCCACGCAGATCAAGGGCCGCAAGGCGACCGTCAAGCGCGACCGGGGCACCAAGGGGCGCTGATCGGTTGGAGGTCGCAGGGAGCACGGCAGTACGCTGTCGCTTCGCCGCCCCGGCCGGGCGCCGTGCCGTCAGGAGGACCCCGTGGAGCTGTGGCAGATCGTGCTGATCACGTTCTTCGTCCTGCTGCCCATGGCGTTGCTGCTCGACTTCTGGCCCCACCGCGAACGACTGTCGCGGACGGGCGCCCCCGTCCCGCGCGAGTGGGACCGTCAGATCACCCACGAGCCGCACGACGACGAGCACCACTGACCGATCCGACGGACGGTCGTGGAGCACCTTCACCTGGGGCATCCGCTCCCGCAGCGGGCGCTCGGGTCCCGGTGTGCTCGAGCTCTCCGCGTGCTCAGGGTGGAGGGACGGTCGAGCACAGGCGGGCATCCAGCCAGGTGGTCACGATCGGCAGGGTCGTGTCGAGGTGGTCGTGGAACAGCAGGTGCCCGGCGTCGGGCACGACCGTGACCTGGGTGGAGGCCAGCCCCGACCAGCGGGTGAACAGCCGGGTCGCCCATGCCGGGATGGCCGCGTCCCGCTCCCCGTTGAGCACCAGGGTCGGAGGCGCAGTGGCCGGCGCCTTCGCGGTGAAACCGAACAGGCTCGCCACGGCGAAGTCCGGTGTGGATCCACGAAGCAGGCCGAAGACCGCCAGCAGCCCGCCCAGGCTCGACCCCATCAGCACGACCGGAAGCGACCACCGGCTGCGGGCGTAGGCGATGACGGTGTCGGCGACCTCGATCGCCTCCTCGATGGTGCAGTCGCCACGCGGGCCACCGGACAGGCCATGGCCAGGACGGTCGATCACCAGCACGTGGTAGCCGTGCCGTGCGAGCAACCCCGCGACCTGGAAGTAGAAGCGGGCGTGGCTGCCGCTGCCGGGCTGGAACACGACGACGGCGCACGGCAGCGCGGCCCGGTGAAGATCGAGGTGGAGCGGCACACCGGCGTCGTCGAGCCAGACGTCCTCGATGTCGTCGAGCAGGCGGTCGACCTCCTCGGCGCCGCCCGCCATCGCGGTCAAGTGCGGGCTCGCGTGCGTCATCCGACGAACCGCCGACGTCATCGCCGCCTCGCGGTCGGCAGCCGATCCGGACGCCGGTCCGATCGGCGTGTCGTGTGTCACGTGTCCGCCTCCAACTAGCTTGTCGACAGGCAAGCTGCCTGCTAGCCTGTCGGCAAGGAAGATCGTTCTCTCCGTCGGTCGGACGCCCGAGGGCCGCCATGGACGCACCGCCACGCACGGATGGCCGCGCCACGGACATGCGTCGGCGCATCCTGGAGGTGGCCCGCCGGCGGTTCGCTGCCGACGGCGTGGCCGCCACGAGCCTGCGCGACATCGCCGAGGAACTCGGGGTCACCAAGGCCGCCCTCTACTACCACTTCCCCCGCAAGGCCGACCTCCTGCACGAAACGCTCGTGCCGATGGCCGACGCCGTGAGCGCCTGGCTCGAGCGGGCTGAAGGCAGCGACGCCCCCGTCCGCGGACTCCTCGAGGACTACTTCGACGTCGTCCGGCAGCACCACCGCCTCATCCAGGCGCTGGGTCGAGAACCAGGCGCCCTCCAGGGCTCGCCCATCGCCGATCGCCTCGTCGGCTGGATCGAACGAGCGCAACGCATCCTCGCCGGGACCGACGCGGACCTCGAAGCGCGCGTCCGCGCGACGGTGGCGATCGGAGGACTGGCCCGCGCCGCCAGCTTCGTGGCAGCCGACGACACCGACGCCCTGCGCGCGATCGCTGTCGATGCCGCGCTCGACGCCCTGCAACCGCCCCAGGATCCCAGCGCTCCGGCGTCGACGGGTCGGGCCTAGTCGAGGACCTGGTGGGAACGCTGGGCAAGGTGCGCTGAGCCGCAGCTGCATACCTGAGCTGTACCGACTCAGGTAATCTGCTCCGGACAGGTGCGCGGCCGTTGCGTCGATGAGCCGCGCTCGTAACGTGCGCACTAGCGACGCAGGTTCGGGGGGCTCCCCTGGCGCTGCGCCCCAGACCCGACACACGACTACCGCGAGGAGGCCCGGAGATGGCCAAGGCCGTCGGCATCGACCTCGGAACGACCAACTCGGTCGTCTCCGTCATGGAGGGTGGCGAAGCCACCGTCATCGCCAACGCCGAGGGCGCGCGCACGACGCCGTCCGTCGTCGCGTGGTCCAAGACCGACGAGGTGCTGGTCGGTGAGGTCGCCAAGCGCCAGGCGGTGACCAACGCCGACCGCACCATCCGCTCGGTCAAGCGCCACATCGGTTCGGACTGGAAGGCCGACATCGGCGGGAAGCAGTACACCCCGCAGGAGATCTCGGCCCGCATCCTGATGAAGCTCAAGCGCGACGCCGAGTCCTACCTCGGTGACGAGGTGACCCAGGCGGTCATCACCGTCCCGGCCTACTTCGACGACGCCCAGCGTCAGGCCACCAAGGAGGCCGGTGAGATCGCGGGCCTCGAGGTGCTGCGCCTGGTCGCCGAGCCGACG
The DNA here is from genome assembly GCF_000969705.1 of Nitriliruptor alkaliphilus DSM 45188. Lineage (GTDB taxonomy): Bacteria > Actinomycetota > Nitriliruptoria > Nitriliruptorales > Nitriliruptoraceae > Nitriliruptor > Nitriliruptor alkaliphilus. Next base: position 1,312,473 of record NZ_KQ033901.1, read on the forward strand.
GCTGCGGCCCTCGCCTACGGTCTCGAGAAGACCGAGGAGCAGACCGTCCTGGTCTTCGACCTCGGTGGTGGGACCTTCGACGTCTCCGTCCTGGAGATCGCCGAGGGTGTCTTCGACGTGAAGTCGACCGCCGGTGACAGCCAGCTCGGTGGTGACGACTGGGACGAGGTGCTCATCGACTGGATGGTCACCACGTTCAAGAACGACCACGGCGTCGACCTCAGCAACGACCGCATGGCGCTCCAGCGCCTCAAGGAGGCCGCGGAGAAGGCCAAGATCGAGCTGAGCTCGTCGCAGGAGACCAGCGTCAACCTGCCGTTCCTGACGGCGACCGACGCCGGCCCGCTCCACTTCGAGTCGACCCTGACCCGGGCGAAGTTCAACGAGCTGACCAAGCCGCTGCTCGACAAGCTCAAGGCGCCGTTCGAGGCGGCGATCCGCGAGTCCGGCGTGAAGCCCGCCGACATCGAGCACGTGATCCTGGTCGGCGGTTCGACCCGCATCCCGGCGGTCCAGGACCTGGTCAAGGAACTGACGGGCGGCAAGGAACCCAACAAGGGCGTCAACCCCGACGAGGTCGTCGCCATCGGTGCGGCGCTGCAGGCAGGGGTCCTGAAGGGCGACGTCAAGGACGTGCTGCTCCTCGACGTCACGCCGCTCTCGCTCGGCATCGAGACCAAGGGCTCGATCACCCACAAGCTGATCGAGCGCAACACCACCATCCCGACCAAGCGTTCCGAGGTGTTCACCACCGCGGACGACAACCAGCCCTCGGTCGAGATCCACGTGGTGCAGGGCGAACGTGAGATGGTCAGCGACAACAAGTCGCTCGGCAAGTTCATGCTCACCGGCCTGCCGCCGGCGCCGCGCGGGATGCCCCAGATCGAGGTCACCTTCGACATCGACGCGAACGGCCTCGTGCACGTGTCCGCCAAGGACCTCGGCACGGGCAAGGAGCAGTCGATGACCATCACCGGGGGTTCGGCCCTCCCGAAGGACGACATCGAGCAGATGATCGCCGACGCCGAGGCCCACGCTGCCGAGGACGCCAAGCGCCGCGAGGCGGCCGAGGTCCGCAACCAGGCCGACACCCTCGCGTACCAGACCGACACCACCCTCAAGGAGCACGGCGACAAGCTCGATGCGGCCACCAAGGCCGACATCGAGCAGGCGCTCACCGAGCTGCGTGAGGCGCTGAAGGGCGAGGACACCGACGCGATCAAGAGCAAGGTCGAGGCGCTCGCCGGCAGGAGCCAGGCGCTCGCGCAAGCGATCTACCAGGCCACCGCCGACCAGGCCGAGGCCGGCGACGCGGGTGCGGCGACCGGCGACGACGCCGCGGCGTCCGATGACGAGGACGTCGTGGACGCCGAGGTGGTCGACGAGGGCGACGACCAGCAGGCTTCAGGCTGAGCACGACCGGGGGCGCGTCGCGGCGCGCCCCCGCCAGTAGATCGAGATCGAGAGTCGCCGGTGGCGCGGACGAGGTCCCCCAGGGACCGAGGAGCACGCACGGCGCAGATGAGAGTCGCCGGTGGCGCGGACGAGGTCCCCCAGGGACCGAGGAGCACGCACGGCGCAGATGAGAAGGGAGGCACGTGATGTCCACGATGACCAACTACCACCCGTACCGCGATGTCGCCCCGCTCAGCGAGGTCGACCGGTTGTTCCGCCAGGTTCTCGGCGGCGGCCCGGACGCCGCCGCGACGGCGGGGGCCTTCGCTCCCGCGATCGACGTCGAGGAGACCGAGGACGGCTACACGCTCCACGTGGAGCTGCCGGGTGTCCCGGCCGACGACGTCGACGTCTCGCTCGAGGAGAACGTCCTGACCGTCTCCGGTGAGCGGCGCTTCTACGACGAGCGGGACGAGCGTTCGTTCCGTCGCATCGAGCGGCACGTCGGCCGGTTCCACCGGTCGGTTCGGCTGCCCGATCGCGTCCAGGGTGATGGCGTGACCGCCACCGCCAAGGACGGGGTCCTGACCATCGTCGTGCCGAAGGCCGACGAGGCCAAGCCGCGACGGATCCCCGTCACCGCAGGTTGAACCCCGAGGCGGCGACTGACCGGTCGCCGCCTCCCGTCCGCCCCCGCCGCCGAGGAGCACCGTGAGCGAGTACCCCGATCAGGTCACCGATCCCGAGTCGCCGACGCAGGAGCCTGCGCCGGCGGCTGCTGGCGTCCCTGACCCGACGGCGGAGGAGGAGCTCGCGGCTGCGGTCGCCGGCACCTTCCCCGACGACGACAGCTCGGACGCCTCAGGCGAGGGCGACGCCCCGCACACCGAGCTCCTCGAGGTCGACGATCCCCGGACCCGAGAGGAGCTGATCGTGGCCGCCCACGAGGCCGAGCGTCAGCGCGACGAGTACCTCGACGATCTGCGCCGCGCGCGGGCCGAGTTCGAGAACTTCCGTCGCCGTACGGGCCGCGAGTCGGCCGCGGCCCGCGATGCTGGCCGCGGTGACGTGGCGTCGGCGCTCCTCGAGGTCCTCGATGACCTCGACCGGACGCTGGCCGCGTCGGAGGGCTCGGCCGACGAGACGCTCGTCAAGGGCGTCTCGCTGGTGGCCGAGAAGCTGAGCTCGACCCTGGCTGGGCTCGGGCTCGTGCGGATCGATCCGCTCGATGATCCGTTCGACCCGTCGCTGCACGAGGCCGTCCAGCACTTGCCGGCCGACGAACCGACCGACGCCCCCGTGGTCGATTCCACGCTGCGGCCCGGCTACCGCCTCGGTGATCGGGTGCTGCGGCCCGCGATGGTGGTGGTGCGCGGTTGAGCACGACCCCGGCCCGGCCGGGATGACGAGACGACCGGACGACGTTCCGCACCGGAGGAGGTGAGGCCCGTGGCAGCGCAGCGTGAGTGGCTCGAGAAGGACTACTACGAGGCGCTCGGCGTGGCCGAGGACGCCTCCGCCGACGACGTCAAGAAGGCCTACCGCAAGCTGGCGCGCGAGAACCACCCGGACGCCAACCCGGGCGACCCGTCAGCGGAGCGGCGGTTCAAGGACGTCGGCGAGGCCTACGCGGTCCTCAGCGACGCGACCAAGCGGCGCGAGTACGACGAGCTGCGTCGCCTCGGGGCGGCGGGTTTCGGCGGTGGTGGCCGCGGTGGCGATCCGTTCGGTGGCGCAGCGGGTGGCTTCGCCGGTGGCGACCTCGGGGACCTGCTCGGCCAGATGTTCGGCCCGGGCGCGACCCGCGGTGGCCCCGCCGGCCGACCCCGACGTGCCCGTCGCGGCAGCGACCTGCGCGCTGACGTCCACCTCACCTTCGAGGACGCGTTCGCGGGCGTGCGCACGACCCTGCGGGTCACCGGGGACGGCGCCTGCGACACCTGCGGAGGGTCCGGGGCCGCGCCGGGTACCTCGCCCGTCCGCTGCGAGACGTGCAGCGGTCGTGGCCAGGTGACGGTCGATCAGGGTCCGTTCTCGTTCGCCCAGCCGTGCCAGCGGTGCGGTGGCCGTGGCCAGCGCATCGAGTCGCCCTGCGCGACCTGCACGGGGACCGGGCGTGTGGTCAAGCCGCGCCAGCTCACCGTGAAACTGCCGGCCGGCGTCAAGGACGGCGCGGTCATCCGCGTCGCGGGTCGCGGTGGCCCCGGAACGGACGGTGGACCGTCCGGCGACGTGCTCGTGTCGGTCCACGTCGCGCCGCACCCGCTGTTCGGTCGCCGTGGTGACGACGTGACCCTCGAGGTCCCGATCACCTACGCCGAGGCGGTCCTCGGTACGAAGCTGACCGTCCCGACGCCCCGTGGCGGGACCCGCACCATCAAGGTCCCGGCCGGGTCGACGTCGGGTCGGACCCTGCGGATCCGTGGCGAGGGTGCGCCGAAGCGCGGCGGCGGCCACGGCGACCTGCGCGTGACCCTCCGCATCGACGTTCCGTCGCGGCCGAGCCGCGACCAGAAGCGCCTGCTCGAGCAGCTCGCCGAGCTTGACGACACCTCCACGCGCGACGCCGAGCTGCTCGGCGGCGTCGTGCGCGACGGCTGAAGGGGGTGGCTGTGAACGCCACCAGGACGCCCGGGACCGCTGAGCCGGACGAGAGCTCGCAGCAGCGGTTCCTCGAACCACATGCGCCCGAACCGGGGCGGGCCTGGTCCTGGTCGGCGCGACGCCGTGCCGACCAGCAGGCAGATCAGCCCGGCGCCGGGGCGGACCGCTTCGATGCGACCGAGGACGAGGATGCCCCCGTCTACGTCATCTCGGTCGCTGCCGAACTCGCCGATCTGCACCCGCAGACCCTGCGCGCCTACGAACGCGAGGGCTTGCTGACGCCTGCCCGGACCGAGGGCGGCACGCGCCGTTACTCGCACCGGGACGTCGAGCGGCTCCGGTTGATCAAGACGTTGACCACCGACGAGGGCCTGAACCTCGCCGGCGTGCGGGTCGTGCTCGAGCTCGGCGAGAAGCTCGAGGGCGCGCGGCGCCGGGTCGGTGAGCTCGAGGAGATGGTGCGGGTCCTGGCCGAGCGGCTCGACGCGCGACCGGCCGGTGACCGCTTCGACCTCGTCAAGTCGCCGACCCGTGACGTCGAGGTTCACCAGCTGCGCAGACGGACCGGTCAGCGTGGCAGCTCGCCGCGTCCGAACCGGCCCCCGGTGCAGCGTGCGACCCCGATCCCGCCGCCCGAGCGCCGTTCCGCGGATGCCTGACAGCGGTCGCCTCCCTCCACAGCCGGTCGGAGCGCACGGGCCGCGTCCGGTTCCGCGGAGGTAGGCTCGGAGGCGACGTCGTGGTGAGAGGCGGTGGACGTGGTCACCACCGAGCAGCGGTCGACGCGGCGCGGACCTTGGACCTACGAGCGGCTGTGCGCCGCGACGCCCGTCGACAACGTCCGTCGCGAGATCATCGACGGGTGGCTCTACATCGACGGCCAGCAGGTCGACGACCCGATGGCCGACGTCGCGTCGGACTCGTCGCGCCCGCTGCACGGTGACGCCGTCCGCGAGGTGCTCGTCGCGCTGGTCGAGTACCGACACGAGCACGACACCGGAGGGCAGGGCTACACCGCCCCGCTGGACGTCGCGTTCGGTGACGTCGTCCTGCAGCCGGACGTGTTCTGGCTCCCGCGACCGGCGCCGCGTCGCGAGCTGCCGATCGCGGTCCCACCGTTGCTGGTGGTCGAGGTGTCCTCACCGTCGACCCGGGGGCACGACCTCGTGCGCAAGCGACGCGTCTACGAGCACGCCGGCGTCCCCGAGTACTGGTTCGTCGACAACGACGCCCAGCGGTTCGAGTGCTACGTGCTCGAGGGCGACGCCTACGCCCCGCCCGCGCTGGTACCGCGTGGCCAGCGGGTCCGCTCCGCGGCGCTGCCCGGCTTCGAGGTGGCGGTCGACGTCGTCCTCGGCCCGGACGACGACGATCCGGTCGGCAACAGCTGATGTGACAGTGTTCGCTGTCGCGGACGTGGCCGTGTGGGGGTGCTCGCGGGTGGCACGCGACCGCGTGCTCGTGGCAACCTCGCGGCTCGCTGTCGTCGGCCCTGGAGCCTGCTCGTGCCCGAGATCCGTCGCGTCGCCGTCCTCGGTGGCAACCGCATCCCCTTCGCCCGCTCCAACGGCCCCTACGCGCGGGCATCCAACCAGGACATGCTGACCGAGGTGCTCGACGGGCTCGTGGCCCGGTTCGGGTTGCAGGGCGAACGCCTCGGCGAGGTGGTCGGCGGCGCGGTGCTCAAGCACAGCCGGGACTTCAACCTCACCCGCGAGGCGGTGCTCGGCAGCGCCCTCGACGGGGCGACGACGGCCTACGACATCCAGCAGGCGTGCGGCACCGGCCTGCAGACCGCGTTCGCGGTCGGGGACAAGATCGCCCTCGGCCGCATCGAGGCCGGCATCGCCGCCGGGGTCGACACCACCTCGGACGCCCCGATCGCCGTCAGCGAGGACCTGCGCCGGTTCCTGCTCAGCCTCAACTCGGCCAGGACACCGCAGGACCGCATCAAGCTGCTCGGCAACTTCCGGCCCGGCATGATCGGCATCGAGGCCCCCCGCAACGCCGAGCCGCGCACCGGCCTGTCGATGGGCCAGCACATGCAACGGACCGCGGACGCGTGGGGGATCGAACGAGAACCCCAGGACGAGCTCGCCGTCGCCAGCCACCGGGCCGCCGCCGCGGCCTACGACCGCGGGTTCTTCGACGACCTCGTTGCGCCCTACCTCGGCCTGACCCGCGACCAGAACCTGCGTCCCGACTCGGATCCGGAGAAGCTCGCCGAGCTCGGTCCGGCGTTCGCGAACCCGGACGGGTCCGGCACGCTCACGGCGGCGAACTCGACCCCGCTGTCGGACGGCGCTGCCAGCGTGCTGCTCGCCAGCGAGGCGTGGGCCGAGGACCGCGGGTTCAGCCCGCTCGCATTCCTCGTCGACCACGAGACCGCCGCCGTCGACTACGTCCACGGCGAGGACGGGCTGCTCACCGCCCCCATCCACGCCGTGCCGCGCCTGCTCGACCGCCACGGGCTGAGCCTGCAGGACTTCGACCTGTACGAGATCCACGAGGCGTTCGCGTCGACGGTCCTGGTGACCCTGAAGGCCTGGGAGGACGACGGGTTCTGCAAGGAGCGGCTCGGGCGTGACGGGGCGCTCGGCCCGATCGACCGCGACCGGCTCAACCCCACCGGTTCGTCGCTCGCGTTCGGTCACCCGTTCGCCGCGACCGGCGGCCGCATCCTGGCCAGCGCTGCCAAGCAGCTCGACGAGCGGGGTGGTGGCCGAGCCCTGATCTCGATCTGTGCGGCCGGTGGGAACGGCGTCGTCGCCATCCTCGAGCGCTGACCGTCGATCGTCCGTCCTCGATCCCGCGATCCGCACCCCACACGTTCGACCGGAGAGGCTCCCGTGGCCGACCTGCTGCAACAGCTCCTGACCAGCCCCATCGGCAAGCAGATCACCGACACCCTGGCGGTGCCGACCCCACCCGAGCTGCGCCGGTACGAACCCGGCCAGCCGCTCCTGCACGGACGTGCCCTCGTCGTCGGCGCAGCCGGCGGCGCGGTCCGCGGCCCCGTTGCCGACCTGCTCACGAACGCCGGCCTCGAGGTGGTGACCGAGGACACCGACACCAGCGCCGAGCCGGCCGGTGACGAGCAGCCCGAGCGGTTCGGCGCGGTGCTCGTCGACGCGACCGGCATCGAACGCAGCGCCGAGCTCGGGCAGCTGCACGAGCTGCTTCAGCCGGTGCTCAAGCGTGTGCGCTCGTCGGGTCGCATCATCGTGTTCGGGCGCCCGCCCGAGGACGCGACCGATCCGCACGCGCGTGCCGCGCAGCGGGCGCTGGAGGGTGTGGTGCGCTCCCTCGGCAAGGAAGCCCGCGGCGGCACGACGGCCCAGCTCGTGCAGGTCGGCGCCGGTGCCGAGAACGACCTCGACGCGGCCGTACGGTTCCTGGTGTCCGCCCGGTCCGCGTACGTGTCCGGCCAGGTGCTGCGGGTCGGCCCGTCCTCGTCCTCGGCTGCCGACCTCGACTGGGACCGGCCGCTCGACGGGCACGTGGCGCTGGTCACCGGCGCCTCGCGCGGCATCGGGGCGGCGATCGCCCGGGTCCTGGCCCGCGACGGCGCCCACGTGGTCTGTCTCGACGTCCCCGCGCAGGGCGACGCGCTCCAGCGGGTCGCCAACGAGATCGGTGGTACCAGCCTCCAGCTCGACATCACCACCGAGGACGCACCGCAGCGCCTGGGCGACCATCTGAAGCAGCGGCACGACGGCGTCGACGTGGTGGTCCACAACGCCGGCATCACCCGGGACAAGACGCTGGCCAACATGGACCGCGGCTGGTGGGACGCGGTCATCGCCGTGAACCTCACCTCGCAGGAGCGCATCGACGACGCGCTGCTCGATGACGGCGTGCTCAACGAGGGCGGTCGGATCATCTGCGTGTCGTCCATGGCTGGCATCGCGGGCGGGAAGGGCCAGTCCAACTACGCCGGGTCGAAGGCCGGTGTCATCGGCCACGTCGAGGCGCTCGCACCGGCGCTCGCCGACCGCGGCGGGTCGATCAACGCGGTCGCGCCCGGGTTCATCGAGACCGAGATGACCGGCGCGATGCCGCTGGTGCCTCGCGAGTTCGGTCGGCGCATGAACAGCCTCAGCCAGGGCGGTCTGCCGGTCGATGTCGCCGAGGCGATCGCGTTCTTCGCCTCACCCGCAGCGGTCGGGTGCAACGGCACCACCCTGCGCGTCGACGGCCAGCACCTCATCGGGGCCTAGCACCGTGCGTGCTCCCTCGGCCCCTCGAGGGCCTCGGTCCGCGACACCGGCGACATCGGAGCTTCCCACGTGACCACGATCGAAGAGCTCGACCAGCTGCCCTCCCTCGGGAGGCTGTACGCCCGCGCCGCCGTCAGCGGCGCCCTGCCCGGCAGCGGCGACGACCTGCCGGACCGCACGCTCCAGGTCGGTGATCTCGCGGTCGACCGCGACCACCTGGCGGACTACGCGCGTGTCTGCGGCTACCGGTTCACCGACGCTTTGCCGGCGACCTACATCCACGTGCTGACCTTCCCGTTGCAGGTCGCGTTGATGGCCGATCGGCGCTTCCCGTTCGCGCTGCCCGGCCTGGTGCACGTCGCCAACCGCACCGAACAGCAGCGCCCGGTGACCGCCGACGAACCGCTGTCGCTGACGGTCCGGACCGCGGACCTGCGGCCGCACCGCAAGGGCCGGCAGTTCGACGTCGTCTCGGTCGCCCGGGTCGGCGACGAGCTGGTCTGGTCCGGGGTCAGCACCTACCTGCGGCGAGGCACCAGCGGGGACGAGGCCGCCGACGAGCTCGAGCTACCGCTCGACCCGCCCCCCGCCGACGCCGACGGTGCTCGGTGGCGGGTCGCAGCCGACACGGGTCGGCGCTACGCGGCGGTGTCCGGCGACCGCAACCCCATCCACCTGACGCCGCTGACCTCCCGGATGTTCGGCTTCCCGAGGCCGATCGCGCACGGCATGTGGACGGCGGCCCGAGCCCTCGCGGCGATCGAGGACCGCACCCCGGCCGCGGGCGTGCAGGCCCTGCGGTTCGGCAAGCCGCTGCCGATGCCGCGGACGGTGACCTTCGCCGCCGCCGCGCGGGACGGTGGCTGGTCCTTCGCGGTCCGCGACCCGCGCTCGGGCGCTCCGCACCTGACCGGCACCGTCACGCCCGGCTGAGCGATGCCGACCGTCGGGTCGACACGCGGCTCGGCCCTGCCTGCCTCGACCCCGCACCGACCGGTAGGTTCCGCCTCCCGACCGGAGACCGTGCCGTGGGCCTCGACGAGTTCGAACGCGTTCCGCTGCTCTTCGGCCCCTCGCCGGTCCATCCCTTGCGTCGGCTGAGCGAGCACCTCGGCGACGAGGTCGAGATCTGGGCCAAACGTGAGGACTGCAACTCCGGCATCGCCTTCGGCGGGAACAAGGTCCGCAAGCTGGAGTACCTCGTCGCGGACGCGCTGGCGCAGGGCTGCGACACGCTCGTGTCGATCGGCGGTGTGCAGTCGAACCACACCCGGGCCGTGACCGGCGTGGCCAACCACCTCGGGCTGAAGGCCGTCACGGTGCAGGAGCACTGGGTCGACTGGCCCGACGTCGTCTACGACAAGGTCGGCAACCTCCAGTTGACCCGCATCATGGGTGGCGACGTGCGGATGGACCCCGCGGGGTTCGACATCGGGATCCGGGACTCGTGGCAGCGCGCGTTGTCCTCGGTCGAAGAGGCCGGTGGCAGGCCCTACCCCATCCCCGCGGGCGCGTCCGACCACCCGCTCGGTGGCCTGGGGTTCGCGAACTGGGTCGCCGAGGTCGCCGCGCAGGAACGCGACCTCGGGATCACCTTCGACACCGTCGTCGTCTGCACGGTGACGGGCTCCACCCACGCCGGGATGATCGCCGGGGCCGCGCTCGAGGGCGAGGGTCGGCGCATCATCGGGATCGACGCGTCGGCGACCGTGGACCGGACCCGTGAACAGCTCACGCGGATCGCCACCCGGACGGCGGAGATGATCGGCGTCGATCGGGACCTGTCGGCTGACGACATCGAACTCGTCGACGGCTACCACGCCGGCACGTACGGCATCCCCGATGCGGCGACGTTGGAGGCGATCCGGACCGCTGCGCGGCTCGAAGGGATGCTGACGGACCCCGTCTACGAGGGTAAGTCGATGGCCGGCCTCATCGGGATGGTCAGATCGGAGCAGATCCGGCCCGGGTCCCGGGTGTTGTACGCCCACCTCGGGGGACAGCCCGCCCTCTCCGCGTACGCGGGCGTCCTGTAGGTCCTGCGCCTGTCCGGCGCAACCCGATGGGGCTCCCTCGGCGCAGGTTCGTTGCGTCCGGATGCCATCCGGCCCCTGCCAGGGCGTGTTCACCCGCGTACCGTCGGTCCCCGGACGCGTTGGACGAGGCCCCGAGGAGGTGACGCGCGTGGATCTGGATCGGTTGACGCACAAGTCGCAGGAGGCGCTGCAGCGCGCCGGCGGCATCGCCCGCGAGCGCTCGCACCCCGAGGTCGGCACCGCCCACCTCCTCGCTGCGCTGCTCGAGCAGGCCGACGGGGTCGTGCTGCCGTTGCTGCAGAAGCTCGGCGTCACGCCGACGACGCTGCGCAACCGGGTGCACGAGTTGCTGACCGAGACGAGCGCGGCCTACGGCGCCTCCGGCGAGGTGTCGCTCGCCCAGTCCCTGGTCCGGGTCCTCGAGGCGGCGCACCGCGAGGCGGTCCAGCTCGGCGACTCCTACGTCTCCACCGAGCACCTGCTGCTCGCCCTGATCGAGGCGGGGGACCGCATCTCCAAGCTGCTGACCGAACAGGGGGTCGGCCGTGACGCCGTGCTCGACGGCCTGCGCCAGGTCCGCGGGGCCCAGCGCGTCGACTCCCAGGACCCCGAAGCGACCTACGAGGCGCTCGAGAAGTACGGCCGCGACCTCACCGAGCTCGCCCGCGAGGGCGGGCTCGACCCCGTCATCGGTCGCGACGAGGAGATCCGCCGCGTCATCCAGGTGCTCGTGCGACGCACCAAGAACAACCCGGTCCTGATCGGAGAGCCGGGGGTCGGCAAGACCGCCATCGTCGAGGGGCTCGCCCGCCGGATCGTCGAGGGTGACGTCCCGACGCTGCTCGAGGACAAGCGACTCGTCGAGCTCGACCTGTCGGCCATGGTGGCGGGTGCCAAGTACCGCGGCGAGTTCGAGGAGCGGCTGAAGGCGGTCCTCAAGGAGATCGAAGCCGCCGAGGGGCGCGTCATCACCTTCATCGACGAGCTGCACACCGTCGTCGGCGCCGGCAAGGCCGAGGGGGCGATGGACGCGGCCAACATGCTCAAGCCGCTGCTCGCCCGCGGCAAGCTGCGGATGATCGGTGCGACCACCCTCGCCGAGTACCGCGGGATCGAGAAGGACGCGGCGCTCGAGCGGCGCTTCCAGCCGGTGCACGTGGCCGAGCCGTCCGTGCCCGACACCGTCGGGATCCTGCGCGGCCTCAAGGAGCGCTACGAGGTCCACCACGGCGTGCGCGTCACCGACGACGCGCTCGTGGCTGCGGCTGCCCTGTCGGATCGCTACCTCACCGACCGCTTCCTGCCCGACAAGGCCATCGACCTGCTCGACGAGGCGTCGGCGCGTCTGCGCATCGCCATCGACTCCTCGCCGCCCGAGATCGACGAGGTCGACCGTCGCATCCGCCAGCTCGAGATCGAGCGGGTCAGCCTCGCCAAGGAGGACACCGCCTCGGCCAAGGCGCGCCTCGACGACCTCGACGCCGAGCTCGCCGATCTGCGCGAACGCGACGCGGGCATGCGGGTCCGCTGGGGTCGCGAGAAGGACGCCATCGGCCACCTGCGTGACGCCCAGGGTGAGCTCGAGCAGCTGCGCGAGCAGGCTGCCGCCGCCGAGCGCGACGGTGACCTCGAGCGCGCGGCCGAGCTCCGCTACGGCCGCGTGCCCGACCTCGAACGCCAGCTCGCGGCGGCTCAGGACGAGCTCGAGCAGCTGCGCGAGGAGGGCGAGTCCCTCCTCGAGGAGGAGGTCGGCGAGACCGAGATCGCCGAGGTGGTGGCGCGCTGGACCGGCATCCCCGTCGCCAAGCTCGTCGCGTCCGAGGCCACCAAGCTGGTCGAGCTCGAGGCCCACCTCCACCGGCGGGTCATCGGTCAGGACGAGGCGGTCGAAGCGGTCGCCAACGCCGTACGCCGGTCGCGGTCGGGGATCTCCGACCCGGACCGTCCGCTCGGCAGCTTCCTGTTCCTCGGCCCGACGGGCGTGGGCAAGACCGAGCTCGCTCGGGCGCTCGCCGAGTTCCTCTTCGACGACGAGCGAGCCATGGTCCGCATCGACATGGGCGAGTACCAGGAGAAGCACACCGTCGCCCGTCTCATCGGCGCGCCCCCGGGGTACGTCGGGTACGACGAGGGCGGCCAACTCACCGAGGCCGTGCGGCGTCGGCCCTACCGCGTCGTGCTGCTCGACGAGGTCGAGAAGGCCCACCCGGACGTGTTCAACGTCCTGCTGCAGGTCCTCGACGACGGGCGCCTGACCGACGGGCAGGGGCGCACGGTCGACTTCCGCAACGTGGTCGTGATCATGACCTCCAACCTCGGCAGCACCCACATCCTCGACGTGACCCTCGGTCCCGACGAGCTGCGCGAACGGGTGATGGCCGACGTGCGCAGCCACTTCCGGCCGGAGTTCCTCAACCGCATCGACGAGGTCGTGATCTTCGACCGGCTCGCCGCCGAGCAGCTGCGTGCCATCGCCGACATCCAGCTCGACCGGCTGCGTCACCGGCTCGCCGAACGCGACCTGACCCTCGAGGTCACGCCGGCGGCGCTCGACTGGCTCGCCGAGCGCGGCTTCGACCCCGTCTACGGTGCCCGGCCGCTCAAGCGGGTGATCCGCAAGGAGCTCGAGGACCGGCTCGCCAAGGCGCTGTTGACCGGCGCGATCGAGGACGGCCGGACCGTGACCGTCGACGTGCACGACGGCGAGGTCACCCTCGGCTCACGTCCGACGGGCGCCCCGGGCGGTGCCGACGACCCCGCGGCCGCCCTCCCCGCCGGATGACCGTCAGGCGGGTGCCACGCCGCGCTCACATCACCTCTCGGCGACCACGAGCAGCTCGCCGGCCGCGGCGCCGATCGGCTGCCGCTCCCACCCTCCGTACACCGCTCGGATCGAGAAGCCGGCCGCGGCGAGCGAGTCGCGGAGCTCGTCCTCGGTGCGGAAGCGCAGCGCGGCGGTGGACGTGAGATGCGTCCCATCATCGAACCGGTAGTGCGTGGCGAAGCTGACCACGCTCCCGTCCACATCGGTCACCTCGGTGAAGAGGTCGACCTCGGTTCGATCCGGGAGCTCGACGATGGACCGCGAGTCCTCGGGGTTCCAGCGATCCCAGGCGCGTGATCGGGGGTCGCGGCTGTCGAAGACCAACCGAGCGCCCGGGACCAGCGCACGATGCAGATCGCGTAGCGTCGTGGCCCACTCGTCTTCGTCGACGAAGAACTGGGCCACGTGCCTGGTCATGAGGGCGAGATCGAACATGCCTTGGCGCAGTGAGGAGGCGGTGCCTTCGACCCAGGTGACGGCGTCGGCGTTCGGCTTGGCGCGAGCGGCTGCGAGCGACGCTGCTGCGGGATCGAGCCCGGTGACCTGATGGCCGGCGGCGGCCAACGCCAGCGCCAGTCGTCCGGACCCACAACCCAGGTCGAGCACCCGAACGCGTGGCGTCTCGTTGGCGACCGCCAGGAAGAACTCATCGATACGCGACCAGCCGTACTCGGCGTCGTACACCGAGACGAGCCGTGGATCGCGGAACTCCGCCTGCTCCATGCCGGAACCGTAGTGGAGGCGATCCCTGCGGTGACGATGCGCGCAGCGCTGACCCGAGGCGCGACCGACACGTCTGCGGGCCTACTGGCTCGCAGTTGTCATCGCCCGCGCGGAGGAGCATGCTCGTGGCGGCTGACGCGTCGCGGTCGGCGGTCCGGAGAGCGGGCGTGGGAGAGGATGCGGTCCCCGATGGCCGGGTCCGGCTGGCCGAGCTGGTCGCGTCGCTGTCGCTGGCGACCGACCTCGGCACCGGCCAGCCGCTCGCGCACGCGTTGCGCACCTGCCTGCTGTCCGTGGAACTCGCCCGCCGATCGGGTGTGGGCAGCGAGCGGCCGGCGGACGTCTACTACGTGGCGTTGCTGCGTTTCCTGGGTTGCACTGCCGACGCGTCCGAGACGGCCGCAGCCGTCGGCGGGGACGAGATGGGCTTCAACGCGGGGATGGCGCCGACGTTGATGGGCACCGTCGTCGAGCAGGTCCGAGCGCTGGCGGCCACCGTCGGAGAGGGGCTACCGGCACCACGCCGTGTCGCGCGCGCGGCGGCGATGCTCGCCGACCCCGGCGGGGCGCGCCGCTCGCTGGCTGCCCACTGCGAGGCCGCGCAGCTGCTCTCGTCGCGCATCGGTGTGGGCCGCGGGGTGACCGTCGCGCTCGAGCGGGCCTACGAGCGCTGGGACGGCAAGGGCCTGCCCGCCGGTATCGAGGGCGAGGAGGTGCCCGAACCCATCCGGGTCGTGGTGGTGGCCCGAGACATCGACCTGTGGGTGCGGCTGGTCGGACTCGACGACGCCGTCGAGGTGATCCGCAAGCGCGCCGGCCGCGCCTACGACCCGTCCGTGGCCGCGGCGTTCCTCGACGATCCGCGGGGAATGCTGGCACTGAGCGACGTCGACGATCCGTGGCATGCCACCCTGGAGGCCGAGCCCGCACCATGGGCGTGGATCGGTCACGGGCAGCTCGAAGGGACGCTGGCGGCGTTCGCGGACTTCGTCGACCTCGCGTCTCCGTGGATGCGCGGCCACTCGCCGGGAGTCGCCGAGCTCGCCGCGGCGGCGGGCACCGTCGCCGGCCTCTCCGTCGAGGCGGTCCGTGCGCTGCGCCTCGCCGGGCTCGTGCACGACCTCGGCCGCGTCGGGGTGCCCACCGGGATCTGGGACCACCCCGGGCCGTTGACCGTCGACGCCTGGGAGCGGGTGCGGCTGCACACCTACCTCACCGAGCGGATCCTCGACCGGTCGGACGTGCTCGCGCCACTGGCCCGCATCGCCGCCTGCCACCACGAGCGCGCCGACGGATCTGGCTACCACCGTGGTGCCCGAGGCGCCGACCTCTCCCGGTCCGAGCGGCTGCTCGCGGCCGCTGACGCCTACCAGGCGCTGACCGAGGCACGCCCCCACCGTCGGGCGCACTCGGCAGGTGAGGCCGGCGAGCGACTCCGGCGCGACGCGCGCTCCGGACGCTTCGATCCGAACGACGTCGAGGCGGTGATGGTCGCGGCGGGCCACGAGCCGAGGCCGGCGGTCAGCGCGAGACCGGCGCACCTGACCGACCGCGAGGTCGAGGTGTTGCGGCTCATCGCCCGCGGCCGTTCCAACCGTGAGGTCGCGGCCGAGCTGGTGATCTCGGTGAAGACGGTCGGCACCCACATCGAGCACATCTACGCCAAGGCCGGCGTGACGACCCGTGCCGGGGCGACGCTGTTCGCGATGCAACACGGGCTGCTGTGACGCGGTACGAAGTTCGGGTGAACGCCCGATGCGTTCCGTGGGGTCAGGGGCGCAGCATCGTGGTGGCACCGATCGAAGGAGCTGCCGATGTACGCCCGAGTGAACCGCTTCCAGGACCGACCCGAGGCGATCGACGACGCCGAACGCCTGGTGGTCGACAAGATCCTGCCGCAACTGCAGACCGTGCCCGGCTTCGCCGGGGTCCTCTCGCTGGTCGACCGCACGTCCGGTGAGTCGCTGGGCATCACGTTCTGGGAGACCGAGGAGGCCATGCGCGCCTCCGAGGCGGAAGCCAGCCGCCTCCGCGGTGACATCAGCGACGGTGCGGGGTCCGAGATCCGTACCGTCGATCGCTACGAGGTCAGCCTGCGGGTGGGCCTCTGACCGGGGAGCGCGACCCATGGCCACCATCACGTCAGCCACCCAGCGTCCGACCGTGCTCGAACAGGTCCGCACCACCGAGCCCCGGCGGCACCTGCTGCCACTGCGCCTCGTGGCGGCAGCGCCGCTGCTCGGGATCGGCCTCGCCCACGTTCTCGCGCCAGAGGCACCGATGCGCCCGCTCGTCGAGGCGGCAGGCTTCCCGGTCCCGGGCGTGCTCGCACCCCTCGCCGTGGCCGCGGAGCTCGTCGCTGGCACCCTGCTGGCGCTCGGCCTGTGGGCCCGCATCGGTGCCGCACTGGCGGTGCCGACGATGCTGGGCGCCGTCTACACCCACCTGGTGGTGGACATCTGGCCCAACGTCGACGCCGAGGAGCCCCCCATCGCGCTCCCCGTCGTCGTCCTGCTCATCGCCAGCTACGTGCTCTGGCGTGGCGCCGGGCGCTGGAGTCTCGATGCCCGTCATGCCCGCGCCGAACGGTCGGGCTCCTGAAGCCACAGCAGGGCCTCGTCACGCAGACAGCGGTCCATCGGCCTCCGCGGAACGGAGAAGGCCAGCGAGCTCACCGGATGACCGGCTACGGTGAGTGGGTCAGCGACAGAGCGGCGGGAGGATGGCGGTCGGGCCGTTGCGGGCCGTTGTCATCGACGTCAACGACCTCGATGAGGGCGAACGGTTCTGGGCCGCCGTCTCGGGCAAACCGCTGCTGTTCAGTGGCTTCCAGGGTCGGTTCTCCCGACTCGGACGACCTGAGGACGGGTCCATCCTGCTCCAGTTGGTGCCCGAGGTGAAGGCCGCTGCGAAGAACCGGGTCCACCTCGACTTCACCGTCGTTGATGTCGAGGCGGCGCTTCGCGACGTGGAAGCCTTGGGGGGACGGCTCGAGAAGCCTCCCGCTCTGTACCCATCGGATGATCATCCGGTGCTCGAGTGGGCCGTCGCCGTGGATCCGTTCGGCAACGAGTTCTGCCTCATCCGCGACGTTGGGCCGGCTGAGCCGGCTGACTTCGATCGGCGACCGAGGTCGTAGAGTTCGCCTCAGCGTGCGCTGGGGGGATCCCTCCTGCTTCGTTCGCTGGAGTTCCCGTCATGCCACGCATCGACGAGAGCGTTCTGGAGGGATCAGAGCTCGATCGGAAGCGGAGATGGCCTCGCGGGCTCCGCAGCGGACACGGCTCGGGGCGCCGATGGGTGCGCCGCGTAGCGCCGCTGCGAGCAGCCGCGGGTGTCGGAGTGCCGCTGACATCCCGGACCCGTGGGTGCCCCGCGGCAGCCGTGACGTCGGTGCCGGAGGATCCCCTCTTACGTGGTGGACCCGTTGTCCTCCACGTGACGGAGGAAGGCGCGGATCTCGTCGTTGCACCGCTCGGCGGCTTGCATGTCGACCATGTGGCCGGCCCCTGGGATGACCACCAGCCGAGAGTGCGCGATCGCGGCATGGATGGGCTCCCACACCGCCTTCGGAGACCGCACATCCAGCTCGCCGTACAGCAGCAGCGTCGGCACATCGACCTTGGACAGCGTGTCGGTGAGATCGGCGGCGGCAAGAGCCTGGATCGCGGTCCTGGTCGCCGCCGGATGGACGTCGGCGATCATCGTGGTGAGCTCGTCGGCCAGCCCAGCATCCGAGTCCTCGGGAAGCAGGGTGCCGATGAGCGCCGGTGCCCACTGCGCCGGCGGCGACGCGGTGTTGACACGCGTCCGATGGACCCGGCGCTGGACCTCCTCGCCGGAGAGCGAGCCGCCCCATCCCGCGTACGCCGACATGAGGATCAGGGATCGGACGACGACGGGGTGCTGGCGGAACAGCTCGAGCGCCAGGCCGCCGCCGAACGAGAGCCCGGCCACGTGGGCCGGGGCGAGCTCGAGGGTCTCGATGAACGCGGCAAGCCAGTGCGCCCAGTCCTCGAGCCGTGAAGTCTCGGGCGGGTCGGACGATCTGCCTGCTCCTGGCGCGTCCCAGGCCACGACCCGGAACTCGTCGGCCAACCCTTCGAGCTGCCGCGAGAACTCGCGGCTGTCGAGCGGCCATCCGTGCAGCAGAACGAGCGGCGGCCCCGTACCGCTCTCCCGGTACGCGATCCGGTGGCTGCCAACGGTGAGCTGATTCATGGCGACACCGGCACCGTAGCCAGACCTCGCCCCTACTCGCCCGGTCCCACATGTGCCGACCGAAGCCCTTGGCCGAGTGCCTCAGCATCAAGGACGGAGCAGCCACCGCGCGACCCGGCCTCGGTCGGATCGGCCGAACCCGAAGGCGCCGCGGATACGGCGCGCACCACCGAGCCATCCGAGGACGAGATCATCCGCCGGCTCGTGAACGAGAGCTACCTGCCGGCCGAGGCCTACGACGCCGGCCGAGACAGCTCGGCTGCAGAACGATGGCCTCGTTCCTCGCCGCTGCGAGACCTCGAAGGGGGAGCCGAGGTGAAGGCAGGGGCCATCCTGTTGGCGGCCACGTCCTTGCCCCTCGGGGCGTGCGGGGCGGGACCGATGCGTAGACACCGCCCGGCGTCCGCCACCCCGGTCGGCTTGCGTCGGTAGGTTCCACGCGAGGAGGGTGGCGTGCAGGTGTCGGGGGTGGCGCGGACGCGGCGACGGCTCGTGGTCGCCGGTGTCCTGCTCGCGGCGATCGTCGGCGCGGCGTGGTCCCAGGTGCCGCCTCCGGCTGAGGTCGCCGGCGACGACGTCCTCGTGATCGCGCACTCGGGGGCCCAGGCGTACGCGCCGACCAACACGATGCCAGCCTTCGATCTCGCGCTCGAGCAGGGCGCCGACGTCCTCGAGATGGATCTGCAGCTGACCGCCGACGGCGAGGTGGTGATCCTCCACGACGGGACGGTGGACCGCACCACCGACGGCACCGGGTCGGTCGGCGATCTGACCCTCGAGGAGGTCAAGGAACTCGACGCCGGCGCGACCTTCGAGGCTCCCGATGGGACGCGACCCTTCGCCGGTCAGGGCGTGACCATCCCGACCCTCGCCGAGGTGCTCGACGCCTACCCGGACGTTCCGCTGAACATCGAGCTGAAGACCGACACCGGCGACCGTGTCGTGCAGCCTGCCATCGACCTGGTCGCCGCGTCCGGCCGTGCCGACACCATCACCATCTCCTCGTTCGACACCGACTACCTCCTGCCGGTACGGGAGCAGCTGCCCGAGGTCCGCACCAACATGCCCGAGGGCGAGACCACCGGCTTCTACGTCCGCCAGCTGGTCGGTCTCCACCCGTGGTGGTCGCCGCCGGCCGAGGTGTTCCAGGTCCCCGAGCACCACGACGGTCGGCGGGTGGTCACCCCCCGGTTCGTGCGGGCCGCCGAGCGTGTGGGTGCGACCGTCGAGGTCTGGACCGTCAACGATCCCGAACAGATGCACCGGCTGCTCGACGCCGGCGTCCACGGGATCATGACCGACGTGCCCGACGTGCTGGTCGACGTGCTCGAGGAACGTGAGGCGGCCCGGGGGACCGTCCGTGGTCCCGACCCGTCGCGGTACGCGGCCCAGCTGGACCGTGCGGCACGGTTACAGCACGACCTCGGGTGGCTCACCCCGCTGATGGCCGTCGTGACCTTCCTCGGCGACGAGGAGTTCTACCTGCTCGCCTTCCCGATCCTGTTCTGGGCGATCAGCCGCCGCTGGGGTATCCGGCTCGGGGTGATGCTGCTGGTCACGGCGGGGCTCAACGGGGTCCTCAAGCTCCTGTTCGCCACCCCACGGCCCGGCTTCCTCGCGCCGGAGCTCGCGCAGGTCGACGAGCACAGCTTCGGCATCCCGTCGGGGCACGCCCAGAACGCGGCGGCGGTCTGGGGCCTCTTCGCCGTGGGTGCGCGACGCCGAGCCGTGCGGATCGGCCTCGTCCTGCTCATCCTCGCGATCGGCTGGAGCCGGGTCCACCTCGGCGCCCACCTGCTCGAGGACCTGCTCGTCGGCTGGCTCGTGGGCGCGGTGCTGGTGGTCTGGTTCGTGGTGCTCGAGCCTCGGGTCGTCCGGTGGTGGCGTCGCGTCACCGACACCGAGCGGGTGCTGGCGGGCGTGGTCGCATCGCTGGCGATGATCGCGCCGGCGACCCTCCTCGCGGGTCGGCTGGCCGGGGTCAGCTTCGGGTGGGTCGGCCTTCCGGACGCCACCTCCGTCGCTGGCGCCAGTGCCGCGGTCACCCCCGCGGGGACGCTGGCGGGCCTGGTCGTGGGCCTGGTGCTGCTGGCTCGCGGTGGCGGGTTCGAGGTCGGCGGCCCCACGGGACAACGGGTGCTACGCGTGCTGGTCGGCGGCATCGTGGTCGTCGTGCTGTGGCAGGGCCTCGGCGCGCTGCTGCCCGGCGGCGAGGACCCGGTCGCCCTGGTGCTGCGCTACCTGCGCTACGCGGCGGTGGGGGCGTGGGTCGGGGGTCTCGGGCCGCTGCTGTTCGTCCGGCTCGGCCTGGCCTCCCCCGGCCGCCGAGGTGCGTCGACGGACGGCATGGGGCAGGCTGCCGCGGCCGCACCCCGTCCCTAGACCCCCGGAGCGTCCGTGGCCGTGTCGCCTGCCCGCACCGATGCCGTCGTCGTCGGTGCCGGACCCAACGGGTTGGCGGCGGCACTGACCCTCGCCCGCGAGGGGTTCCGGGTCACCGTGCTGGAGGCCGAGGACACGATCGGCGGTGGTGCCCGCTCCCGCGACGACCTCACCCTGCCGGGGCTGCTGCACGACGTGTGCAGCGCCATCCACCCCTTCGGGGCAGCGTCGGCGGTGTTCGGGTCCATGCCCCTGGAACGGCACGGCCTGCGCTGGGCCCACCCGGAGATCGCCGTCGCGCATCCCCTGGACGACGGCCAGGTCGCGCTCAAGTACCGCGACCTCGACCGGACCGTCGCCGAGCTCGGCGAGGACGGGCCGGTGTGGGACCGGCTGCTGCGCCCGGTGGTGCGCACCTACGACGCGGTCGCCAGCGATCTGCTCGGACCGGTCATCCGGGTCCCCCGCCACCCCATCGCCACCGGGCGGGCGGGCGCGCTGTCGCTGCTGCCGGCCACGGCCACGGCGAGCCTCTTCCCCGGCCAGGCGGGAAAGGCCCTCTTCGGCGGGGTCGCGGCGCACGCCGTCCAGCCGTTGCACCGGCCGCTGACGACCTCGGTCGGTCTGCTGATGGCCGCGGCCGGGCACCGCTACGGGTGGCCGGCCGTCGTCGGTGGCTCGCGTGCGCTGGTCGAGTCGATGGCGAGCTACCTGCGCGAGCTCGGGGGGCAGATCCACACCGGCGTCCGGGTGACCTCGCTCCGGGACCTGCCACCGACCCGCGTCGCGTTGCTCGACGTGGGGCCGCGTGCACTGGCCGAGATCGCTGGCGACGCGCTGCCGGAGCCGATCCGGCGCAGGAACGCCCGGTGGCGCTACGGGCCCGGTGCGTTCAAGGTCGACTACGCCGTCCGGGGCGGGGTGCCGTGGGCCGCGGAGGCGGCCCGGCGCAGCGGGACGGTGCACGTGATCGGCAGCTTCGCGGAGCTGGTCGAGGCCGAACAGCTCGTCCACGACGGGGTCATGCCCGAGCGGCCCTTCGTGCTGGCCGCGCAGCAGCACCTGATGGACCCCGATCGGGCGGTCGGCGACGTGGTGCCGTTCTGGGCGTACGCCCACGTCCCCAACGCCTACGCGGGCGACGACGCCCTCGTCCGGTTGGAAGCGCAGCTCGAGCGGTTCGCGCCCGGCTTCGGTGATCGCGTCGTGGCCCGTCACGTGACCACCCCCGCGGATCTCGAGGCCTACAACCCCAACAACGTCGGCGGTGACATCGCCGGTGGGGTGACCGACCCGCTCCAGCTCATCGCCCGACCCCGGCTGGCGGTGGACCCGTACCGGACCGGGGTGCCGGGCCTGTTCCTGTGCTCGTCGTCCACACCCCCCGGCGGCGGGGTCCACGGCCTCTGCGGCCACCACGCCGCCCGGTCGGCACTGCGCACGCTCACCGCCTGACCGCTTCAGCGGGGGGCGAGCCCGTCGAGCAGCTCGATGGCCTCCTGCAGGGTGCTGACGGGGACCCGGCGCATCCCCGGCGTCGCGATGCCGTCGAGCTCGCCGCGCTGGGCGGCCGGGTAGATCAGCAGCTCGACACCGTCCTGGTGGGCGGCCTTCGCCTTGAGTTCCAGGCCGCCGATCCTGGTGACCGCACCGGTGAGCGGATCCAGCGCGCCGGTGCCGGCGAACGTCCACCCCGGCGCGAGGTCCCGCTGCGTGGCGTGGGCGTAGCCCGCCAACGCCACCATCAGGGTGTGTGATGCACCGACGGGCAGGTCGCGGACCTGCTCGCGCAGCGCTGCCACGTGACCGAACGGCACGCCACCGGTGGTGAACGCATCGAGGCGGGTACTCCACCGCAGCTGGACCCGGTGGAGGGTGTCCGAGGGCGCCCCCTCGTAGCGTTGCCCATCGCGGGTGGAGAACCATGGCCCCTCCTCGGGGCGCAGATCCCGGGCCTTCACCAGGTCGTCACGGGTGCGGATGGGGCGGCCGTTGAACCGGTCGACCTCCACGGGCTCTCCGTCCGGGGTGTGGCCGACGATGCTCAGACGGATCGGTGAATCCAGACCCGCTGCCTGCATGCCGAGCGCGACCGCCACCGGTTCGTTGACCCGCGGCCGCAGCCAGTCGGGCGGGTCGAGGCTCAGCAGGTCCGCCGGCCCCCCCTTGGGGTCGCGGACCAGCTGGTCACCGATGGCCTGCAGCAGCGGGTAGTACCCGAGGACGGTGAGGTAGCGCATCTCGGGGGTGTCGACGGTGTACCCGTCGACGCTGAGGACCAGCTCCCGGCTGGCGCCGTGGCGCAGGCCCCCCTGCAGCCACGGGACCGGCAGCATCGAGACCACGATGACGATCAGGAGCCACCGCGTGGCCCGCATCCGTCGTCGTTCTCGTCGCTGCTGCATGTGATCCCCTGGCTAGGACCGGGGTAGGGGGAGCTCGGTCCAGCGGCCACCATCGTTCGTACAGGGTTAGGGTCGGCCACTCGGCCGCTCACTGCAGCGGACGGTGGCCAGGTGGGCGCACAGCGGGCACCGGGAACGCCGGGGGTGCCCCTGCCGCGCGGCCATCGGCGGTACCTTCGTCCCGCGCGGGAAGGGACCGCGCACCGCCCGCGTCCGTGAGGAGGCCTCGTCGTGTCCGAGCCCGAAGCCGCGGCGCCCGACGCGGCGCTCCCGCGCGACCCCTTCGCGCCGATCGACGCCTCCCCGCGGGGCCGGACCGTCCTGGTCGTCCTGGCTGTCCTCTGCGCCGTGGCCGCCGCCATCGCCGGAGTCGCTCCACTGGCTGGGCCGCTCGGGATGATCCTCGGCTTGGTCGCGCACGTGAAGGGCAGTCGGTTCGGCATGCCCGCGACGGTCCTGGCCGCGATCGGCACCGTCCTCGGGTTCACGGTGACCTTCCTGCTGCGGTGACGGCCCGCCGGCCACCGATCGTCCCGGACGCCGCCACTACCTTCCGCCGCCCGCCCCACGCGCCGCGCAGGAGACCCCGTGCCCCTCGGCTACGACCGCAGGCTCGCCCTGCTCGCGCTCGAGCCCGGCGCAGGTGCTGACACCGCGTCGGTGCTGCTCGACGCGCTCGCGCACGCCCGCGACGTGGCCGCCGTCGGCGCCGACGCGGTCGCCGTCCTCCTCGACCCGGTGCTCGCCGCCGAGCTGGCGCCGGTGGCCATGACCCGGGGACTCAGCGTGGTCCTCGAGGTCGACGACCGCGACCAGGAACGCTTCGTCCTCGCCGATGGCGACGGGTTCGCCGGTCCGATCGAGGACCTCGACCCCACGTTGACCGCGGCGCGGGTGCGCTGGCACCCGGACGATGCGCCGGAGGTCAAGAAGGCGCAGGCGCTCGGCCTGACCAGGCTCGCCGCGTGGCTGCACGAGACCGACCGCTCGCTGCTGCTCGAGCTCGTGGCCCCGCGGGACCGGACCCAGGACGCGTTGCGCGAGATCCGCGAGCTCGGGATCGACGCCGACGTGTGGTCGGTGCCGCCGCCCGTCGACGCGGCGGACGCCGCCCGACTCGGCGCGCTGCTCCGCGACGAGGGCCGAGACCGTGTCAGCGCGCTCGTGCGGATCGGGTCCGTGGACCACGCCGAGGACGTTCTGCGTGCCACGGCCGCCGTCGACGCCTACCGTGGTGTCGTGTTCGGCCCGGACCTGTGGTCCGACGAGCTCGGCGCAGCGGCCGTCGACGACGGGTCACGCGAAGCAGCGGCCCGTAGAATCGGCGACCGGTTCGCCCACATCATCGACCTCTCCACGGCCGCACCGTCGGCCTGACCGGGTCGGAGGTCCGTGGCGTCGGGAGCCGCCACGGACCTCCGCCCGGCACCTCTCCGCGACGCCCCACCACCCCCGTCCCCCACCGGCGCCCCTGCCGGTACCGCTCCCTCCGGAGGCAGACCGTGGCTGTCATCAAGACGATCGATCTCGTTGGTGTCTCGACCGAGTCGTGGCGCGACGCGGCACACAAGGCGCTCGACGAGGCGACCAAGACGCTCCGCAACGTCGAGGGCTTCACCGTCCTGGACACCTCGGCGATCGTCGAGGGCACGGAGATCACCGAGTACCACACCCACGTGCGCATCAAGTTCCGCATCTCGCGCTGAGGCGACGGTCACCCGAGGGCGGCGCGGCGAGCTGCGACGGCCCGCTCGAGCGTGGCGGCCACGGTGCGGATGTCGCCCTCGTGGAGCACCGCGTGGCGGAGCCGTGCGGTGTCGGCCGGCACGAACCCCGCGCCACCGACGACGAGCGCGGCCCGGTCGAAGGTGGGGCGGTCGGCGAGGAACGCCTCGGCCTGGTCGCGGAAGATGGCCCCGATGACGATCACGTCCGGGTCGAGCTCGGCGGCGGCCCGTTCGATGGCGGCGGTCGGCGTCCGGGCACCCAGGTAGTGGACGCGCCACCCGGCGTCCGCGGCGACCACCGCCGAGGCGAGCAGCCCGAGGTCGTGCTCCTCGCCCTCGGGAGCGGCCGCGAGGCAGATGCGTGCCGTCGATGGGGTGGCGACACGCAGCAGCCGCTGGAGGCGGGGGCGCAGCACGTTGGTGGCGAAGTGCTCCCGCGCGATCACCCGAGGGTCGTCCTGCCACCCGTTCCCGACCTCACGGAGCACGGGCAGGATGACCTCGTCCAGCCCGCGTGGGACGTCCAGCCGCGCGAACACGTCGTCGACCACCCCGTCGGCGGACGGCGCGTCGAACCCGTCGATGGCACCCTCGAGCTGCGCGACCATCTCAGCGGCGGCATCGCCCCCGCCGCTGGTCGGTACGGGCCGCAGCCGGGTGACCGGGACCACGTCGCGGAGCACCTCGCGGGCGGCGGCGGACGCCGACCAGCCCGCGTCGAGCAGCCGCTGGACGGCGTCCACACGGGCCACGTCTGCATCGCTGTAGAGGCGGTGGCCACCATCGGTGCGGGCGGGTGCCAGCAGGCCGTACCGACGTTCCCACGCGCGCAGCGTCGGGACGGCGACGCCGGTGCGGCGCGCCACCTCCCCGATGCGCAACACGGCACGCTCGTCGGTCACGCGGGTCACGTCCTCGCGGGTCTCGGGTCGGTCGGGCCGGTCTCGGGTCTGCCCTGCCTGGTTCGCGTCCGTGGTCACCCGCGGACGGGCAGCGGACGGATCGTGGCACGAGGGTGCACCGGGCGCCGAGCGCAGCCAAGCACGGGGGACGCGCCACGGGGGCGGTTCGCGGCGGCCCCACCCGCTGGCCTACCGTCCGGGGATGGACGATCTCGCGCCCCTCACCTCACTCACCGCCGGCCAGCCGCTGCTCGTCGGCGGTGACCGCGTCACCACCGTGCCGCCCGACCTCGCGGCTGCGTTCGCGCCGGGAGACGCGCTCGTGGTGCTGCAGGACCGCGGCGACCTGCTGCACCTGCCGGCCGCCGAACGGGCTGCGGCTCGTGCTGCCGTCGATGCCGCGGTCGCGGCCGCGGACGCGATGGGCGCCGTCGACGACGACGCCATCGACGCCTTCTACGGGGCGTTCGCCGACCGGTTGGAGGCCGACGCCACGTTCGCGCCGATCGCGGCGGCCAACGCCGCCGACGTGCAGTCGGCGCGCGAACGCGGCCGCTCGACGACCCGGCTGGTGCTGTCGGACGCGATGCGGGCCGACATGGTGGCCGGGCTACGGGCCTGGCGCGGTGCGCCCGGTGGTCGCGGGACGGTCGTCCGGACCGTGGCCCACGACGGGTGGACCGTCGAGCAGGTCACCGACCGGCTCGGGGTGGTGGCGTTCGTCTTCGAGGGACGTCCCAACGTGTTCGCGGACGCGTGCGGGGTCCTGCGGACCGGCAACACGGTGGTGTTCCGCATCGGGTCGGATGCCCTCGGGACCGCGCGAGCCATCGTCGAGCACGCCCTCGATCCCGCCCTGGCCGCGGCCGGCCTCCCCCCGGGCGCCGCGTCGCTGGTGGACTCGAAGGCGCACGCGGCCGGGTGGGCGCTGTTCGCCGATCCGCGCCTGGCGCTGGCCGTGGCGCGCGGCTCGGGGCGGGCCGTCGAACAGCTCGGCAGCGTCGCCCGTCAGGCCGGCAACCAGGTCTCGCTGCACGGCACCGGGGGGGCGTGGCTGGTGGCCTCCGAGCACGCCGACGCCGATCGGTTGGCTGCCACGGTGCACGCCAGCCTCGACCGCAAGGTGTGCAACACCCTGAACACCTGCTGCATCGTGCGCTCCCGAGCCGAGGAGCTCGTGCCGGTCTTCCTCGCCGCCCTCGACCGCGCGGCGGCGGACCGTGGGGTCAACGCCAAGCTGCACGTGATGGAGGCGTCCCGCTCGTACGTGCCCGAGCGGCGGTTCACCGAGTTCGTGCCCATCTCGCGCGCCGAGGGGATCGTCGAGGAGCCGGCGGCCGAGACGGTGCTCGCCTCGCAGCTCGGTCTCGAGTGGGAGTGGGAGGACAGCCCGGAGGTGACCTTGGCCATCGTCGACGACGTGGACGAGGCAGTCGCGCTGTGCAACCGGTGGTCGCCGCGGTTCGTGGCCTCGCTGATCAGCGAGGACCGGGCCCAGCACGAGCGCTTCTTCGCCGCGGTCGACGCGCCGTTCGTCGGGGACGGTTTCACCCGTTGGGTGGACGGTCAGTACGCCTTCGACACGCCTGAGCTCGGCCTGTCGAACTGGGAGCACGGCCGCCTGCTCGGTCGTGGCGGGGTGCTGTCGGGCGATGCGATCGTGACGCTGCGCACCCGGGTGACCCAGCACGATCCGCACCTGCGCCGCTGACGCAGACGGCGCCTCGGGTCATCCGAGGGCGATGAGGCCGACGGCGCCGAGGCAGGTGGCGACCGCCGCCCACTGCAGTCGGTCGAGCCGTTCGCGCAGCACGCGGTGCGCGAGGCCGGCCACCACCACCGGGTACAGCGAGCTGATGAGGGCCGCGATCGACAACAGGCCCGAACGGGTCGCGGCGAGGAACAGCCCGTTGGCGACCATGTCGAACACGCCGGCCATCAGCGCGAGCTGGAGGAACCGGCGGTCACCCCAGCTGGCGTTGGTCCGGCGCACCAGCAGCGCCGCGCCGAGCAGCACCATGGACGCCGAGCGGGCGCCGACCAGGGACCAGAGGCCCGAGTCGGCCGGGCTGGCGTCGATGGCGACGAAGAACACCCCGAACCCGAACCCGCCGAGGAGGGCGAGCAGCGGCCCCCGCCCGAGCCCACCGCCGGTCGCGGCTGCCGTGAGGTCCCGGCCGGTGGCGAGCACCACGGCGGCGAGGCCGAGCCCGATGCCGATCGTCGCGGCGGTGGTCGGTCGTTCCCCGGCGTGCAGGCCGATGACGACGGGCAGCGCGGCACCGGTGACCGCCGCCAGCGGTGAGGCCAGCCCCATCGGACCGATGGCGAGGCCGCGGAGGTAGAGGACGAGCCCGCTGGCGCCGGCGATGCCGGCGACCGCGCCGGTGAGCAGTGCCTCACGCGACAGGACGCCGGGCAGGAGCACGAGCGCCGGCAGCAGGACCAGGAAGCCGGCCGCCTGGGCCAGCCACGAGACGGCGAGGGCCGGGGCACGGCGTGACGCGAGACCACCGGCGAAGTCGCTGGCACCGAAGGTCAACGCGGACGCGAGGGCGAGGAGGGCGGTCACGGGCGAGGCTCCGGAGGGGCGCGTGGCGGGGAGGGACGCGAGTGCGGTGTGCTGTACCATCGGGTCCGGTTCGCTGTACGCTACGGGCTGACGACGCGAAGTGCAATCTGATGCACGTTCTCGTCCGTTCTGTTGCACTGGCGAGGGGAGTCAGGTGGAGGGGCACGAGGAGCTCGGTGGCGCCATCGCGGCCAACCTGCGGCGCTTGCGGGGCGAACGCGGGTTGACGCTCGAGGCCGTCGCCGAGCGGGCGGACGTCAGCCGCGGGACGGTGATCCAGGTCGAGCAGGCGCGCGCGAACCCCAGCATCTCGACCCTGTGCCGGCTCGCCGACGCCCTCGGGGTCGGGGTCGCGAGCCTCATCGCGCCGCTGCCCGGCCCGCGCATCACCGTCCAGCGTGCCGGCGAGGCCGCGGCCCTCTGGACCTCGACGGCGGGCAGCGAGGCGCGGTTCCTGCTCGGCACCGACCCGCCGCAGATCGTCGAGCTGTGGGACTGGACGCTGGCGGCCGGCGACGCGTTCGACGGTGAGGCGCACACCCCCGACACGATCGAGATGCTGCTGGTGCTCGAGGGGGAGCTGCGCGTGCACCTCGGCGACGAGGAACGCCACCTCGCCACCGGCGACAGCATCCTGTTCGAGGCCGAGGTCGCGCACCGGTACGTCAACCCCGGCGACGTGGCGAACCGGTTCGTCATGTCCGTGCTGCAACCGATGGGCACGGCTGCCCTCGGCCGGCCCGACACCATCGCGCCGGCGGCGTCGGACCCCGCCGAGACGGCCTAGCCGCCCGTCAGAGCAGGTCCCGGCCGGCGGCCCATGCGGTCAGCTCGTGCCGGTTGCTCAGCTGGAGCTTGCGGAGCACCGAGCTGGCGTGGGTCTCGATGGTCTTGACCGAGACGTGCAGCCGGGTGCCGATCTCGCGGTAGGTGTAGCCCCGCGCCAGGTGGCGCAGGACCTCCTTCTCCCGCGTGGTGAGGCGGTCGAGCTCGGCGTCCTCGACGGTGCCGTCGGGCAGCTCGCCCGCGAACGCGTCCAGCACGAACCCAGCGAGTCGCGGGCTGAACACCGCATCCCCGGCGTGGATCCGTGCGATCGCGTCCACGAGGTCCGGCGTCGCGATGGTCTTGGTCACGTACCCCCGCGCACCGGCGCGGATGAGCCGGATGACGTCCTCGGCGGCGTCGGAGGCGGACAGGGCGAGGAACCGCACGTCGGGCCGCCGTTCGCTGATGGCGTCGATCACGGCCAGCCCACCACCGCCGGGCATGTGGACGTCGAGGAGGACGACGTCGGGCTTGGTGGACTCGATGCCCTGGATGGCTCCGTCGACGTCGCCGGCGTCCCCGACGAGCGTCACGTGGGTGCCGAGCTCGGTTCGGACCCCCGAGCGGAACAGGGCATGGTCGTCGACGAGGAAGACCTTGATGGCGCGGCTGCTCACGTGGGCTCCTCGGGTGAAGGGGTGTCGGACGCTGCCTCGGATGGTCGGTCACGGGGGATGCTCAGCTCGACCTCGGTGCCATCGCCCGGCGCGGACCAGACGGTGGCGCGCCCACCGTGCCGCTCGAGGCGGCCGATGATCGAGTCACGCAGGCCCCGGCGGTGGTCGCCGTTCGCGTCGTCGATGGCCGCCGGCACGTCGAACCCGATGCCTCGGTCGCGGACGTAGGCGATCAGCTCGGTGTCGGTCGCCTCGACGTAGACGGCGATCTCGTCCACCTGCGCGTGCTTGGCCGCGTTCGTCGTGGCCTCGCGGATGGCGCCGAGGAACGCCCGCGTCCCGGTGCCGACGGGCGCGTCCCCGACCACCACGACCTCGACGGCGAGGTGGTGCAGCGCCTCGACCTCGGCCGCCACCTGCTCGACCGCGTCGGTCAGCGTCGTCGGCTCGGTGCCGGCGACGTGCCCGCTGC
This sequence comes from Nitriliruptor alkaliphilus DSM 45188, assembly GCF_000969705.1. Lineage (GTDB taxonomy): Bacteria > Actinomycetota > Nitriliruptoria > Nitriliruptorales > Nitriliruptoraceae > Nitriliruptor > Nitriliruptor alkaliphilus. The sequence continues at coordinate 1,342,401 of NZ_KQ033901.1, forward strand.
CGTAGAGCCAGGCGCGCAACTCGCGCTCCTGGACGCGGGCGAGCGTCGCGATGCGGCGAGGGTCGTCGGAGCTGCGCTGGATCAGGGCGAGGGTCTGCAGGACCGAGTCGTGCAGGTGCGCGGCCAGCTCGGCGCGTTCCTCCTGGCGGACCCGCTCGCGGCGTTCGGACCCGAGCTCGCTCAGTACCCGGGTCAACCAGGGTCCGAACAGGAGCGCGGCCCCCGCGGCGGCGGCCAGGAGCGCCAGCGACAGGTCACGCAGGGCGGCGAGGGCGTCGTTGACGGCGAGGAAGCCCGCCATGGCCAGGCCCACCAGGATCGTGCCGACCACGATCCGGGTGGGCGAGACCGGGCTCATCGCCAGGCGCGCCACCGAACCGACCGGTCCGCTGCGTCCCGCCAGCCGACCCCACCCGGTGTCGACGAGCCGCGACCGGGTCACGTCGTCGCCACGGGTCCAGACGATCGCCGACCCGGCGGCGCCGAGCACCACCGGCCAGACGAGCGCGTCACCGAACCACAGCCCGACGTCGCGCAGCAGCAGCAGCACGCCGAGGGTGATGAGGGCGAGCGCCACCGCCTGCTGGACCGTCGGCCGACGTGGCGGGGCGGGTTGGTCGGGCTCGGTGGGTGTCGTCAGCCACAGCACGCCGTACAGCAAGAGGCCGACACCACCGGCGAACGCCAGGACCACGAAGCCGCCGCGGACCAGGACGGGGTCGACGCCGAGGTGGCGGCCGAGCCCCCCGGCGACCCCCGCGACCACGCGGTCGGTCCGGGTCCGTCGCAGCTTGCGACCGTCGCCGTCCGCACCCGCTCCGCCACCGTCCTGCCCGCCCGGGGCCAGGGGTGCACCGGGTCGGGTCCGCTCACTGCTCGAGGCACGGGGCGGTGCCACCGATGGCGGTGGGGGCGGGGGTGGGGTGGCGCTGATCGGAAGGCCCTCGGGTCGTGGGCGTCGTGGACGAGCCGGGCTGCCGCCGCGGCGCCGACGGCGATGGTGGCACACGGGGGCGCCCGCGTCCGCGCGGGGGCACCCTCGTCGTGGCTGCGTGCATCAGGGTCGCCTCAGGGGCGACCCTGATGGTGGTCGGGTCGCCCCCGTGGGACGGTGGTGTCGGTACCGGGGCAGGGGTGTCCGACCCCGCGGCCCAGCCGGACCGCCACCGCCCCCGCCACCGCCACCGCCCGACCGAGGATCCGCGATGCCCGCCCCGCCGCCCCCCACCGCACCGCCGCCACCGCCACCCGCCGGGGGCACAGACGGGGGGACCACCGCCGATGCTGCGCAGGACCTGCCGGCCGGCACGCGCCGCCTCACCCGTCGCCGCCGGGGTCGGCTCATCGGCGGTGTCGCCGTCGGGCTGGCTCACTACCTCGGCGTCGATCCGGTGGTCGTCCGTATCGGGTTCGTGGTGCTGGCCTTCGTGCCCTTCCCTGGCTTCGGGGTGCTGGTCTACCTCGCCATGCTCCTGCTCGTCCCCGAGCAGGACACCGATGGCGCGGTGGTTCCGACCAGGCTCGCGGAGCGACCCCCTGGCTTCTGGGTCGGCATCGGCCTGATCGGGCTGGCGACCTTCGCGCTGCTCGGCGTGGTGGGCGACGGCCGGCTCGGTGGCTTGCTGCCCCTGCTGCTCATCGGTCTCGGGGTCGCGCTCTGGGTCGATGCCGATCGGCGGCCATCCGGGACGGGCGCACCTCCTCCCACCCCGACCTCCACGCCGACGCCCGTTCCCGCGCCGGCACCGGGTGGAACACCGCCGGCCGCGAGCCCACCGCCCACGGAGGCGACGATGTCCAGCCGTGACCACGACGTGACCGCCCCGGTTGCCCCCGCGGCGTCACCGACGCCGTCCGGAGCGGACCAGGCGTCGGGCGACGTGCCCGTGTGGGGCAGCGGCGGGCACGGTGAGCCGCCGGCACGGCCGCCGGCACCGTCCGGTCCTGCGTGGACGCCGCCACCGGTCGTGCGTCGTCCCCGCTCCCCGCTCGGTCGGATGACCCTCGGGGTGGCGTTGCTCGCCGGCGGTGGCGCCTGGCTGGCCGACGTCGTGGGGGTCGCGACCGTGCCGGTCGCGTCGATGCTCGCGCTGGTCCTGCTCGTGCTCGGGCTCGGGTTGCTGCTCGGAGCGTTCGTCGGTCGGGCACGGTGGGTGATCGCCGTCGTGGCGTTCGTCCTCCCCGTCACCCTCGTGGCCGCGGCCGTCGAGGACCTCGGCATCGACCTGCGGGGCGGCGTCGGCAGCCACGTGGTCACCGTGGCCGATGCCGAACAGCTGCGGGCACCCTTCGCGGTCGGCATCGGTGAGCTCGAGCTCGACCTGCGCGACCTCCCGGACGACGAGGACGTCACCATCGAGGCCAGTCTCGGCGTCGGCAGCCTGCGCGTGATCGTCCCGGAAGGGGTCGGGATCACCGGGCGAGCCACGTTGCAGATCGGGGAGCTGGACCTCTTCGACCTCCGCTCCGACGGTCTCGGTCTCGAGCGCTCGATCGAGGTGGCGCCCGATCCGGGCCGGCCGACCTACACCCTGGAGCTGCGCGGCGGCATCGGCGAACTCATCGTCCAGGCTCGACCGAGCGCAGCCGACAACGCCACCACGGAGGTGCAGCCGTGAGCCGCCACCGCTTCGACCCGTTCTCCTTCATCGCCGGCGCGACCGCCGTCGGGATCGCCGTCGCGGTGCTGAGCGGCGAGCTGACCATCAGCCTGCTCGACCTGCGCGTGGCGGGGCCGGTCCTGCTGTTGCTCCTCGGCCTGGGGCTGCTCCTCGGCGGCGGCCGTGACCGTTCCCTGCCAGCTGCCCCGTCGTCGGGCGAGCCGTCGTCGGCCGAGCCGTCAGCAGCCGACGGCGAGCATGACGCCGCCGACGGCGAGTCCCCGGATGCCGGTGATGACGCTCGCTAGCGTCCCGCCTCGGAGCAGTCGCGGAGGCGGGACGTTGGATCGGTTGGACTTCTTCGGGGTCCGCCCCGGTCGCGACGAGCACACCTGGGAGCTACCGGTGACCCCCGAGCTGTGCTCCGGGATGCGCACCCTGTTCGGCGGCGCGACGATGGGGGCCGTGGCCGAGGTCGTCGAACGGCTCGCCGGTCGACCCCCGGTGTGGTTGTCGGGCCAGTTCCTGTCCGTCGCGCACCCCGGCGACGTGGTCGAACTCGAGGTGCGCCGGCCCGCGACCGGCCGTCGGTTGTCACAGCTGCGCGTCATCGGGCGGGACCAGCAGCGCGAGATCGTGCACGTCGCCGCGACCCTCGGCGCCGGTTCCCTCGAGACCCCCGACCCGCCGGAACGGCTCGCTCCGGACGTGCTGGCCCCGGGCGACTGCCCACCGCGCCCGGTGCTCGACCGCTTCGCCGGCACCATCAACGAGCGGATCGACATCCGTCTCGCTCGCCGCACGGACGACGCCGAGCGTCCGGGCCACCTCGGGCGTGGTCGGGCCGGCTTCTGGGCGCGCCTGCCGGAGCTCGAGGCGTCACCCGCGGCGATGGCCATCCTCGGTGACCTCGTGCCCGCCGGGATCGGCACCGCGCTCGGGGCCCCCGTCGTCCCGCAGAGCCTCGACAACACCCTGCGGATCGTGCGCCACGACCCGACCGACTGGTACCTGATCGAGGTCCAGCTGGACGGCGCGGCCAACGGGATCGCCCACGGCACGGCGACCCTGTGGTCCGACGCCGGTGTGGTGCTCGCCACCGCCAGTCAGACCACCGTCCTGCGGCCGATGCCGGCGAACTGAGGCCGGCCGAACCGTTGGGGGTCTCAGCTCCAGGGCGGCCCTGGGCCCTCGGGGGCCTCGAAGAGGTCGATCCGCCGGCCGTCCGGTGTCCACATCCGGAGCTGGTCACCGGCGGTGAGCCAGCGGGGACCGGCCGCGAAGAACGCCTCGAGCCACTCCTCCTGGTCGTGCTGGTTGTCGTCCTCGCACGCGACCGCGGTCCCGCCGATGTCCCGCACGCGGAGCCGTTCGCGTCCGACGGTGAGCTCACCTCCGAAGGTGTTGCAGCTGGTCATCCAGACGAGGCCGTCGCCGCCGTCCTGCCGCAGGAACCCCACGTACAGCGGGTGGTCTCCGGCCACGAGCACACGGACGTCGCCCTCGCGGATCTCGTCGGCGCGGAACCACCGGCCCCACAGCCGCGCGCCGTGGTCGTGCGGCGCCGGCGAGCGATCGGCGTCGGGGGTGGCGCGGGGCTCCTCGGTGCGGGGCGGTGGTGACGGCTCGGGGGTAGGCGTGGGTGCCGGTGCCGGCGGCTGGTCCTCGGTCGGCTCGCCGTGCGCGCGGAGGTCCTGCTCGGTGTCGTCCCGCGGCGCTGTGGGCCGGTCCACCGTCGGTTCGCGCCGCGGCTCCGACGGGACCGACGTCGTCGGGGGCTCCGACGGCCCGGTCGACGACGGGGGTGCTGCACCCTCGCCCTGCTGCGGCGCAGGGGCTGACGCGACGGCAGCCACCGTCACGACGAAGGCGAGCGCGATCGCCGAGGCCAGCGCGGCCCACAGTCGCGCGCGAAGTCGGGGGTCGTCTCGTCGCACCTCGGTCCTCCCATGGGGCACGTCGGGTCAACGACCGCGCCCCGCTGCAGGTACGCGGGACGGAGGCCGGAGGAAGCGGTGCGCGCGAGGCGGTAGGGTTCGCTCACGGCGGCCGCTTCCGGCTGCCGGAGCGACGCGATGCTCCGCCACCGCAGGCCCGGGACGATCCCGAGAGCGCTGCATCCGAGGCGAGGACTGCCGCCGTGCCCGCGACCATCATCGTCGGCGCCCAGTGGGGCGACGAGGGCAAGGGCAAGGCGACCGACCTGCTCGCGGACACGACCGATCTGGTCGTCCGCTACCAGGGCGGCAACAACGCCGGCCACACCGTGATCGTCGGCGATCAGGTGTTCAAGCTGCACCTGATCCCGTCGGGGATCCTCTACCCGCACGTCACGCCGGTCATCGCCGACGGCGTGGTGGTCGACCCCTCCGTGCTGCTCGAGGAGTTCGACGGGCTGGCCGAGCGCGGGCTCGACCCGTTCGAGCGGGTCAAGATCAGCGGGAACGCTCACCTGATCATGCCCTACCACCGCGAGCTCGACCTGCTCATCGAGCGTCGCCTCGGCAAGGCCAACCTCGGGACCACCAAGCGCGGGATCGGCCCGGCCTACGCCGACAAGGCCTCACGCGTGGGCCTGCGGTTCCAGGACCTGTTCGACGAGAAGATCTTCCGCCAGAAGCTCGAGGCGGTGCTGGTCCACAAGAACGAGCAGCTCGCCAAGATCTACAACCGGCTGCCGATGCAGGCCGACGAGATCGCCGAGGAGTACCTCGGCTACGCCGAGCGGCTGCGCCCGTGCCTGGTCGACACCACCGAGCTGATCCACACCTCCCTCGAGGCGGGCAAGCACATCATCCTCGAAGGAGCCCAGGGCACCCTGCTCGACCTCGACCACGGCACCTACCCGTTCGTGACGTCCTCGAACCCGGTCGCCGGTGGTGCGCTGACCGGCGCGGGGCTCGGTCCGCGGCACGTGGACCGGGTGATCGGCATCACCAAGGCGTACGTGACCCGCGTCGGCACCGGCCCGTTCCCGACCGAGCTGTTCGACGAGGTCGGTGAGATCATGACCGATCGCGGCGGTGAGTACGGCACCACCACCGGGCGGCGCCGGCGCGTCGGCTGGTTCGACGCCGTGCTGGCCCGTTACGCCGAGCGGGTCAACGGGTTCACCGACATCTTCCTGACCAAGCTCGACGTCCTGTCCGGCTTCGAGACCCTGAAGGTGGCCACCGCCTACCGGTACGACGGGCAGGAGTACACCAACTTCCCGCCGCACCAGTCCATCTTCCACCACGCCGAGCCGGTCTACACCGAGGTGCCCGGCTGGGACGAGGACCTCACCGAGGTGTCCCGCTACGAGGACCTGCCGAGGGCGGCGCGCGACTACGTCGACATGCTCGAGGAGGAGTCGAAGTCGCGCATCACGTGGGTGTCGGTGGGGCCGAAGCGGTCCCAGACGCTGGTGCGCCACGACGTCCCCCTGGTCCCGCCGGTCGCGACCTGACCCTGGCGGCGGCGGGGACGGTCACCTCGCTCCCGCCCGGACGAAGCGGCGCCACCCGGCGCCGCTGGCGGCCCACCGGCGGAAGATCACCAAGGCCCGCGGATCGAGCTGTTCGCCGCGTCGTGCCTCGGGTCGTGCGAGGCAGCGGGCGATGGCGGCGTGTCGCCCGTCGCGGTGCGCCGCGGGGGTGGGACCGCCGACGAGCCGAGCCAGGGCATCGTGCAGCCGGTCGTGCGCGTCGGTCAGGCGCCGCTGGTAGGTCACTTCGGGCAGGCCGAACACGTCGCAGACGCGCCGTGCCGGCCACCCCTCGATGACCCGGCCGTGGAGCACCTCACGCTGCTCGACCGCCAGCTCCGTCACCGCGTCGGACAGCGTGGCCAGGGCGTCCGTCCACCGGGCGCTCCACGGCAGATCGGACCAGTCGGTCGGCCCGGGCCGACCGGTCGTGTCGTCGGCCACGGCGGGCGACGAGATCAGCGCCGGTGGAGCGGTCAGGAGGCTGCGTCCGTGGTCGGCGACCATGCCGGCGATCCACGTCGCGTACGGCGTGTGCCACCGGAACATGTCGGCGCCGCGCAGCGCTACCTCCCAGCTGTGCAGGACGACCCCGTCCGCCCGGTCGACGTCGACGTAGAGGGCGGCCAGGCGGCGCAGGGCGGGCTGCAGTGGTTCCGCGATCGTCCTGAAGGCGTGCTCGTCGCCGTGACGCATGCCCTCGTAGGCCTCGAGCTCGATGGCGTCCGGCAGCCAGGCGGTCACCGCTGCCAACCTCCCTCCGCGCTCCCTCGACCGAGAGTGTCGCGCCGCCGGCGTCTGCGCAAGGCCTCCGGGTGGCGCTAGACACCGTGCTCGATCGGCGACAGACGCAGCGAGGTCACGCGGGCACCGCCCGTGCTGCGGACGGTCAGGAGCCGGTCGGGACGCTCGTAGCAGCGGGTGGTGGCCGCCGACCCCGATCCGACGAACAGCTCCATGATGGTGGCGTCGACGAACAGCTGCAGCGTGTCCTCCTCGGCGAGCGGCACCGGCTGGGGCGGCACGCCCGGGGCGTCCGCACGGGTGCTGACGAGGACCTGCCGACGGTCGAGGTCGACGACGATGGCGTAGGCCGACGAAACGTCGTCGTGGAGGTCGATCACGACCTGGCCCGCGTTCCCATCGATCCTCAGCCGAAGCTCGAACCAGGGGCCCGGGTCGGCGATGCTGAACGCTCCGCCGGCCGGGAGGCTCGTGGGCACGTCGGGTCGTGGCGGACCGGCCAGCGCGGCGAGCTCGTCGGCCGGGCGGACACGCAGCCGGTCGCCCTCGAGCTCGGCGATGCGCGGCAGGCTCAGCGCGCCAGCGGTCGAGGCGCCGCGGTCCGGCGCGGGAACGGCCTCCTGGACCCAGCCCCAGATCACGGCGCGGTCGGCCCCCTCGAGGAGCGCCGGCGCGTACAGGACGTTGCCGTGGTCGAAGAGGCCGACGTGGCGAGCCACGAACCGTTGGTCGGCGACCGCGCCGACGGCGTAGAGGACGTGCCGCAGCGGGTGCGGCTCCCCCGGGAGCTGGACGGAGACGATCAGCACGTCACCGCCCGCGAACCGCAGGAGCTGGGGACACTCCCACAGCGCTCCCGTCTCGAGGTCGGTCTTCCAGCCGGAGGCGTCGGCGAACACGCCGAGGTAGACCCAGTCCTCGAGGTCCTCGGACTCGTACAGCAGCACCGTGCCGACGGGGCCCTCCGGACCGACGTGGCCGGAGCCGAGCAGCAGGCGCCAGCGGTCCCCGTCGCGGTACAGGAAGGGGTCGCGGTGGCCGGTGAGAGGTTGGCCGTCCGGTGGGCCGGCGATCAGCGGCTGCGGGTCGACGCACCAGGTCGACAGATCGGCGGAGCCGGTCGCGCGGCAGACCGCCTCGATCCGATCGGCGTCGAAGCCCACCACCCCCGTGTAGAACAGCATCGGTCGGCCGTCCACGACGCGCGCACAGCCCGACCAGCACCCGTCCTCGTCGTGCGTTCCCGGTCTCGGGCTGAGGGCCACCGGGTGTTCGTCCCAGTGCAGGAGGTCGGTCGAGCTGACGTGGCCCCAGTGGGGCGGCCCCCAGACCGGTGCCGTCGGGTTGTACTGGTAGAAGACGTGGTAGCGGCCATCGACGAGGATGGGCCCGTTCGGGTCGTTCATCCAGTTCGACGGCGGCGTGAGGTGGTAGCGGACGCGGCTCATCGGGACGCGTCCGTGTGGCCGGTGAGCCACCGGCGGCGCAGGTCCGCGGCGTACTCGACGTTGCGGCGCGCCCGTTGCCGTGAGTCCTCCGCCCGGCGTTCGAGCCAGGCTTCACGGTCCGCACGGAACTGGTCGAACCGTTCGCGGTGCCGGGCGCGTTGCGTGCGCTGGTCGTCGGTCAGGCGGGTCTCGTCGTGGGCTCGGGTCGCGGGACGCTCGGGCCACTCCGGGCGGCTCGGCAGGCGGTCCTCGACGCCCGGGAGCCGCAGCCGTGGGCTCGGCAGCGTCTGGTACCAGTACGCCGTCGACGACCAGTCGTCGGCGAGGTGGTTGGCGTGTCCGTGCTCGATGGTGACGCGGATCCGTCGCTCGAAACGCACCGGGTCGGCCAGGTGGAAGCGGTAGCTGTTCTGGTACCCGGGCACGTCCGCCTCGTGGACGATCGTGCCGTTCATCGGGTGGGCGGTGCGCTGCATGCCCCACGCGTGACCGAAGTAGTCCTCGGCACCCGTGCCGTGCAGGCTCGGTGGCCACACGTCCTCGTCGATGAAGATCATGTCGTCGCCCTCGCCCCACCAGCTGCCCTGGAAGTGCGCCACGGCGAGGTTGCAGCCGATGTAGTTGCCCGCCCCCTCGGTCTCGAGGATGACGTAGTTGTCGGCACCGTCGAGGTTGGGGACGCTGGCTTCCGGGCTGTTGACCTGGATGTCGGGTCCCCAGCCGTCGCAGGGGTTCTGGCGTCGCCAGTGGGCGTGGAAGTACAGCGTGTCGTCCGGCAGATCCTCCTGGTACAGCTCGTAGTCGACGTAGAAGTACTGGAAGTACGCCACGTCGTTCTGGTTCTCGACCTCGATGCGACACCGGCGCTGGAACGGCATGGGCAGGTAGCAGTTGAGCGCCGCGGGACCGCCGAAGGTGTTGCGTTCCTCCTCCTTGACCGAGACCGTGAACGGCAGGGAGGTGAAGTCGCCGGCGATGGACTGCCCGACGCAGAAGAAGTCGCCGAGGGGGGCGTGGACGCTCGGCTCCTCCTCGTCGTCCCAGTAGATGCGGAGCACGATCTTGCGGTAGTAGTCGGGATCCATCACCTCCCAGTTCGTGCCGAGGGCGTTGTGGATCTCGAGCATCGCCACGCCCTGCTGCCCCGGATCGATCAGGCCCGGCCCGAGGATGCGCCGACAGGTCTGGGTGAACCACAGATGGGTGATGCAGCCCGGCCCCTCGAGGTCGGCGAGGACGGCGGTCTCCCCGGGCTGGATGACCCAGGCGTCCTCGTTGCCGCCGGAGTGGTCGAAGCTCGAGACCCGCGCGGTGCGGGCGGTCGTGCGCCGCATGCCGCGTGCCAGCAGGTCGTCGCGGACGATGGCGGGCCTCGGCTCCATGGGCTGGCTCCTGGTGTTCTACGAGCCGGACGACGCGCGTCCGACGTTGCCGCTTGACGGGTGGACCGTGGCACCGTACGTTCAGCTAAACGTTTACGCAAACGTTTAGTCCGGTGGGAGTCGCCGGAGACCGGATCGGCGGGAGGGCGTGCGGTGGCGGTGACGATGACCGACGTGGCTCGGATCGCGGGCGTGTCCGTCGCGACCGTCTCGCACGCGATCAACGGCACCCGCTTCGTGAGCGAGCCCATCCGGCAGCGCGTCTTCGACGCCATCGAGGCGACCGGCTACCGGCGCGACGACCTCGCTCGGGCGCTGAAGCGGTCGCGGACCGACTCGGTGGGGCTGGTGGTGTCGGACACCGGCCACCCGATCTTCGCCGACATCGTCCGGGGGGTGGAGGAGGTCGCGCGTGAGCTGGGCCAGACCTTGATCCTGGCCAACAGCTCCGACGACCCCGCCCGCGAGCGCGAGGTCGTCGACGCCCTCCGCCAGCGGCGCGTGGACGGGCTGCTGATCGTTCCCGCCGTCGGCTCGGACGGACTCATCGACCTGCTCGCTGCGGACGAGGTGCCGGTCGTGGTCATCGACCGCCTCCTCGACGCGCCGGTCGACCAGGTCGGCGCCGACGGGCACGAGGCACTGCACGTGCTGGCCGAGCACCTCGCCGCGCAGGGGCACCGCCGGGTCGCGATCGTGGCAGGCACCGAGGCGCTGGCCGTCAACAACGCCCGCCTCGAGGCCTGCCTCGAGAGCCTCATGGCGTGCGGGCTCGCCCGTGAGGACATCACGGTGCTGACCAGCAACGGGCACGACGGCACCTACCGCCCGGTGCACGCGGCCCGCGAGTCGGTGCTCGCCCACCTCGACGCCGGCGACCACGCGACCGGGTTCCTCAGCCTCAACGCCCACCAGACGGTCGGGACCCTGCAGGCCCTCCAGGAGCGAGGCGTCGCGGTGCCCTCCGAAGCGGCGATCGTCGCGTTCGACGACCTGCCGTGGGCGAGCCTGCTGACCCCGGCGCTGACCTGCGCAGCGCAGCCCGCCGTCCCGATGGGGCGCGAGGCGATGCGACTCCTCGCGCGACGGATCGACGATCCGGACGTGGCGCCGCGGACCGTCCACCTCGAGTGCGCCCTCGTGCACCGCGCCTCGTGTGGCTGTGACGCACCGGGCGGGCCGCTCGGCGCGGATGCCGCAGGACCACCGACCTCGAACGACGGACCGACGCCACCAGGGCAGGAGAGGGAGAACCACCGATGAACCTATCCACGCACCGCTTCACCGGACGGTTGACCGCTGTCACCGCCGCGCTGGCGCTCGCGCTGGCGGGGTGTGGCGGCGACGCGGTCGATCCCTCCGATGCTGCCGCCGAGGAGGTCTCGCCCGACATCTCGGCGACGCTGACCGTCTCGAACTGGGGCGACCCGGCCGATCAGGAGGTCTACGCCGCCGCTGCGGAGCGCTTCCGCGAGCGGTTCCCCAACGTCACGGTCAACGACGAGTTCACGCCGATCACGACGTGGTCGGACTACGTCAACAAGCTCGTGACCGACGTCGCGGCGGGGAACGCGCCCGACGTCATCAACATCGCGATCGAGGGCCTCGAGCTCGGGCGTGCCAACGACCTCTTCCTCCCCCTGGACGAGTTCATCGCCGCGGAGCGGGAGGACGGTGACGACCCCCTCACGGGCATGGACGAACGCCTCGTGGACGCGCTCGCCGTCGATGGTCAGCAGCTGTTGATCCCGAACAACTGGAACAACATGCTGATCTACTACAACACGCGGATGTTCGAGGAGGCTGGGATCGACCGCCCCGCGGACGACTGGACCTGGGACGACTTCCTCGCGATCGCAGAGCAGCTGACCACCGGGGCAGGTGGCGATCAGGTCTACGGGTTCGCCATCCCGTTCTTCAACTTCGGCCTCACGCCGTGGTGGTACTCCAACGGCACCTCGACGGTGACCGATGACCTGTCGGCCCCGGGCCTCGACGATCCCGCCATGCTGGAGGCCGTCGAGTTCGTGCACGATCTGGTGCACGAGCACGGGGTCGCCCCGTCGATCGAGGGCTCCGAGCCCTACCAGCTCTTCCCAGCGGAACGGGTTGCCATGACCGGTGCTGGCCGTTGGGTCGTTGGTGACTTCCGGTCGCTCGGCTTCTCCGACTACGACGTGCTGCCTTGGCCGCAGAACGCGGAGCAGGCGACGGTGTTCGGGGTGTCCGGCTTCGGCATCTACCCGGGCTCGGACCAGCCTGCCCTGGCGTGGGAGTACATCAAGGAGCTGGCATCGGCCGAGACCGGCCAGGGCTTCGTGGACATCGGCGCCTCGGTGCCCGCCCTGCGGGAGCTCGCCGAGTCGGACGGCTTCCTGAGCGAGCCGGACAGTGCCGAGCTCTTCTACGGCAGCCTCGACCACGCACGACCCGTCGCTGCTCCGAGCAACTTCAACGACCTCGAGGCGATCTTCATGCGCCACATGGGCGAGATCATGAGCGGAGCCACCAGCCCGGAGGCCGGGCTCGAGGCGGCGCAACAGGAGCTGCAGCAGTCGTTCGACCGCTGACGGCACGGGGCGCCGCCAGCCTGGCGGCGCGCACCCCGGTCCTGGTCCACGCAGGACACTCCACACGGCCGGCGACGAGGAAGCGCACAGGACATGGCGACGATGACCAGGCCGCCGAGCTCGGCGGCGCCGACCGTGACGGCCCCCAGCCGGCGGCCACGGCGCAGCCGCCAGGCGCGTGCCGGCTACCTGATGATCGCGCCGGCCTACCTGTTCTTCGTGGCGTTCGTGCTGGGACCGCTGTTGACGGTCTTCTGGCTGGCGCTGACGCGCTACAACCTGCTGACGTCGCCGGAGTTCGTCGGGCTCGACAACTTCGCGCGCATGGGATCCGACGGCCGCCTGCACGTGGTCTTCCGCAACACCCTCATCTACGTGGTGGCGGCCGTCGTCCTGATGAACGCCTTCGGGCTGTTGCTCGCGGTGCTGCTCAACCGTCGGATGAACCCTCGCGTCCGAACCGCGCTGCGCTCGGCGTACTTCTTCCCGTCGCTGGTGGCGCTCGTGTACGTCTCGATCATCTGGCAGTTCCTGCTCCAGTACGACGTCGGGGTCGTGAACCACTACCTCACCGAGGGAGGTGGCCCCCGCCTCAACTGGCTCGGTGGCTACCCGCTCGGCCTCGTCTCGGTCATCGCGGTCGACGTCTGGCGCAACACCGGGTTCGCCATGCTGATCTACCTGGCCGCGCTGCAGGACGTGCCGTCCGAACGGCTCGAGGCGGCCGCCGTGGACGGCGCAGCCGGCTGGCGCAGGTTCTGGCACGTGTCGCTGCCGGTCATCAGCCCGGCGGTGCTCTTCAACGTCTTCCTCACCAACATCGGCGCCTGGCAGATCTTCGAATCCATCGTCGTGTTGACCGGTGGCGGCCCCGGGGACGCGACGCGGAGCATCACGATGTACCTCTACGAGCGCGCCTTCCAGTCGTTCGAGATGGGCTACGCCTCCGCGATCGCGGTCGTGCTCTTCGCGGTGATGCTGCTGGCGACCGCGGCATTGCTCGGCACCCAACGCCGGTGGGTGCACTATGAGTGAGCAGACGGTGGCCGCCCCCGCCCCGGTTCGCGCTCGACCTGTGCGACGCCGGCCCAAGCTGGGGAGCGTCGCGGTCACCGCCGGGCTGATCCTCGGCGCGATCGTCGTGCTGGCGCCGTTCCTCTGGATGTTCTCGACCTCGATGCGGCCAGCCCAGCAGGCCTACGCGCTCCCACCCAGTTGGATCCCGACGGACCTGAACCCCGACAACTACCTCGCCGCCCTCGACGGCCCCGTCCCGCTGGTTCGCAACGCCGTCAACAGCCTGGTCATCGCACTGGCGACCACGGCCGGGGTCCTGGTGACCTCGTCGATGGCGGGGTACGCGTTCGCCAAGCTGCGGTTCCGGTTCAAGGGTGCCCTCTTCGCGCTCCTGCTGGCGGCGCTGATGTTCCCCATCCAGGTCACGATCGTGCCGCTGTTCACGATGATGCGGTCCCTGGACCTGATCAACAACCCGCTGTCGTTGATCCTCCCGAGCACCTTCAGCGCTCTCGGTGTCTTCCTCCTCCGGCAGCTGTTCACGTCCGTGCCCGACGAACTGATCGAGGCGGCCCGCATCGACGGTGCCCGCGAGTGGACCATCTTCCGACGCATCGCCCTGCCGCTCGCTCGACCGGCGATGGCCGCCCTCGGGATCATCACGTTCCTGCTGTCGTGGAACAGCTACTTCGCGCCGCTGGTGTTCCTGACGCGGCTCGAGACCGCGACCCTGCCGCTCGCGCTCGTGATCCTGCTCGGGCCCTACCGCGCCGGGAACCCCGCGATCGTGATGGCGGCGACGACGATGGCCATCGTCCCGGCCTTGCTCGCGTTCCTGTTCGGCCAACGCTGGATCGTCGAGACCCTGAGCCGCTCCGGCACCAAGGGCTGAGGCCGCCCACCGACCGACGGGGGAGACACGACCGTGTGCCCGAACTGGGCGTCCACACCAGCGACGACCACCTCGTCGCCACGCCCTGGGACTAGCCTCACGCCCTCCCTGCCTGGAGCGCAACGTGGGTCGCAACGTCCTGGTCATCGGTGCCGGAGGGCGCGAGCACGCCCTCACGTGGCGGCTCGCCGCCTCACCGTCGGTCGATCGTGTCGTGACTGCGCCGGGCAACCCCGGAACGGCCGAGTGCGGCCCGAACCTGCCCGTCGACGCCACCGACCCGGCCGCGGTCGCCGACCTCGCCGAGCGGGAGTCGATCGACCTCGTGGTCGTCGGGCCCGAGGCGCCGCTGGTCGCCGGCGTGGTCGACGAGCTGCAGCGGCGCGAGATCCCCGCGTTCGGGCCGACCGCCGCGGGCGCGCACATCGAGGGGTCGAAAGCGTTCGCCAAGGACGTGATGGAGGCCTCCGGCGCACCGACCGGCGGGTACGTCGCCACCTCCGAGCGTGACGAGGCCTACGACGCGCTCGACCGTTTCGGAGGTCCCTACGTGGTGAAGGCCGACGGCCTGGCTGCTGGCAAGGGGGTGCGCATCTGCGCGTCGCGCGACGAGGCCCGTGACGCGGTCGACGACGCGCTCGTCCGCGGCGTCTTCGGTCACGCGGGTTCGCGGGTGGTCGTCGAGCAGTTCCTCCTCGGGCCCGAGCGCAGCGTCTTCGGGGTCTGCGACGGCGACGACGTGGTGCTGCTCGCCCCGGCGCAGGACTACAAGCGGGCGCTCGACGGGGACGAGGGCCTCAACACGGGAGGGATGGGGGCCTACACGCCGGTCCCGGGGTTCACGCTCGACGACGTGGACCACCTCCGCGAGCTGGTCTTCCTGCCCGTGCTGCGCGAGCTCGCCGACCGTGGGGTGCCGTACCGCGGGCTGCTGTACGCCGGGCTGGTCGACACCATCGACGGCCCCCAGCTGCTCGAGTTCAACGCCCGCTTCGGCGATCCCGAGACGCAGGTGATCCTGCCGAAGCTCGCCTCGGACCTCGGTGACCTCCTGCACGCGTCCGCGGTCGGCTCGGTCGGCGATGTCGAGGTGACCTGGCACGACGACGCGGTGGTCACCGTGGTGCTGGCCAGCGGCGGCTACCCGGAGGGCTACGCCACCGGGATCGAGATCGCCGGTGTCGACGAGGCGGCCGGCGCACCGGGCGTCACGATCTTCCACGCGGGCACCTCGCGCGGTGCCGACGGGCAGCTGGTCACCGCCGGCGGCCGCGTCCTGAACGTCACGGCCCGGGGGTCCGACGTCGCCGAAGCACGGGTCCGTGCCTACGCCGCCGCCGACCGGATCTCGTGGGATGGCCGGCAGCGTCGCGGGGACATCGCGGCCCGCGTCTGAGGGTCGTCGGCCAGAGGCGTTGGTCCCGACCCGGGTGGGTGTGGCGCTTGAGTCGCGTCCCTTCGCGCCGACGGGGCCGGGGCGGAACGGCCGATGCCGGGACCCGGGCTCCGGGCACCCGATGGCTTGTGACGCACCGGGGGACCATCGACGTGTGACACCCGGAGGCCGAACATGCTCGCCACGCTCTCGCTCCGCGCTCGCCTCGTGGCGGCGCTCGCAGCCCTCGCCCTCGTGGGCGTCACATCGGTCGCGTGGTTCGCGTCGGGGGTGATCACGGCGTCCCGCGCCGAGGTCGGTGATGCCGCGGCGACCGCGGAGGTCGTCGAGCTGGCGGTGGTCGCCGGTGACCTCGTGCACGAGCTGCAGATCGAGCGGGGCCAGAGCGTCGGGTACCTCGCCTCGGGCGGGACGGCGTTCGCCGACGAGCTCCCCCGACAGCGCACCGCCACCGACGAGCGGCACGTCGCGCTCGCCGAGCACATCGAGCGGACCGGAGCCGGGCTGGAGGCATCCGTCCGGGAGGCGGCCCTCGGCGCACTCGGCGACCTCGCATCGCTCGACGCACAGCGCGGTCTCGTGGACGGGCACGCCGTCGAGGGCCCGGAACTGGCCGCCCACTACACCGGCATCATCGCTGAGCTGATCACCGGCGTCGACGTCGGCCTGTTCGGCATCGAACACCCCGACCTCGCGCGGGACGGGGCGGCGTTCCTGTCGCTGCTGCGGGCCAAGGAGCTCGCTGGCCAGCAGCGCGCCCAGCTCAACGCGGTGTTCACCACCGACACCCTGACCCCGCAGCAGCTCGCCTCCATCACCGGCTCGATCGGTCAGCAGCAGGTGCTGCTGGCGGACTTCGAGCGATCCGCGGCACAAAAGGTCGTGGCGCGCTACCGCGCCGCTGCCGACACCCCGTCGTTCACGGGCGTCGCGGTGTTCGAGCAGGCGATGTTCGACAACGGGCTGTCGGGCGGCTTCGGTGTGGAGTCCGGGGCGTGGTTCGCTGCCTCGACCGAACGGATCGAGCTCCTGCGCGCGATCGAGACCGAGCAGGCCGAGCACCTCATCCACACCGCCGACGACGTCGCTCAGGCGGCGTCCGGCGCGCTGCGCAACGCCGTGGTGACGTCGGCGCTGGCGTTGCTGCTGACGGCCGGCATCGCGCTCGTGGTCACCCGCTGGGTGGGACGCAGTGTCGCGGCGCCGCTGCGGGAGAACGCGCGGACGCTGACCACCTCGAGCCTGGAGATGAGCTCGGTGGCGGGCCAGGTCGGGTCCAACGCCGAGGAGACCGCCGCCCAGTCCGGGGTGGTCGCGGCAGCCGGCGAGCAGGTCAGCGCGAACGTGCAGTCGGTCGCCGTGGCGATCGAGGAACTGACGGCATCCATCGACGAGATCGCCCGCAACGCGGCCGAGGCCTCGCAGGTGGCCGCCTCCGCGGTCACGACCGCGCGGGACACCAACGAGACGGTGGCCAAGCTCGGCACCTCCAGCGCCCAGATCGGGCAGGTGATCGACGTCATCACCTCCATCGCCGAGCAGACCAACCTGCTGGCGCTGAACGCGACCATCGAGGCCGCACGTGCCGGCGAGGCCGGCAAGGGTTTCGCCGTCGTGGCCCAGGAGGTCAAGGATCTGGCCACCGCGACCGCCAAGGCGACCGACGAGGTCGGCGCGCAGATCGAGGGCATCCAGGGCGACACGAGTCGCGCCGTGGGGGCCATCGAGAGCATCAGCGCGATCGTCGGGCGCATCTCCGATCTGCAGACCAGCATCGCGAGCGCCGTGGAGGAGCAGTCGTCGGCCACCTCCGAGATCGCGCGGAGCGTCGCCGAGGCGGCGACCGGCTCGACGCAGATCGCCGAGAACATCACCGGTGTGGCGACCGCTGCGGCGGAGACGACCGAGGGCGCGGCCCGCACCGAGCAGGTGGCCGGCGAGCTGGCGGATATGGCGGCGGCGCTCGACGTCCTCGTGCTCGGCACCCGTGCCGCGGGAACCACGACCCGGCCCGCCCGGGCGGTACCGGCCGGTCTCGGGGAGCTGAACCCAGCCTGAGCGCCCGTCCGCAGCCGCTACCGTCTCGGTGACCGCGACGAGGAGCAGCCGACGTGAGTGACCCCCTGGTCGGCATCCTGGTGGAGTCGAAGACGGACCTGCCGGTGATGGAGCAGGCGTCGAGGCAGCTCGAGGACCTCGGGATCGCGCACACGGTCGACGTGATGTCGGCCCACCGCAACCCCGACGCGGTCCGCGAGTTCGCCTCCGGCGCGGCGTCCGCCGGCTACGAGGTGATCATCGCCGGCGCCGGCCGCGCCGCCCACCTGCCCGGGGTCGTCGCCGCCCACACGCCGCTGCCGGTCATCGGCGTGCCGTGCCTGTCGGACCACCTCGGTGGCGCCGATGCGCTGTACTCCATGGTGCAGATGCCGCTCGGGGTGCCGGTCGCGACGGTCGGTCTCGACAGCGCCCGCAACGCCGCCATCCTCGCGGCGCAGATCCTCGCGGCGGGGGACCCGGACATCGCCGCGAAGGTCCGCGAGCTGCGCGAGGAACGGTCGCAGAAGGACAGGGAGCACCGCGAGGTCCTCACCCGCGACGGCGACACCGGTGGCTTCGGGTTCCAGGCGCCGCGCTGACGTGCCGGAGCCGAGCAGGAGAGGTCGCGCGCTCGACCGCGTCAGGCACCTGATGGGGCTGGTCCGTCAGCGGTCAGCGGGGACGCTCGGGACCCACCCCGGGTTCGGGCACGTCCGGGTCGTCGACGTCACGTTGGTGCCGGCCCGTCACGCGCGCCGCCTGGCGCGGCGGATCGCGACCGAACGAGCCGGGACGGAGAACGTCGGTCCGGCGCTGCTGGTACTGGCCACCCCGCGGTCGGGCCCGCGCTACCGACGGGAGGGTCTCACGGTCGAGACCGTCGCCGATCGCCGCGATCGGGATCGCGCCCTCGCCCGGTACGGCCAGGACCGCACGGTACGGATCGTGCCCCTCGGGCCGCGGGACCGCGTCGCCGTGGCCCCGGTGCAGGTCACCGGCACGACGGAGAACGCCGAGGAGCGGCCCGCCATCGGGCCGCTGTTCGTCGGTGGCACCGGCCGGAGCGGCACGTGGGCGCTCGGTCGCCTGCTCGGCGAGCACCCGGACCTGGTGACGATCCACACCGAGCTGCGGTTCCACGCGCAGGGACGGGCCTTCGGTCGCCTGCTGGAAGGCTCCCTGCCTCCGGACCGCTACGCCCACGAGTTCCTCGACCGCTACTACGGGCTCACCGCCGGGGACGGGACCCCGAAGGGCCTGCAGTTGCTGGCGTCCCGCTGGGAGGTGACGCAGGCGCTCACCGCCTTCCGGCGGGCTGCTGCTGAGGATCTCCCGTCGGCGATGCGCGCGCTCGTCCACCGGCTCGTCGACCCGTACGCGCGAGGGCGTCGTGCCGCCGGGTGGGTCGAGACCACCCCCGGGAACGCGGCGGTGGCGGATGCGCTCACGGCCGTGCTGCCCCGGGCTCACGTGGTGCACATCGTCCGCGACGGTCGCGACGTCGCCGCCTCCATCGCGTCCATGCCGTGGGGTCCGTCGGAGCCGGTCGCGGCGCTCGACCGGTGGGCGGCCGGCCTGCGGGCGGCCGACGCGGCGTTCCGCCGCGCGGATCCAGCCCGGGTGCACGTGGTCCGCTTCGAGGACCTCGTGGTCCGCGATCGCGACGCGACGCTCACCAACCTGCTCGACCGGATCGGGATCGAGGACCGGACACACATCCGCGCGCGCTTCGACGCCAAGCTCGACCCGGGTCGCAGCAACCTCGGGCGCTGGCGTCGTGACGCGGGTGCCGATGCCCAGGCGACGATCGACGCGCGCTACCGCGCCATCCTCGATGAGCTCGGTGACGAGGGCCTCGCCTGCCTGCCGGACCCGTCGGTCAGCTGACGCGTGCGGCCAGCCTCGCGGCCCGGGCGGCGCGCTTCTCGTCGAACCGGGTGGCCATCTGGTCGAGCCCGGTGAGGAACCCGGCCAGCTGCTCGCGTGCCTGCTCCGCCTGCTCGTCGAGGCCCTCCACGTCGAAGACGCCCCAGTGCCGCAGCAGCGGCCACACCACGTCGTCGTGGTGGACACGCAGATCGTAGATCCCGGCCTGGGCGATCTGGACGGCCTTGCGGTTGAAGTCGCGCATGCCCGTGCCGGGCATCTCGAACGCGGCGACCTCGGCGGCGATGGCCTCGATCGCGCGTGAGGGGTCGAGGTGCATCGCCGCGGTGACCATGTCGCGGTAGAAGATCATGTGCAGGTTCTCGTCCTTGGAGATCCGCGCCATGATCCGGTCGGCGATCGGGTCGTCGGAGTACCGGCCGGTGTTGCGGTGGCTGATGCGCGTGGCCAGCTCCTGGAAGGAGACGTAGGCCATGCCCCGCAGCGCGTCCTTCCCGCCCCGGTCGTACCCGGTCATCATCTGCTGCATCCGCCCACGTTCGAGCTCGACCGGGTCGATGGCACGGGTGACGGTGAGGTAGTCGCGCAGCACGATCGAGTGCCGGCCCTCCTCGGCGGTCCAGCGGTGGGTCCAGTTGATCCAGGCGCCGTCACCGGTGCCGAACATCTCGAAGATCTCGCGGTGGTAGCTCGGCAGGTTGTCCTCGGTGAGCAGGTTCACCTCGAACGCGATCTGCGCCACACCCGTGAGGCGGGAGTGATCCGGGGTCCACGGCTCGGTGTCGAAGTCGCGGCCCTGCGAGTAGGGGACGTACTCGTGGGGGAACCACTCGTCGGCCACCTGTTCGTGCCGGCGCAGCTGGTGGTCGGCGACCGGTTCGAGCTCGGCGAGCAGGTCGCGGTCGGTGAGGCGAGCGGTCGGCACGGATGAGGCTCCTACGTTGGTTACGGTCGCGTAACTTACGTTGACGTCGGTGTCGAGTCAACCTGTCCCGTTGGCGGAACCGCCTGGAACCTGGCACCCTTCGCCAGGGAGCTGGCATGCGCCGGGAGGCCGCGATGGGTGAGGTCGGGGACGTGGGCCGGCGGGTGCGACACCGTCGCCGCGCCCTCGGACTCAGCCAGGACGAGCTCGCCGCGCGGGCCGGGGTGAGCCGCCAGGCCGTCGGGGCACTCGAGGGCGGCAAGCACCTGCCGCGGGTCGACGCGGCGCTCGGCCTGGCCCGCGCGCTCGGGACCACCGTGGAGGACCTGATGGCGGTGGGGCCCCCCACGGCGCTCGGGGTGCTCGACGGGCCGCCGCTGGACGGCCGGCCGGTGCGTGCCGCCCAGGTCGGTGACCACACGGTGGTCGTCCCGCTCCCGGCGACGGCCGACGGCGAGACGTGGCCGGTCCCGGACGCGGTCGTCAACCGTGGCCGCGTCGAGGTCCTCGACGGTGCGGACCTCGATGGCTTCGTCATCGTCGGCTGCGATCCGGCGCTCGGGCTGCTGGCCGGTCTGGCCCCGGCCCGTGGCCCGGGACGGCTGCTGCCGGTGCTCGCCTCGTCCTCCGCGGCGCGGCTCGCCCTGACCACGGGCCGCGCCCACGCCGCCGTCGTGCACGACACGGTGCCACCCTCGCCGCGCCAGCCCGACCGGCTGCGCCGACTCCCCCTCGCGACGTGGCGGACGGGGCTCGCCGCGCCGGACGGCCACCCCACCGCGCTGCCGGATGCGCTCACGGGCAGCGGGGTGGTCGTGCAGCGCGACCCGGGAGCCGCCGCGCAGGTCGCCTTCGAACGCCACCTCTCGACAGGCGGGCACCCACGCCCGGCCGGACCGATCGCCGCGGGCCACCTCGATGCCGCGCGGCGGGCGGCCGAGCACGGGGTCGCGGCCGTCACCATCGAGCCGGTCGCGGTGGCGCTCGGCCTGGCGTTCCACCCGCTCGAGACCCACGCGGTCGAGGTGTGGATCGAGGCGACCGCGATCGACCACCCCGGTGCACGCGTGCTCGGCGAGCTGCTCGGATCGGCCCGGCTGCGGGACCGCCTGGCGGTGCTCCCCGGGTACCAGGTGGCGGCGTGATGCGCCGGATCACCTTGCTGTTGGTCGTGTCGTTCCTCGCCGTCTCGTGCGGCGGGGACGAGCCCGCTGCGGCCACGGATCGGTTGCTGGTCGCGGCAGCGTCGGACCTCCGGCCCGCCTTCGAGGAGCTCGGGGAGCGCTTCACCGCCGAGACCGGCGTCCCCGTCGGCTTCGACTTCGGGTCGTCGGGCCAGCTCGCGCAACGCCTCATCGAGGGCGCCGCGTTCGACCTCTACGCGTCCGCCAACGTCGCCTTCGTCGACCAGGTCCTGGCCGAGGGCGTGGGCGACGCGGCCACACGCCGGACCTACGCGTTCGGCCGGCTCGTCATCTGGGCGCCGCAGGAGCGGTGGGCAGGGTGGGAGCGACTCGAGGACCTCGCCGAGGACGAGGGCGTGGTCACCCTCGCCATCGCCAACCCCGAGCACGCCCCCTACGGCGCCGCGGCGCAGGAGGCGCTCCGCGCGACCGGGACGCTGGAAGCAGTGCGGGGCCGCCTCGTGTACGGCGAGAACATCTCCGACACCCAGCGGCTCGTCGAGACCGGCAACGCTGACGTCGGGATCCTGGCCCTCTCGCTGGCGGTCGCCGCCGACGAACGCGGTGTCGGCCGGTGGGTCCTCGTCGACGAGGACCTGCACGACCCGCTCCAGCAGGAGCTGGTGGTCACGGCGAACGATCAGGACCGGGCTGCGCTGGCCCGCGGCTTCGTCGACCTCGTCGACGGCGAGGAGGGTCGCGCGGTCATGCGACGCTTCGGGTTCCTGCTGCCGGGTGACGAGGCCCCGTCGTGACGGGAGCCCTGGCCGGGGTGGACTGGGCGCCCCTGTGGCTGTCGCTGCGGGTCGCATCGCTGGCGACCGTGATCGCCACGGTGGTCGGCATCGGGGGCGCCTACGTCCTGGCGCGTGGCCGGTTCCCGGGGCGCCGGTTCCTGGAGGCCGTGGCGAGCCTGCCGATCGTCCTTCCCCCGACGGTGCTCGGCTACTACCTGCTGGTGTCGATCGGGCGCCGGTCGCCGTTCGGTCGCGCGTGGGAGTCGGTCACCGGGGGGCCGCTGGTCTTCACGCCGACCGCCGCGGTCATCGCGGCGGCGCTCGCGAGCACGCCCTTCTGTCTTCGGGCGGCCCGCGCTGCGATCACCGACGTCGACCGCCGCTACGAGGAGGCTGGCCGGGTGGCGGGCCTGTCCGAGCGGCGCATCGTGTTCGAGGTCACCCTCCCCATCGCGCAGCGCGGCATCCTCGCCGGGATCGCGCTGGCCTTCGCTCGGGCCCTCGGCGACTTCGGCACGACGATCATGGTCGCCGGCAACGTGCCGGGACGCACCCAGACCATGCCGATCGCGGTCTACGACCGGGTCCAGGCCTTCGACTACGCCACCGCCGGCGTCCTGGCCGTCATCCTGTCGGTGGTGGCCGTGCTGGCGCTGCTGGTGGTCTCACGCTTCGAACGGGCCCCGTGGTGAGCCTCGAGGTCCAGGTGCAGCGCACCATCGACGACTTCCACCTCGACGTCGACCTGCGCAGCGACGCGCTCATCACCGTGCTGATCGGCCCGTCGGGGGGCGGCAAGACCTCCACGCTCCGGTCGATCGCCGGGCTCGACACGGGCGGTCGGCAGCGGATCGTGGTGGCGGGTCGCACCATCGCCGACAGCGGCAGCGGCCGACAGCTGCCGCCCCAGGAGCGCCGCCTCGGGATGGTCACGCAGAGCTCCACCCTGCTGCCGCACCGCAGCGTGCTGCGCAACGTCGCCCTGGCGGTCCGGGACGGGGACCGCGGGGGGCGGACGGCGGACGCCCGGACGTGGCTGGCCCGGGTGGGAGCCGATGCGTGGTCCGACCGGCGCCCGTCAGCGTTGTCCGGCGGGCAGCAGCAGCGGGTGTCGTTGGCCCGTGCGCTCGCTGGCCGGCCGCACCTGCTGCTGCTCGACGAGCCCTTCAGCGCCGTCGACGCCCCGTCGCGGGCGGCGCTCCGCGGGCTGCTCCGGCGGCTCGCCCAGGAGACGTCCACCCCCGTGCTGCTGGTCACCCACGACCCAACGGAGGCGCTCACCCTGGCCGATCACCTCGCCGTCATCGAGGACGGCCGGATCACCCAGCAGGGGCCACCCGCTGACGTGACCGCGCGTCCACGCTCGCGATGGGTCGCGGAGCTGGTCGGCCTCAACCTGTTGCGCGGCACCGCCGTCGGCACGCTCGTGCGCCTCGACGGTGGCGGTGAGCTGCGCACCGCCGATGCCGCGCAGGGTCCCGTGGCCGTGACGATCCATCCCCGTGCCGTGTCCGTGCACCGCGTCCGTCCCGGCGGCAGCCCGCGCAACGTCCTGACCGGCGAGATCGTCGACCTCGATGCCCGAGGCGATCACGTCCGGGTGCGCGTCGACGGTCTCGTACCCCTCGTCGCCGAGGTGACGCCGCAGTCGGTCGCGGCCCTCGACCTCGGCGTCGGTGGCGCGGTGCACCTCGCGGTCAAGGCGACGGAGATCGCGGTTCACGCCGATGTGCCGTGACGGTCACTCGCCGACGGCGCCGTCGATGCGCTCGCGCAGCAGGTCGGCGTGCCCGTTGTGGCGGGCGTACTCCTCGATCATGTGGGTCAGCACCCACCGCAGCGACAGGGTGCCGTGGTGGCGGTGGTCGGCGGTGATGTCGAGGTCGGGTGCGTTGGCGACGAACGCGTCAGCGAAGGCGACCTCCTCGCGCCACCGCCGCCAGGACTCGGCGACCACGCCCGGGTCGGCGATCGCGCCGGCCCAATCACCGTCCGGCGCGTCCTCGGTCCAGTAGTGGAACGGGGTGTCCTCACCGGCGAGGAAGCGCCGGAACCAGTTGCGCTCGACGTCGGTCAGGTGGCGAACCATCCCCAGGAGCGACATCGTCGAGGGTTCCACCGCGCGGCGCGCGAGCTGCTCGGCGTCGAGCCCGCTGCACTTCCACTCGAGCGTCTCGCGCTGCCATCGCAGGAAGCCGAGCAACGTGGCGCGTTCGTCGCCGGTCCCCGGCGGTTCGGTACGCCCATCCCCGGTCGTGTCGGCACCCTCCGCCGGGAAGGTGCCGACGGCGACCCAGCGTCCACTCTCGCTCACGACACTCTCCCTCGATGCCCGTCGGTCCGTTCCGGCCTGCGGGAACAGCAGGCGAGGCCGGCTCGCGCACCGTGACTGGCCGAACGCGCGCGCGGCCACGGTGCGCGCCGTACCGTGGGCCGCTCGGCCGGTCCCGCTCCGCGGCGCTCCGTCCGTCGCGGAGGTCCCAGATGCGGGCGCAGGACGGCGAGGCCGACGACCCGGCGGTGCGGTACGTCTACCACGTCGTGC
Organism: Nitriliruptor alkaliphilus DSM 45188; assembly: GCF_000969705.1. Lineage (GTDB taxonomy): Bacteria > Actinomycetota > Nitriliruptoria > Nitriliruptorales > Nitriliruptoraceae > Nitriliruptor > Nitriliruptor alkaliphilus. Next base: position 1,367,234 of record NZ_KQ033901.1, read on the forward strand.
TCGCGGTGCCGTTGGCCCTCACCGTGCTCGCCTGGTCCGTCTGGGGCGTTGACGACACGTTCCGACGGCTCGTCTCCCCGGCCATCGTCCTCGTGCACGGCGCCCTCCTGGTGGCTCTCGGCAGAGGGCCGAGGGCCGTCCGCGCCGTCGCACCGTGGATCGTGACCTCGTTGGCCCTGATCGTGCTGGCCCGGCTGGCGGTGTGGGAGCTGTCGCCGAGTTCGCGGCCCGACAGCGTCGGGCTGCTCGTCGCCACGGTCGGTCTCCTCGGGGTGGCCGCGGCGCTCGCCTTCCTGGTCTTCGGAACCCGGCGTGGCATCCAGGTCAACCTGGTCGGTTACGCCCTCTTCGCCCTCGGTGCCGCCTGGTCGGCCTCGTGGGGGATGCTGGCCGAGACCCGTGCCACGGGGGCGGTGGTCGTCGTCGCGGCGGGACACGCCATGCTCATCGGTGTGGTCTGGGTGCTGGCCCGCAACGTCGAGAAGCTCGCTGCGGCCCGCGCCCATGCCCAGCTGCTCGAGCTGCAGGCGACCACCGATCCGCTGACGAGGATCGCCAACCGTCGTCGGTTGGACGACGAACTCGGCCGGGGCATGGCCCAGGCGCGCCGGCACGGCCAACCGCTGTCGGCGATCCTGGTCGACCTCGACCACTTCAAGACCGTCAACGACACCTTCGGTCACGATGTCGGTGATGCGGTCCTGATCGCCACGGTCGCCCAGCTGCACCAGGTCGTGCGATCCGGCGACCTGCTCGGCCGCTGGGGCGGGGAGGAGTTCATGCTGCTCGCGCCGCAGACGGGGCACGCCGAAGCGTGCACCCTCGCCGAACGCTGCCGCGCGAGCATCGCCGCGACACCGGTCACCGCAGGCGTCCCCGGGGTCACGGCGAGCCTGGGGGTCGCGACCCTCGAGCCGGACGAGGACGCCCGGGCCCTGCTGCGCCGAGCGGACCTCGCGCTGTACACCGCGAAGCGCGAGGGACGCGACCGCGTGGTCGGGATCGCTGGCCTCGGCGAGGCCGTCAGTCCGGCGGAGGTGTGAGGCCGACCCAGCGGTGCTCGCCGTCGGTGGTGACCTCGCGCTTCCAGATGGGGACGCGGTCCTTGACCCGTTCCAGCCCGTCGCGGCAGGCATCGAACGCTGCCGCGCGGTGGGCGGCGCACGCGGCGACCAGGATCGTGTGATCCCCGACCGCCAGCTCGCCGGTCGCGTGCAGGAGCGCCAGCCCTCGGACGTCCGGGTGCTCGGCGACGAGTTCGCCGGCGATATCGGCCAGCACCTTCTCGGCCATCTCGGGGTACGCCGAGTAGTCGAGACGCACGACCCCGTCCAGGTCCGGGGCGTGGTCGCGGACCGTGCCGAGGAAGGACACCGCGGCCCCGACCGGCGGCGAGGTGATGTCGGCCAGCACGGTGTCGACGTCGAACGGCGGCGCGACCAGCCCCGTCACCACGCGCGGGTGACCGTCGTCGTGTCCCGCGCCGCCGGCCACCGGTGGCAGGACGGCGACCTCGGTCGCCCCCTCGAGCAGCTGGCTGTCGGATGCGACCTCGAGGTCCACGGCGACGTTGACCCGCGCCAGCAGCGGTGCCAGCCGGGGGTGGTCGGCGGCGAGTTGCGCCCGGAGGTCGGCGACGGTGGCGTCGTCGGGCACGGTCACCGTGAGGCGCCGCTGACCACCCGCACGCTCCCACAGGCCGCCGAACAACCTCACCTCGAGCTCCACGCGGGCGCCTCCTCGGTCGGGCGTCTCCGCGACGCGACCGCCCCTGGTCACGTTACCCCCGCCACTCGGCCACCCGTCCGTCCGTCGCGCACCGGCGCGTTACCGTCACATGGATGGCCTCCACGACCGACCGCCGAGTCGGCGGACGTTACGAGCTGATGCGTCGCATCGCGCGTGGAGGGGGTGGCACCGTCTGGGCGGGCTACGACCACCTCCTCGAGCGCGACGTCGCGGTCAAGCACGTGATGATCCCCGACGACCTGCCCGAACCGGAGCGTGAGCTCCTGCGGGCCCGGGTCCGCTCCGAGGCGCGCGCTGCGGCCAGGCTGTTGCACCCGTCCGCCGTCACGATCTTCGACGTGATCGCCGAGGACGGGGACGTGCACCTCGTGCTCGAACTGGTCGACGATCCGACCCTGGACGAACTGGTCGCCCGCGAGGGTCCGCTGCCGGAGGCGGATGTCGCGGTGATCGGTCTGCGGATGCTGGACGTCCTCGTGGCAGCGCACGAGCGCGGCATCGTCCACCGCGACGTCAAGCCGTCCAACATCTTCGTCTCCGACGAGGGCGAGGTGAAGCTCACCGACTTCGGTATCGCGTCCATGGACGGCGAGGCGCGGCTGACCCGCACCGGCGCGACCATGGGCTCGCCGCAGTTCATCGCGCCCGAGCAGGCCCTCGGACACGACGCGGCGCCGGCTGCCGACCTGTGGGGGCTCGGGGCGTCGCTGTACCTCGCCGTCGAGGGGGTCCCACCCTTCGAGCGCAGCAACGCGGTCGCCACCGTGCACGCGGTCGTGCACGAGGACGCCCGCCCGATGGAACGTGCCGTGGACCTGGCGCCGCTGCTGTCGCGACTGCTCGAGAAGCGTCCCGAGGATCGACCCGACGAGAGGTGGTTGCGTGGCGAGTTCGCGCGACTCGCGGGGGTGGACACACCTCCCGTGGCTGCTGAGGACACCGCCGTCGTGCCGATCCGCAGCACACCGGTCACGGAGCCGACGCCCCACCCCACCGATGAGGGTGGTGGCGAGGAGGACGACAGCGCCCTGACCGCTTCGGTCGCCGTGCCGCCCGCCGCACCGTCCCGCGAGGACGATGCCGCGCCGGCGGCGGACGACCGTGCCGATCGGCGGTGGGTGCCAGCGGCCGCTGTGCTGGCGCTGATCGTGATCGTCGGCTTCGTGATGCTCACCCGGCTCGGCGGTGACGATCCGGGCCGGGACGACGAGCAGATCGCCGCTCCCGACGAGACCGACGAGGCGACCACGGGTGAGGGTGCCGATCCCGACGCGGACGCCGAACCCGACCCCGATGGCGCGGACGGGGACGGCTCGGAGGATGACGCCGAGGTCGCCGCCGAGAACGCGGTGCCGGAGGCCGAGGTACCGGACGACTGGCAGACCATCGAGGGCCCGGCCTACCAGGTCGCGGTACCGGCGGGCTGGGAGGTCGAGCAGGGCCAGGGTCGGATCATCGACCACCGCGACCCGGACAGCTCGACCTACCTGCGGGTCGACTGGACGCCGGAACCACTGGACGACCCGTTCGCGAACTGGGAGGCGCAGGACGCCGCCCTCGCCGGACGCTTCGAGGACTACGAGCGTCAGCAGCTCGCCGAGGTGACCTTCCGTGGGCAGCCCGCGGCGCTGCTCGAGTACACCTACACGGCCGGTGGTACGCAGCTGCGCGCCTACAACCTCAACATCCGCTACAGCGACGACCGGGCCTACGCGCTGAACCTCCAGTCCCGCGCCGACGACTGGGACGAGGTCGAGCCGATGTTCGCCTCGATGGTGGGTGGCTTCCAGCCCGACGGCTGATCGGGTTCGCGGCCCGCAGCGGCGGCCGGGTGACCGGCTGGGTACGGTTCGCCTCGTGGGAACTCCTGAGGTGACGACGTTGCGCGACCGGCTCGGACGGCCGGTCGAGGACCTGCGCGTGTCGGTCACCGACCGCTGCAACCTGCGCTGCCGGTACTGCATGCCGCGCGAGGTCTTCGGCCCCGACCACACCTTCCTGCCGCGTTCCGAGCTGCTGAGCTTCGAGGAGATCACCCGCATCGTGCGCACGGCAGCCGGCCTCGGCGTGACCAAGGTCCGGCTGACCGGCGGTGAGCCGCTGCTGCGCAAGGACCTGCCCGAGCTGATCGCCCAGCTCGTGGCCATCGATGGCCTCACCGACCTGGCCCTGACCACCAACGGGTTGCTGTTGCCCCAGCAGGCAGCCGCGCTGGCCGACGCGGGGTTGCACCGCATCACCGTCAGTCTCGACGCTCTCGACGAAGCGACGTTCCGTGAGGTCGCCGACACCAAGGCGTCCATCCTCGGGGTGCTCGAGGGGATCGAGGCGGCACGTGCCGCCGGCCTCGGCCCGATCAAGGTCAACACGGTCCTCCGCCGCGGGATGAACGACGACCAACTCGAGGACCTCGCCGGGTGGGCGCGCGAGGCCGACGTGACCCTCCGGTTCATCGAGTTCATGGACGTCGGTACCACCAACGGCTGGCTCCGTGACGGGGTGGTGCCCGCCGCGGAGGTGGTCGACCGAATCCACGCCCGGTGGCCGATCGAACCCGTCGACCGCGACCACCCGGGCGAGGTCGCCGAGCGCTACCGCTACACCGACGGGGCCGGCGAGGTCGGGGTGGTGGCATCGGTGACCCGGGCGTTCTGCCGCGACTGCACCCGCGCCCGCCTGTCCGCCATCGGCGAGCTCTACACCTGCTTGTTCGCCGCGACCGGCCACGACCTGCGAGCGGTGCTGCGCGACGAGGCCGCGGACGACACCAGGTTGCGCGACCGGTTCGCCGCCATCTGGTCGGCGCGGACCGACCGTGCCTCGGAGCTGCGTGCCGAGGAGGGCCTCACCGGCCCACGCGTCGAGATGTCCTACATCGGCGGGTAGCGGCCACCGCCCGGTCGTGGACAGGGGTGAGGCCCCCGGGCCGTCAGGTCCCGGGGGGCGCGGGGCGGGGTGGAGGTCGGTGCTCGCCGACTGTGTCCCGATGCCGGCGCGGGTCGTCCGGCGCGCGCCAGGTGGCGGGGACGGCCGTGGTGGTCAGCCCGCTGCGCGGGTGGTGCCAGGTGCGGACGCCGGCGCCGCTCTGGGTGACGCGCCAACCGGCGGCCTCCTTCTGGCGGTTGGTCGCCGGGCACAGCGGGCCGACGTTGTCGACGTCGGTCGAGCCAGCCACCTCGTCGGGCCCGGTCGGCCACCACGGCACGGCGTGGTCCACGTCAGCGCCCCGAGCAGCGCGATCGCAGCCCGGTCCGGTGCAGGTGTCGTGCAGCGCGTCGAGGACGTCCGACAGCCAGCCGGGCTGCCGCCGCGTCGATCGGCCGACACCGACGACGGTCCCGTCGTCGTCCACGACGATCGTCCGCAGCAGCGCACCACGTTCGTCGAGCAGCTGCCCGGCCGCCGCGGAGGTGAGCCTGAGGCGGCCGCCGACCAGCGTGGTGAGCAGGTCGGCAGGGACCCGTTCGTCGAGCAGCGCAGCGAACGGGAGTCGGAGGAGCAGCTTGGGTGGCTGGAGCCGTTCCCGCCACCGGGCGGTCGGTGCGTCCTCCGCCGGCTCCCTGGCGTCACCGTCGCCGGTGTCCCCGTCGAGCTCGCGGGCGTCGGCGTCGGCCAGGCGCGCGAGGAGCGCGTCGGCGCGCGCCGCACCGACACCGCCCGGGTGGTCCAGCAGTGCGGCGGGTGGGGTGGTGGTCGCGTCGAGCAGCGCGAGGCCAGGCGCGTCGAGCTCGCCGTGGAACCGGCCGCCCGTGCCGTCGAGGTAGGGCTGGATCGTGAGGTGACGACGGTCGGTGGCGTCCTGTTCGCGTGCGGCGAGGTCGTCGGGACGGAGCTCATCGAGGGCGTCGGCCACCTGACGGACGAGCACGTCGGGGTCGGGCCGGTCGAACCGGTCGAGGCCGTCGAGCAGGGCCGTCAGCAGGCGGTCCAGGTCGTCGTCGAGTTCGGTCGGGGCGCTGCGCAGCGCGAGTGCGAGGCCGCGCAGCTGCGCGAAGCTGACGCGCCCCGTCCGGACCGCGGCGTCCAGGGCCGGGAGGCGGTGCATGAGCTGGCAGGTGCGCACCAGCAGGCGTCGGTCCATACGGGTCTGTGACGCGACGGCCGCCAGCCAGTGGTCGATGCCGACGCCGGTCGTCGACGGGACGTCGTCGGTCGCCAGCAGGTCGGCGAGCCCGGCGACGGCGCCGAGCATGGCCCGGTCGGCGGCCGTCAGCTGCTCGAGGACGGTGGCCAGTGCCGGCAGCTCGGCGAGCACCGGCAGCCCGAAGGGCGGCGCGTCGTCGTGGGCGATCACGGTGCCGCCGTCGTCGTGGGTGTCGTACCCGCCGAGCCGCTCGGCCGCGACCGATGGCCAGCCGCGACCGCGACCCGGCACCGAGCGGTGGGCGCGGGTGCCGACGGTCGCGTGGAGGCGGGTCGTCGAGGTCATGGAACGCATCCAACACGGCCGGTGTGACACGCGCGGGGTCCGGGGCCTGGGGCCTGTGGATGAGTCCGCGCCGGCCTCGGGCAGGTGGTGAGCGTCGGGCCGTCGAAGACTCGGGGCGGCCCGGTGATCGAGGGAGGCGGTTGCGTGGACACGATGGGACAGGGCCGCGCGCCACGGCACGGACGGTGGCCGCGATCGCGACGGGTAGCAGCGGCGCTCGCGGTGGCGGCAGGTCTCCTCGGCGCCACCGCTGACCCCGCGGCGGCCGGTCCGACGGGCAGCGTCGCTGGGCCGGGCACCGAGCCTTGGGTGCCGGTCCCGCGCGAGGAGGTCGCCGAACGCTGCGGTCTCGACCCGGACCTGATGGACCAGGCCGACGCGATCCTGTCGGCGACGCCGTACACGGTCGTGCGGTACGGGCAGCTGTGCTGGAGCGGTGGCTACCCGACCGGGACGACCACGACTCACCAGGTGTGGTCGATCACCAAGACCCTCGGCGGGCTGCTGGTCGGCATGGTGGCCGCGCGGAGCAGCCTGGACGACACCGACCCGATCACCGACTGGGTCGACGAGGACGACCTCGGTGCCATCAACCCCGAGGCGACCGTCGCGCACGTCCTGGCGATGACCGCGACGGAGGAGGACCTCTCGCACGGTGCGAAGGGCCCGTGGAGCTACGACCTCGCCGGGGACCGTGAGATCGACGTGCTCGTCGGGGTGATGAACCGCGTCATCGAGGAGGAGCCCGACGCCTTCCCCGGCGTGTCGAACATCGCCGAGTTCGCCCAGGTCGAAGTGTTCGACCGGATGGGGATGGCCGGATCGAACTGGCCGGGTCAGAGCATCGCCGGGACGATGGTCTCCACTTCCGAGGACCTGGCGAGGCTCGGCCTGTTGCTCCTGCGCCGAGGGATGTGGGACGGCGAGGCGCTGCTCGACGAGCGGTACGTCTACCGGATGACCCACCCGGCCTTCGAGGACACCAACACCGGCTACGGCTACCTGACCTACGTCAACGCGGCCGAGGACTGGACGTACTCGACCGGCACGGCGGACCTGACCTGCTCCCCGTACGCCACCTGGCCGAGCTACCCGCACGCGCCCTTCTTCGAGGAGCCGGACGCGGGCGGCGGCACCCCGTTCGACGAGGTCGTCCACGACATCGGCATGGCGTTCGCTGCGGGGGCGGGGGGACAGCGCATCTCGGTCCACCGCGGACTCGACCTCGTCATCACGGCGCGCGACGGCGTCGTGTCCACCGATCCGGACGACCCCGGCTTCTTCGAAGGTCACAAGTCGATCTGGGCCGCGATCCGCCCCGCGCTCGTGGCGCTCGACCCGACCTTCGACGGGGACGAGGATGCCTTCTGCGAGGCTTACCGGCGTAGCGCCTACGCGCCCGATCTGCTCGATCCGTGGTCGGCCTCGGCGAGCCAGGGGGCGGTCCCGGCGCCGGTGCCGGACGGCACGGGTGCAGGGGACAGCGTCGAGGAGGCGCTCGACGACGACACCCCCGAGGCTGCGGAACCCGACGCGTCGACGACCGGCGAGCAGGACACCGCACCGCCCGGCCCGACGTCCACGCCGCTGCCGGTCACCGGCGGCGTCGGCGGCCTGCTCGCTGGCCTGCTGGGACTGGCGGCGGCCGGCGCGCTGCGACGCCGCGCTTGACCGCCGCCGCGGTTCAGTTGGCGCGTCTGGGTTCGGGGACCGCGAGGTCGCCCGGCCCTCCGTACTTGCCGCCGGGGGTCACGATCGTCCCCGCCTTGCCCTCGAGGATCTCCTGCGCGTCCTCGAGCCGGCCGATCGCGGCCATGTCGCCCGTCAGCTCCACGAACCGGCACGCCGCGTCGACCTTGGGACCCATGGAGCCGGCCGCCAGCTCCTCGCGACGCATCGCCGCCGGCGTCGCCCGCGCGATGGGTTCCTCCTCGGGCGTCCCGAAGTTGCGCGACACCTGGGGGACGTCCGTCAGGATCATGAGCACGTCGGCATCCAACGCCTCGGCCAGGACCGCGGCCGTGAGGTCCTTGTCGACCACGGCCTCGACACCCTGGAGGCGACCCTCCTCGTTGCGGATGACGGGCACACCGCCGCCGCCGGCGCAGACCACGACCGCGCCGCTGTCGAGCAGCAGCCGGATCAGCCGGGTCTCGATGACCCGCTGGGGGCGCGGTGAGCCGATGACGCGGCGCCACCCCTGCCCGTCCGGCTTGACCGTCCAGCCGCGCTCGGCAGCCAGTTCCCTGGCCCGGTCCTCGTCGTAGACCTCGCCGATGAACTTGGTGGGGTCCGCGAACGCCGGGTCGCTGGCCATGACCAGGGTCTGGTTCATGATGCTGGCGACCTGGCGCCCGGGCAGATGGTTCTGCAGCGACTGGAGTAGCCAGTAGCCGATCATCCCCTGCGTCTGCGCACCGAGGACGTCGAACGGGTAGGGGGTGGTCAGGTTCGGGTCCGAGGCGCTCTGGAGCGCGAGCACACCGACCTGCGGACCGTTGCCGTGGGTGAGGACGAGCTCGTGATCCTCGGCCAGGGGCGCCAGGGCTGCGACGGCCCGGGCGACGTTGGCCGCCTGGGTGGACGCGTCCGGCTTCTGGCCCCGTTCCAGCAGCGCGTTGCCGCCGAGGGCGGCCACGATGCGCACGTCAGGCCCCCATCGTGGCGACGAGCACCGCCTTGATGGTGTGCATCCGGTTCTCGGCCTGGTCGAACACCACCGAGTGCTCGGACTCGAACACCTCGTCGGTGACCTCGAGCGCGTCGAGGCCGGTGCGCTCGTACAGCTCGGCGCCGACCTTCGTGTTCCGGTCGTGGAACGCCGGCAGGCAGTGCATGAACTTCACGTCCGGGTTGCCGGTCGCGCGGACCACGTCCATGGTCACCTGGTAGGGCTGCAGCTGGGCGATGCGCCGGTCCCACGCCTCGGCCGGCTCACCCATCGAGACCCACACGTCGGTGTAGAGGAAGTCGACACCGGCGACACCCTCGGTGACGTCCTCGGTGTGGGTGATCCGAGCGCCCGTGTCGGCCGCGATCTTCTCGGCCTGGTCGATGATCGCCTGCTCGTTCCACAGGGCCTTCGGTGCGACCATCCGCACGTCCATGCCCATCATCGCGCCCGCGATCAGCAGCGAGTTGCCGACGTTGTTGCGGGCATCCCCGAGGTAGGCGAACGCGATCGCGCTGTCGGGCTTCCGACTGTGTTCGCGCATGGTGAGCATGTCGCACAGCATCTGGGTCGGGTGCCACTCGTCGGTCAGGCCGTTCCACACGGGTACGCCGGCGAACGCTCCGAGGATCTCGACGTTCTCCTGCGCCGACCCGCGGTACTCGATGCCGTCGTAGTAGCGGCCGAGGACCCGGGCGGTGTCCTTCATGGACTCCTTGTGCCCGATCTGGGTGCCGGTGGGCTCGAGGTAGCTGACCTGGGCGCCCTGGTCGTAGGCGGCGACCTCGAACGCGCACCGTGTCCGGGTCGAGGTCTTCTCGAAGATGAGGGCGATGTTCCTGCCGGTGAGGCGGCGCTGCTCACGTCCGTCGGCCTTGGCGGCCTTCAGGTCGGCGGCGAGGTCGAGGAGGTACTTCCACTCCTCGGGGGTGAAGTCGAGCTCCTTGAGGAAGTTGCGGGCGCTGAGGTCGATGGTCATCGTCGGCAGCCTTCGTGACGTGAGTCGGTGGGAGAGTGTTGCGTGCCCGGGGCACCTCGTGCCCCGAGCGTGTGCGGACCGGTCAGATGCCGCCCATCCGCCGAGGCCACTAGCGTCACCGTCCGGTGCGACGAGGGAGGCTGCCGGTGGCGCAGGACGCAGACGTGATCGTGGTGGGTGGCGGCCTCGCGGGGCTCGTCGCGGCGGCCGAGGTGGCCGACGCGGGACGCCGGGTGGTCCTCGTCGACCAGGAACCGGAGACGAGCCTCGGCGGCCAGGCGTTCTGGTCGTTCGGTGGGCTGTTCCTGGTGAACTCGCCCGAGCAGCGCCGGCTGCGGATCAAGGACTCCCATGCCCTGGCCCACCAGGACTGGATGGGCACCGCCGGGTTCGACCGGGAGGAGGACCACTGGCCGCGGCAGTGGGCCGAGGCCTACCTGGACTTCGCCGCCGGTGAGAAGCGGTCGTGGCTGCTCGAGCAGGGCATCTCGCTGTTCCCGATGGTCGGGTGGGCCGAGCGGGGCAGCGGCGTCGCGTACGGGCACGGCAACTCGGTGCCTCGCTTCCACATCGTCTGGGGGACCGGCCCCGCCATCGTCGAGGCGTTCGAGCAGCGGGTCCGTGCGCACGTGGACGCGGGTCGGATCGAGCTGCGCTTCCGCCACCGGGTCGACGCACTGTCGGTCACCGGGGGTGTGGTCGACGGCATCAGCGGTGCGGTGCTCGAGGACGCCGACGTCGGCCGTGGCGAACGCAGCTCTCGCGTCGAGGTCGGCGAGTTCGAGCTGCACGCCCAAGCCGTGATCGTCACCTCCGGCGGAATCGGCGGCAACCACGACATGGTGCGGGCCAACTGGCCCGAGCGGCTCGGGACGCCGCCGAAGCGCCTGCTGTCCGGCGTGCCCCACCACGTCGACGGTCGAATGCTGGCCATCACCGAGGACGCCGGCGCGAGCCTCATCAACCGCGACCGCATGTGGCACTACACCGAGGGCATCGCCAACCACTCGCCGATCTGGCCGATGCACGGCATCCGGATCCTGCCGGGTCCGTCGTCGCTGTGGCTCGACGCGACGGGCAAGCGCCTCCCGGTCCCGCTGTTCCCCGGTTTCGACACCCTCGGCACGCTCGAGCACATCGCCCGCAGCGGGCACGAGCACACCTGGTTCGTGCTGACCCAGCGGATCATCGAGAAGGAGTTCGCGCTGTCGGGGTCGGAGCAGAACCCGGACCTCACCGGCCGGGACATCCGACTGTTGACCAAGCGGCTCGGTGCTGGCGCGCCCGGTCCCGTCGAGCTGTTCAAGCAGAAGGGCGTCGACTTCGTCGTGGAGCACAGCCTCGAGGCGTTGGTACGCGGCATGAACGAACTGACCGACGAGCCGCTGCTCGACTTCGACCGGGTGCGCACCGAGGTCCAGGCCCGCGACCGCGAGCTCGCCAACCCCTTCACCAAGGACCTGCAGATCGCGGCGATCCGCGACACCCGCAGCTACGTCGGTGACAAGCTGATGCGGGTCACGCCGCTGCACCGTCTGCTCGACCCGGACGCCGGCCCGCTGATCGGGGTGAAGCTCAACCTGCTGACCCGCAAGACCCTCGGCGGGCTCGAGACCGACCTCGAGGGTCGTGTCCTGCAGCCGGGTGGCGACCCCTTCCCCGGCCTGTACGCGGCCGGTGAGGTCGCCGGGTTCGGCGGTGGCGGGATGCACGGCTACCGGGCGCTCGAGGGCACGTTCCTCGGCGGCTGCATGTTCAGCGGTCGAGCGGCGGGTCGCGCGGCGGGGGCCGCCACCGCCTGACCACCGCGACGCCAGAGCGACCCGGGGATGCGTACCTGGCTGGGAAGCACCACGGGGCTGTCGGCGCAGCGGGCGAGCCGTTAGGTTGAGGCGAGCCTTCCGGGGTGATGGGCGGTGACGGCGCTCGGGATGCGGTGTGGCTGCGCACGAGGACGTCCTGACCGGCGAGCGCGCGGTCGCGCTCGCGATCGTGCTCGCGCTCCCGCTGGTCGCGCTGGCCCTGTTGCTCGCCGTGCCGGAGCTCGACGGGCGGTGGGAGCACCAGCCGGCCCACTTCTGGCTCGTCCTCGGCGTCGCCGTCGTCAACGTCGTCCTCGGGGCAGCCACCAGCGAGGCAGCCGCCCGCCGCGGCGACCCCCGCACGTTCGCCGTCTCCCTCGCGTTGCTGCTCAGCGCCGGGTTCCTCGCCTTGCACGCGCTGGCGACGCCGGGGGTCCTACTGGACGGACCCAACACGGGGTTCGTCCTCGCCACGCCCGTCGGCCTGCTGCTCGCCTCGGCCGTGGCGGCGGCGTCTGCGAGGCTCGACGGTGCCAGCCCGTCGGTCGGGTTGACCGTGCAGCGCCGGCTGCGCGCCGCCGTGTTCGCCCTGCTGGCCGTCTGGGCCGCCGCCTCGTTGGCGCAGGTTCCGCTGCTCGACCGGCCACCGCCGGACGAGATGCCCGTCGGTCTCCGCCTGTTGGCCGGCCTCGCCGTCCTCCTCTACGCGTACGCCGCCGTGCGGTACCTCGCGCTGTACCGCGAGCGGCGTCGCGTCCTGCCGCTGGCCGTGGCGGTGGCGTGGATCCTGCTGGCGCAGGCCATGATCGCCGTCGTGTTCGCGCGCAACTGGCACGCCACCTGGTGGGAGTGGCACGTCCTCATGGCTGCGGCCTTCGGCGTCATCTTCCTCGCCGCCCGCCGGGAGTACCGCCGTGAGGGGACCGTGGCTGGGGCGTTCGCCGGGCTGTACCAGGCGCGGACCCTGGCGCTCGTGGACCGCCAGTCCTCCGATGCGCTCGACGCCCTCACCGACGCCATGCGGTCCGGGGAACCGCTCGAGCCGGTCCGCGCGCAACTCCGCGTGGACGGACTCACCGGCGAGCGGATCGCCGCCCTCGAACAGTCGGCCGCGTCGCTGCGGCAGGTCAGCGACCTGCTCCACGGCTACGTCGGCTCACAGCTCGCTGACCAGCTCGCGGCCGAGCCCAGCCTCGCTGACCTCGGCGGACGCGGGGTCGAGGTCAGCGTGCTGTTCGCCGACCTCGTCGGGTTCACGAGCTTCTCCGAGTCCCGCCCTCCCGAGGAGGGTATGGAGCTGCTCAACACCTACTGGGCCGCGGTCGTGCCGGCGATCGTCGACGAGTACGGCGGGTTCGTCGAGCGGTTCGCCGGCGACGGCATCCTGGTGATCTTCAACACCCTCGGCGACCAGCCCGACCACGCCCTCCGCGCCTGCCGGTGCGCCTGGTTCATCCAGCAGGCGACCGGCCGCATCGCCGCCGCGCACGACGACTGGCCGCGGTTCCGCATCGGCATCAACACCGGGCCGGCGGTCGTCGGCAACGTCGGCGCGGCCCAGCGCCGTAACTTCACGGTGATCGGTGACACGGCCAACACCGCGGCCAGGTTCGAGGCGCTCGCCCGTCCGGGCCGAGTCCTGATCGGGCCGGCCACCTTCGAACGCGTCCGGGACGATCTGTCCGTGACGCCGCTCGGCAGCCACCACCTCAAGGGCAAGGCCGATCCGATCGATGTCTACGAGGTCGCCGACATCGGACCGTGATGCGGCACCCGTGATGAGGCGCCGGCATCGCGCGTGACCCCTTCCCTCCGGGCCTCGGCTCTGTCAGCATGACAGACGCTGGCCGGCGTGCCGGCGAAGGTGTGGTTGTTCCAGGTGCGATCGGCCGCCAGGACGCCTGACGGCTGACGGTGGTCGACCGGGGCGGTAGGCGATGCGCTGCTCGGCGTGTGGGCACGCGAACACGAGCGACGCACGGTTCTGCGCGCAGTGCGGCACCGGCCTGTCACGGACCTGCCCGGCGTGCGACCACGCCGTCGAGCCCGATGCTCGGTTCTGCTCGGCGTGCGGGACCTCGCTGCTCGACGACGAAGCGCCGCGTCGGGAGCGTGACCTCGAGCGGTACGTGCCGGAGGCGCTCCTGCACAAGATCCGGGCCGCTCGCGCCGGCGGCGCGATGCGGGGTGAGCGGCGCACCGTCACGATGCTGTTCGCCGACATCCAGGGCTCGACCGCAGCCGCAGAACGCCTCGATCCCGAGGAATGGGCCGAGATCGTCAACGGCGCCTTCGAGCACCTGATCGCACCCGTCTACCGCTACGAGGGGACGCTGGCGCGGCTGCAGGGCGACGCGATCCTGGCCTTCTTCGGGGCCCCGGTGGCCCACGAGGACGACGCGATACGGGCCGTCCGCAGCGGGCTGGACATGCTCGAGGCGATCCGCGACTACGCCGCCGATGTCCAGCGGGAGTCGGGCGTCCCCATCGCGATCCGCGTCGGTATCAACACCGGTCTGGTGGTCGTCGGTGAGGTCGGTTCGGACCTGCGGGTCGAGTACACCGCACTCGGTGACGCGATCAACGTCGCTGCCCGCATGGAGCAGCTCGCCGATCCTGGCACGGTGCTGATCACCGACGACACCGCCGGGCTGCTCGATCACGGCTTCATCCTCACCGAGATGGGGCCGGTCGACGTCAAGGGCCGGACCGGCCCGGTGATCGCCTTCCGGGTGGACGGCGTGGCCGCCGACGAGGTGGCGGACGACACGGCACCCCCGCTCGTGGGCCGTGATCGCGAGCGGGCGGCCGTGTCGGCCGCTCTCGAGCGGCTCGTCGACGGCGTCGGCGGGATCGTCACCATCGTCGGTGAGGCGGGCATCGGGAAGTCGCGGCTGCTGGCCAGCGTGCGCCACGAGGCCGAGGCGGCGTACGCCATCGCCGCGACCAGCGACGCCGCCGGGGAGCTGGCCTGGCTCGACGGACACTGCAGGTCGTTCGACACGGGCGTGCCCTACGCCCCGTTCCTGGACCTGGCCGCACGGTGGCTCGACGTCGACCTCACCGACGAGGTCACGTTCGACCGCATCGCGGAGATGGTCACACGAGCGCTTGGCGGGCCGGACGCCGACATGAGCACGTTCCTCGCGCACGTCGCCGGCGCCCCGTTGCCGCCGGAGCCTGCCGCCCTCGTCGCCGCGCTCGAGACGCCCACCCTCCACGCCAAGACGACGGACGCCATCGTCGGCTACCTCGAGGCCGAGGCGAACCGATGGCCGCTGGTGATCGCCCTCGACGACCTCCACTGGGCCGACGCCCTTTCGCTCGGCCTGACCGAGCGCCTGATCGCGTCGGCCGAACACGTCCCGCTCACCCTCGTGTTGTCCCTGCGGCCGGTCCGCGAGGAGCCGGCGTGGCGGCTGGTCGAGCTGGCCTCCCGTGAGGCGGCACACCGTCACACGCACCTCCACCTCGACGCGCTCGAGCCGGCCGCAGCCGACGCGCTGCTCGAGGTCCTGCTGGGCGATCGCCAGGTCTCGGCCGAGGAACGGCAGCGGATCCTGGAACGCGCGGACGGCAACCCGCTGTTCGTCGAGGAGCTGGCGGGATCGGTCCGGGAGCACGGCGCGCCAGACGTGCCCACCTCGCTCGCCGGGCTGCTGAGCGCGAGGCTCGACCGCCTCGATGACGACGGCCGCCTGGTCGCCGAGGTCGCTGCGGTCGCCGGTCGCGAGTTCGAGGCAGCTGCGGTGGCCGAGCTCGCCGACGGGATCGACGTCGACACGACGCTGCGTGAACTGGTCCGCCAGGGCGTCCTCGTCGAGCGTCGCCGACGGCCGACGCCCCTGTACGCCTTCCGTCACGCGCTCATCCAGGAAGCCGCGTACAACATCGTGCTCCTGCGCGATCGGCGTGTCCTGCACGGCCGGCTCGCCCGCTACCTCGAGCGGATCGAGGCGGACCTGCCGCACGACATCGCCCGGCACCACCTGGCGAGCGACACCCCCAGCGCCGCGTTCCCCTGGTTGGTCGAGGCGGGTGTGCGGGCGAGCCGGGCGATGTCCCTGGCCGAGGCGATCCGCCTGTTCACCACGGCGCTCGACCACCTGCCACCCGACGCCTCCGCCGAGGAGGTCGCTCGGGCGCACATCGGGCTGGGCGAGGCGTACTCGCTCGTGCCCGATCTCGACCACGCGTCGGCCGCCTACCAGTCGCTGGCCGACCTCGGCCGCCGCACCGGCCAACCCTCGCTCGAGGTCCGGGCGCTCAACCGCCTCGGGATCAACGCCGCTGCGATCGGGGCCGACTTCTCGGCCGCCCACGAGTACCTGGGCGCGGCGAAGGCCGTGGCCGAGGAAGCCGGCGACGAGGTCGGCCTCGCCGAGTACCACATGAACGCCTGCTTCATCGCGGTCGCCCAGGGTGAGCTGACGCGGGCGATCGAGCACGACACGGAGACCGCCCGGCTCGGCGCCGCCAGCGGCGTCGACGAGGTTCGCGTCTCCGGGCTCGTCCGTCGGGTGATGAACCTCGTGTCCGCGACGGACTTCGAGCGGGTCGACGAAGCCCTCGAGGAAGCACGTCGGGTCGCAGCGGAGGTCGGTTCGGATGCCGCCCTGGCCGTGCTGGCGGCGCACGTGGACGCCGTCCTGCTCCGGCGCGAGGGTGACCTGGTGGGCAGCCTGGAGCTCCTGACCACAGCCAGCGAGACGCTGGAACGGTACGGCTCGTTCTACACCGCGATCACCCAGGCCCAAGCGGGACGGCTCGCCCTGTCGCTCGGCCGTGTCGACATGGCGCTCGCCATGCTCTCGGCGGCGCTGCGCACCGCCGAGCGTGACGGACAACCGTTCGCGACCAGCCTGGCCTCGGCGACCATGTCGCGGATCCACGCGCTCTGCGGGGACGTCCCTGGGAGCGATCGCTTCCGCGCGCAGGCTCTCGAGACGCTGGCGCGCCCCTTGGGGGAGTTCCTCGCCTCCAGTGTGTGGGCGGATCTCGGCATCGCGAGCATGGAACGAGGTTCCTGGAGCGACGCCGAGGCGGACGTCGCGCTCGGGCTCCAGGCGTCCTCGAGCAGCCGCTTCTTGGAACGGCCGCAGCTGCTGGCGGGCGCGGCCCGGGTCGCGTTCGAGCGCGGCGACCTGGCCCGGGCCCGTCAGTTGACCGACGAAGCCAGCGCCCACGCCGGGGAGCTCGCCCTGCGGATGTTCGCACCGCTGGTCGCCTCGATCGCCGCGTCGCTCTCGCGGGCCGAGGGTGACCTCGCCGGCGCCGACGAGCGGCTCGCCCGAGCGGAGGCCGATGCCGGCTGGATGGGGATGCGCCTCCTGGCCTGCGACATCGTTGCCGCCCGGGCGGACGTGGCCGCCGCGGAGGGACGGGACGACGATGAGGCGAGCCATCTCGCGCGTCGCGACCGGTGGATCGAGGAGATCGCGGGAGACGTGGCCGACCCCGACCTCCGTGCCGGGCTCATCCGGCGGTTGCAGGGGACACCGCGCCACGCCCCGACCCATCCGACCACGTCGCCGTGACGGGCGACGGACGAGAGGAGCGAGCGATGGACAAGCCGGTGCTGCTGGCCGTCGACGACGACCGGCAGGTGCTGGCAGCGGTGCGACGAGACCTCCAGACACGCTACGCCCGCGACTACCGCGTGGTGGCCACTGACGGTGGCCCTGCCGCACTGGAGGCGACGCGGGAGCTGCACCGGCGCGGCGACGAGATCGCGCTGTTCCTCGTCGACCAGCGGATGCCGGAGCTGACCGGGACCGAGTTCCTCCTCGCCGCTCGGGAGCACTACCCCGACGCCCGCAAGGTGCTGCTGACCGCGTACGCGGACACCGAAGCGGCGATCCAGAGCATCAACGAGGTCGGGCTGGACCACTACCTGATGAAGCCGTGGGATCCGCCCGAGGAGACCCTCTACCCGGTCCTCGACGACCTGCTCGGCGACTGGGCGGCCTCGCGGCCCGCGCCGTTCGACGGGATCCGTGTCGTCGGTGCGCGGTGGGATGCCACGACCCACGACGTCAAGGACTTCCTCGTCAGGAACCAGATCCCGTACCGCTTCCTGGATATCGAACGCGACCCGGAGGCCGCCACGCTGCTGGACGCCGGCGGCGACTCCGAGCCGCTGCTGCCGGCGGTCTTCTTCCCGGACGGTGCCGTCGTGAGCCGGCCGGGCACCACCGAGCTGGCGGGTCGGCTCGGGCTGCAGGTCGAGGCCAGCGCCCCCTTCTACGACCTCGTGATCATCGGCGCCGGACCTGCCGGCCTGGCCGGTGCGGTCTACGGGGCCTCGGAGGGGCTCCGCGTGGCCGTGCTCGAACGGCACGCTCCCGGGGGGCAGGCGGGCACGAGCTCACGCATCGAGAACTACCTCGGGTTCCCGAACGGGATCAGCGGCGCCGACCTCGCACGGCGGGCGAACGCGCAGGCGAAGCGGTTGGGGGCCGAGGTGCTGTCACCGGTCGAGGTCACCTCCGTGCGGGTCGAGGGGCCCGCCCGGGTGGCGACGCTCTCGGACGGCCGGGAGCTGTCGTCGCACGCGGTGTTGGTCGCCTCGGGGATGAAGGTGCGCCGGCTCGGTGCCCCTGGCATCGAGCGGCTGACGGGCGCGGGCGTGTACTACGGCGCGACGTTGGCCGACGCGGCCAGCTTCCGTGGTGAGCGGGTGTTCATCGTCGGCGGCGCCAACTCCGCCGGACAAGCGGCGATGATGTTCTCACGCACCGCGGAGCAGGTGACGCTGCTCGTGCGCGGTGCCTCCATCGATCACAGCATGTCGCGGTACCTCGTCGACCAGATCGAGGCCACCGAGAACATCCGTGTGCTGACGACCACCCAGGTCCGGGAGGTGCGCGGTGCCACCCACCTCGAGGAGCTCGTGCTCGAGAGCCGCGGTTCGGACGAACCGGTCACGGAGAAGGCCGCCGGGCTGTTCATCTTCGTCGGCGCGGAGCCCTACACCGACTTCCTCCAGGGTGTCGTGGCCTTGAACTTCCGCGGCTTCGTCCGCACTGGGCCCGACCTCGTCGGTCCCGGCGGCGAGCCCTCCAACTGGCCGCTGGAGCGCGATCCGTACCTGCTCGAGACCAGCGCGCCGGGGATCTTCGCGGCCGGTGACGTGTGCGAGGGAACGGTGCAGCGGGTGGCGTCCGCTGTGGGCCAGGGCTCGATGTGCATCTCGCTGGTCCACCGCTACCTGGCGACGGTGTGATGGAGCCGTACGAGCGGCTGAAGCAGGTCGACCTGTTCACCGACCTGTCCGACGACGACCTGCGCCGCATCTGCAAGGGCGTCCTCGAGGTCAACCTCGAGTCGGGGGAGGTGCTGTTCGAGGAGGGTGATCCGGGCGACCAGGCCTACGTCGTCCTCGCCGGCACGGTCGACATCGTCAAGGCGACCGAGGGGCGTGAGGCCCTCGTGGCCGTCCGTGAACCGGGCAGCGTCATCGGCGAGATGGCGCTGCTCCAGGAAGCGCCGCGCATCGCGACCGTGCGAGCGCGGACGGACGCGCAGTTGCTGGTCATCTCCAAGGCCACGCTCGACGAGCTGCTGGAGTCCAGTCCCTCGGCCGCCCGTGCGATGTTCCGGAGCCTGCTGGCTCGGATGCGCGAGACGTCGGACCGGCTCCGCCACAGCGAACGCATGGCGCAGCTCGGCACGCTGACGGCCGGGGTGGCGCACGAGCTGAACAACCCGGCCGCAGCGGCGACCCGAGCGGCGCAGCGGCTGCGCGAGGAGCTCGAGACCTACACGGCGCTGGCCGCCCAGCCACCGGAGGACGGGGGCGTGGCACGGCGCGGTGCCCTCGCGTTGGCCGTCGACCGGGTCGCCGCCGGCGACGAGCTGGACGCGCTCGCACGGAGCGGCGCCGAGATGGCCGTCGAGGCGTGGCTGGACGAGCGCGGCGTCGAGGAACCGTGGCTGCTGGCACCGGAGCTGGTCGGGGCGGGCATCGACGCTGGCCTGCTCGATCAGCTGGGGCCCGAGGTCACCGGCCCGGCGCTGGCCGACGCCGCCCGCTTCCTGGTCGCCTCGAGTGTGATCCGTGGGCTCGTCGCCGACATCGCTGCCAGCACGGCACGCCTCTCGGAGATCGTCCGGTCCCTCAAGAGCTACGCCTACCTCGACCGCGCCCCGGCACAGGACGTCGACCTCGTCCAGGGGCTCGAGGACACGCTGCTCATGCTCGCCCACAAGACCAAGCACGTCAGGATCCAGCGCGAGTTCGACCCGGACCTGCCGACCATCGCCGCGTACGGCAGTGAGCTCAACCAGGTCTGGACCAACCTCATCGACAACGCCTGCGACGCCCTCGCCGAGGTCACCGACCGGACCCCGACCCTGACGTTGCGGGCCTTTCCGGCAGGCGCGGACGTGATCGTCGAGATCGAGGACAACGGCCCTGGCATCCCGCCCGACCTGCAACCGCGGATCTTCGACGCGTTCGTCACGACCAAGCCGCCGGGGCAGGGGACCGGTCTCGGGTTGCAGATCAGCTACCGCATCGTCGCCCTCGAGCACCGCGGCGAGCTGATGGTCGACTCCGAGCCGGGCCGAACCACCTTCCGCGTGGTGTTGCCGGCACGACTCCACGAGCCGGCGGGTTCGACCCCGGCCAACGAAGGAGGAGCACCATGACCAGCGCGCCGTGTGAGCACCTGGCGACGGTCCCCGACGAGCCGAAACCGGAGGGCGGCTGCGAGCAGTGTCTCGCGGTGGGTGACACCTGGGTGCACCTCCGGTTCTGCGTGACCTGCCGGCAGGTCGGCTGCTGCGACGACTCCAAGAACCGCCACGCGCGACGGCACGCGGAAGCCATGGGTCACCCCGTGATCCGGACCAAGGAGCCCGGCGAGGACTGGGCCTGGTGCATCCCGGACGACGTCGGCATGAACCTGGGCCGATGACCTCCGTGACCGCCGACGCGGCGGCCGAGATCGCGCGCGTCCGGTGGCGGTGACGGGGGCACGCCCGGTAGGTCGCCGGAGCGTCGCGGCGCTGTTCCGGGTGCGCGACGGCGAGCAACGTCTGGTCGGGTGGGCGGCCCTCCTGTTCGCGGTGACGCAGGCCGGTCACGGGCTCGGGGCCAACACGGCCGACACGCTGTTCTTCCTCCGGTTCGGGGTCGAGTTCCTGCCGGTGATGATCCTCGTCTCCGGACCGGTCGTGATGCTGGCCACGCTCGTCCACTCGGCGGGGCTCGGACGCGTCGGCGTGTCGCGGTGGCTCGTCGTGGTCCTGTGGGCCCTCGCGGGGTGGGTCGTGCTGGAACGGATCGGTGTGGCCGTGGGGCTGCCGGGCATCTATGCGGTCGTGTGGCTCGGCGGACAGGTCGCGATCCTCGTGTCCTTCACCGTGATGTGGAACGCCGCCGCCGAGGTGTGCACGACCCGGCAGGCCAAGCGCCTGTTCCCGCTGTTCGCGTCGGCCGGCATCGGCGGCGGCATCGTCGGCAACGCGCTGACCGGGCCGCTCGCCGCCCTGCTCGGGACGGAGAACCTGCTGCTCGTGCACGCCGCCCTCCTGGCCGGCGGCGCCGTGGTGATGGACCGCCTCGTCCGGTGCTTCGTCACACCCGCATCCGACAACGACGCGACGGGGTCCGGACTGGCTGACCTGCGCGCCGGCCTGGCGGTCACCCTCAGGACGCCACTCTTACGCCTGGCGGCCGGCGTTGCGGTCGCCTTCTCGGTGCTGTTCTTCCTCGTGGTCTTCCCGTTCGCCGAGGTCGTCACCGCCTCCTTCGACAGCGAGGCCGAGGTCGCTGGCTACCTCGGGCTGTTCTCCGCCATCGCGACCGCTCTGACGTTCGTCGTGTCGCTGTTCGGCGCCAACCGGTTGTTCGCGCGTATCGGCGTGGTCGCCACGCTCCTGGTCGTCCCGATCGTCTACGCCGCCGGATTCGGGCTGTGGATCGTGGCGTTCGGCCTCGTCACGGCGACGCTGGTGCGCGGTGCCCAGTGGGTCGCCCTCAACGGCCTCGGTGCGACCGCGTGGAGTTCGCTGTTCAACGTCCTCCCCACCCGACGGCGAGGTCAGGTGCTGGCGTCCATCGCCGGCGTGCCGACCCAGCTCGGCACGACGATCGCGGGGGTGTTGCTCATCGTCGGGTCGCGGCTGCCACCGGAGCAGCAGGCGGTGATCGGTCTGGGTGTGGCGCTCGTGGCCGTGGTGCTCGTCGCACGCATGCGGCGGGCGTACGCCGGTGCACTGGTGGACGCCGTCCGGCAGGGGCTCGTGGAGGTGTTCTCGGCGCCCACCCCGGGCATCCAGAAGCCGACCCTGGACGCTGACGCCCACGCCGCGCTGCTGCGGGCGCTGGAGGATCCCGATCCCCGCTCCCGCGCCGTCGCGGCATCCATGCTGGGACGGCTCGAACCGAGCAGCTCGGCCGACGGGGTGGCGCGGGCACTGCGAGATGGTGACGCCCGCGTGCGTGTGGCGGCGCTCGACGGGCTGGCCGACGACCCGGCGTCGATCGAGATGGCGCAGAGCATGCTGGGCGACGAGTCGTCGGAGATCCGCCGCCGTGCGATCGCCGTCCTCGAGCGGCACGCCGGCGACCTCGGACCGCTGGCCGACCGGGCGCTGACCGATCCTGACCCGACGGTTCGCGCGGGCGCCGCGTCGCTGGTCGATGCGGCGGTCGCCGGTCCGGTCATCGCGGCGATGCTCCGCTCGGACGATCCACGCCGGATCGCCGCGGCGCTGCCCGTCGCCGCGCGTTGCCGCATCCCGGTCCGTGGTGCCGACCCCGAGTCCTTCGCCGACCATCCCGATCGTCGGGTGCGGTTGGCGGCCGCCCAGGCGTCGGCCGGCCGCGCCGACCGGGTCGACACGCTCCGGCGTCTCCTCGACGACCCGTCGGTCCGCGTCCGCACCGCCGCGGCCGACGCCCTCGCAGCACATGCCGAGGCCGTCCCGACGCTGCTGGAGGTGCTGGACACCGGGTCGGTGCGGGCCTGCGATGCCGCGCTGCGTGCGCTGGTTGGTGCCGGCATCGAGCTCGACGGCCTGCGCAGCTGGGTCGCCACCGAGATCGATCGGGCGGCGTTCCTTCGGCGGCACGCGATCACCCTGCAGGCGGCAGCCTCCGGATCCACTCACGGCTACCTGGCGCGCCTGCTGCGTGCACGGCAGGAACGTCTGCAGCGGTGGGCCTTGCTGGCGCTGGACTCCCCCGCGATCCGAGGCGCCATGCCGGTGGTGCGGCGTGGGATCTGGTCGTCCGATCCGGAGACACGGGCACAGGCGCTCGAGGCGCTGGACTCGCTCACCGACCGGTCGTTGGCGCG
Organism: Nitriliruptor alkaliphilus DSM 45188; assembly: GCF_000969705.1. Classification (GTDB taxonomy): domain Bacteria; phylum Actinomycetota; class Nitriliruptoria; order Nitriliruptorales; family Nitriliruptoraceae; genus Nitriliruptor; species Nitriliruptor alkaliphilus. Next base: position 1,390,173 of record NZ_KQ033901.1, read on the forward strand.
CAGCCTCATCCCGCTCCTGGAGGACGACGTCCGGGTCGACCACCACGACATCCGGTCTACGCTGCGGGAGCTGTCCGAGGACCTCGACGCGTGGATCCGGGCGCTGGCGCTCCGGAGCCTCGCCGAGGACCTGACCGCCGACCTCGAGCAGCTGCAGCGGGCGGCGGGCACCGATCCGTGCGATCTGGTGCGGTCGGCCGTGGCGCGCTGGAGGCCGACGCAGATGGACGAGATCCGCATCCTCGACATCGTCGACCGGGTCGTCGCGCTGCAGCAGGTGCCGATGTTCGCCGAGATCGATGCCGAGGACCTCGAACGCGTCGCGTCGGTGACGACCGAGCGGCGCTACGAGCCGGACGAGCCGATCTTCCGCTACGGGACCGTCGGCGACGAGATGCTGGTGGTCATCACCGGCGAGGTCGACGTGCATCGGTCGGACGGCGCGGTGATCCGTTCCTACGGCGCCGGGCAGCACGTCGGCGAGCTGGCGCTGCTCAGTGGGCGACCACGAGCCGCGGACGTCATCGCGGGCCCCGACGGCGTGCACGGGCTGCTGCTCGGTGCCGTGGAGCTCGAGGCCATCCTCGAGGAACGCCCCGAGGTGGCGATAGCGATGCTCGCCACCCTCGCGGAGCGCCTCGCGACGATGTGAAGACTGCGACGTCGACCCGATCAACGGCACCGACTGCGGTCGCCCCGTTCGCGCGGTGGGTGAGGGTCGACACGCTCGGTACGAGCACCTCTCGGACCTCGATCGCTCGGTTGCCGTCCCGGTGGCTGCATCCGGGCGGGCAGCGTCGGGTTGCGTCGACGGTCGGCCCTCGGTTGCCGTCCCGGTGGCTGCATCCGGGTGCGCGGTGTGGTGGGCGTCACGCACCGCGCACGAGATGTGTGGTGAGCGCGCGCTTCGCGCGGTTCTCCCGGCGGTGCGTCGCCAGCGGTCCTACCTTCACGGACGCGTCGCCGCCTCGGGAGCGGAGGCGACGCGGTAGGACCCCGCTCGGTCGGCGGCTCGGGAGCGCCGCCGACGAGTGGGGCGCAGTGGGAGCCGACGGTCGACAGCCCCCGCCCGGCGCGCCGGGACGGACGTGGCCGACCGCCACCGGTCCCGTCCGCGACCGCCTCCACGGAGGCGGTCGCGGCGTGCCTCCGCCACGGAGCGGACCGTGGCCTGGATGGATGGGTCGACGCCGACGTCACGTTCGGCGCACCGCTGCTCCGCGGGGCGCACGTGCCGTCCAGGTTGTCGCGTTCCCCGTCGCGCGGACGACGCCACGGACCTACGGTCGAGCCACGGTCACGCCCGGGAGAGGTGGTGATCGTCGGTGGGGCCGAGCGTCCGCGGATGCTCGCCCGACGGCAAGGGAGGGCAGCGCAGAGGGTGACCTGACGGCGCGGTCGTCGAGGCACCCGGGAGCCTGGGAGGGACCTGTGACACGCATCTCGATCACCGTCGATGGTGACACCTACGAGCACGACGTCGAACCACGAACCCTGCTGGTGCACCACCTCAGGGAGTCGTGCGACAGGACCGGCACCAACGTCGGGTGCGACACCTCGAACTGCGGTGCCTGCACGGTCCACATGGGCGGTACGTCGGTCAAGAGCTGCACGATCCTGGCGGTCCAGGCCGATGGTGAGGACATCCGCACCATCCAGGGCATGGCCACACCGGTCCCCGGCGGCAACGAGACCGAGGGCTGGCACCCGCTGCAGAAGGCCTTCCACGTCGAACACGGGCTGCAGTGCGGCTTCTGTACCCCCGGGATGATCATGGCGTCGGCGGCGCTCCTGGAGGAGAACCCCGACCCCAGCGAGGATCAGATCCGCCAGGGCCTCGAGGGCAACCTCTGCCGGTGCACCGGGTACGTCAACATCGTGCGGTCCGTCCAGCGCGCCGCTGCCGAGCTGCGCGGTGAGCCGATGCAGGACAGCCCCGAGGAGGGCTCGATCGGGCAGGCCGACGGGGTGTTGGATCCCGCGTCCGCCGATGCGCTCGAGCAGATGGAGGTGGCGCCGTGACCGCCCTCGACTCGCCCCCCGCCACCGCCAACGTCGGCCGCACGCGCCTGCGCAAGGAGGACGCGCGCCTCGTCACCGGCCGCACGATGTGGACCGACAACTTCCAGCTCAACGGGATGCTGCACGTGGCGATGGTGCGCAGCCCGATGGCGCACGCGAGGGTCACGAAGGTCGACGTGTCGGCCGCGCTCGAGCAGCCGGGTGTCGTCGCTGCCTTCAGTGGCGCCGACCTGCAGAGCCACTGGGAGGGCGGCCTGCCGTGCGCCTGGCCCGTGACCGACGACATGGCATCGCCGGTCCACCTGCCGCTCGCGACCGACGAGGTCCGTTACGTCGGTGACGGGGTCGCGGTCGTGGTCGCACGGTCGCGTGCCCAGGCGGTCGACGCGGTCGAGTTCGTCGACGTCGAGTACGACCCGCTCCCCGTGGTCACCGACATGGAGGAGGCACTGGCCGACGGCGCGCCGCTGGCCGACACCTCGCTGTCGAGCAACAAGAGCTACACCTGGCAGAAGATCGACGGCGAGATCGACGCCGCCTTCGACGGTGCCGACCGCATCGTCACCCGACGGTTCATCCAGCAGCGGCTCATCCCGCTCGCCATCGAGCCGCGCTCGGTGGTGTGCGCCCCACCCCGGGAATCGCGCGAGTACACCCTCTACTCGGCGACCCAGGTGCCGCACGTCCTGCGGCTGATGCTGGCCCTGACCTGCGGTGTGCCCGAGCACGAGCTGCGCGTGGTCGCCCCCGACGTCGGCGGCGGTTTCGGCAGCAAACTCAACGTCTACGCCGAGGAGGCGCTCTGCCTCGTGCTGGCCCGCCAGCTCGGCGCACCGGTCAAGTGGACCGAGACCCGGTCCGAGGGGTTCCAGGCCACGATCCACGGTCGCGACCAGATCCAGGACATGTCCCTCGCGTTGGACGCGGACGGTCGGATCCGCGGCCTGAAGGTCGAACTGCACGCCGACATGGGCGCCTACCTGCAGCTGGTCACGCCGGGCGTGCCGCTCCTCGGGGCGTTCATGTACAACGCCATCTACAAGATGGACGCGCTGTCGTTCACCTGCCACGGCGTCTTCACCAACAAGACCCCGACCGACGCCTACCGCGGCGCCGGTCGTCCCGAGGCGACCTACGCGATCGAGCGCCTCATCGACGAGGCCGCCGTCGAGCTCGGCATGGAGCCCTTCGAGCTCCGCGAACGCAACTGGATCAAGCACGAGGAGTTCCCCTTCACGACGATCGCGGGGATCACCTACGACTCGGGCAACTACGAGGCGGCGACCGCCAGAGCCAAGGAGCTGTTCGACTACGACGGCCTCCGTGCCGAGCAGGCACGGCGCCGCGAGTCGGACGACACCGTCCAGCTCGGCATCGGGATCTCGACCTTCACCGAGATGTGCGGGTTGGCGCCCTCGCGCGTCCTCGGCTCGCTGTCCTACGGGGCCGGTGGGTGGGAGCACGCCTCGGTCAGGATGCTGCCGACGGGCAAGGTCGAGGTCATCACCGGCACCTCGCCGCACGGGCAGGGGCACGTGACGGCCTGGTCGCAGATCGCTGCGGACCAGCTCGGGGTGCCCTACGAGGACGTCGAGGTGCGGCACGGCGACACCGCCATCGCGCACAAGGGGATGGACACCTACGGGTCGCGGTCCCTGGTGGTCGGCGGGTACGCGGTCGTGTCGGCCTGCGACAAGGTCGTGGCCAAGGCGCGGAAGGTCGCGGCGCACCTGCTCGAAGCCGCCGAGGACGACCTCGAGTTCGACGCCGGCACGTTCAGCGTGCGGGGCTCACCGGATGCGAGCACGACCATCCAGGACGTCGCCCTCGCGGTGTTCGCCGCCCACGACTACCCCGAGGACATGGAGCCGTCCATCGACTCCGACGCGACCGTTGACCCCGAGAACTTCTCCTACCCGCACGGTACGCACCTGTGCGCCGTCGAGGTCGACACCGAGACCGGGCACGTGGAGCTGCGCAGCTACGTCGCCGTCGACGACGTCGGCAAGGTCATCAACCCGCAGATCGTCGAGGGGCAGGTCCACGGCGGCCTGGCGCAGGGCATCGCGCAGGCGCTGTTCGAGGAGGCCATCTACGACACGCAGGGCAACCTCACGACCGGCTCGATCGTCGACTACTACGCGCCGTCGGCGGCCGACCTGCCGACGTTCGTGACCGACCGGACCGAGACACCGGCCACCTCCAACCCCCTGGGGGTCAAGGGCGTCGGTGAGGCCGGGGCGATCGCGTCGACGCCGGCGGTCATCAACGCGGTGGTCGACGCCCTCAGACCGATGGGGGTCAACGACGTGCGGATGCCGGCGTCACCTCGCAACGTCTGGGAAGCCATGGAGACCGCGCGATCCGCAGGAGGTGCCCAGTGATCCCCGCGACCTTCGACTACGTCCGAGCCGGGTCGATCGACGAGGCGGTCGCCGCCCTCGTCGAGCACGGCGACGAGGCCAAGCTGCTGGCCGGCGGGCACAGCCTGCTGCCGCTGATGAAGCTGCGGCTCGCGGCGCCCGAGGTCATCGTCGACCTGGGCCGCGTCGATGAGCTCCGTGGCATCTGCGAGGCCGATGGTCACATCGCCATCGGCGCGATGACCACCCACGACGCGGTCACCAAGGACCCGCTGGTGCAGCAGCACTGCGGGGTCCTCGCCGACGTGACGAAGACGGTCGGGGACGCCCAGGTCCGCCACCGCGGCACCATCGGCGGTGCCATCGCCCACGGCGACGCGGCGAGCGACCTGCCGTCGCTCCTGCTGGCGCTCGATGGGACGGTCGTCGTCCAGGGCCCCGACGGGCGCCGCAACATCCGAGCAGCGGACCTGTTCGTCGACTACCTCGAGACCTCGATCGGTGAGGACGAGGTGGTGGTCGAGGTCCGGGTCCCGAAGCTCGTCGGTGACTGGGGTTGGCGCTACGAGAAGTTCGGTCGCGTCGCCCAGGCGTGGGCCATCGTCGGCTCGTGCGCCCTGGTCAAGCGCTCGGACGGGACCATCGAGGACGCGCGCATCGGGTTGACCCACATGGGAACGACCCCGCTGCGAGCCACCGCGACGGAGGCGGCGCTCCGCGGGGCATCGACCGACGCGATCGCCGACGCCGCCGACCAGGCCGCCGAGGGCACCTCGCCACCGAGCGACCTCAACGCGACTCCGGCGTTCCGCGGGCACCTCGCGCGGGTGCTGACGCGACGTGCCCTGACCGCCGCGGCCGGGTGAGCCCGGCTGCGGCCGACGGTGTGGGCGGCGGGCAGGTCCCCGCCGCTCCACCCCTGCTACCCCCGGGCGTCACCGACCCGGCGGAGCTCGGCGCCCTGCTCGCGGAGGCCGGCTACCTCGCCGACGAGGGCCTCGCGACCGCCGCCTACCTCACCCTCGCGTTGCGGCGGCCGCTGCTGCTCGAGGGGGATGCGGGCGTCGGCAAGACCGCCGTGGCGCACGCGTTGGCGCAGGTCCTCGGCGCGCCGTTGATCCGGTTGCAGTGCTACGAGGGGCTCGACGCGTCCCAGGCGCTGTACGACTGGAACTTCCCCCGGCAGATCCTCCACCTGCGGACCGCCGAGGCGACCGGCCGCGCCGAGGCCTCGCCCGAGGCGGCCGCGGCGCTCGAGGACGAGCTCTACGACCGGCGTTTCCTGGTCGCGCGCCCGATCCTGCAGGCGCTCGAGACCTCACCGTCGGTGCTGCTGATCGACGAGGTCGACCGCGCCGACGACGAGTTCGAGGCGCTGCTGCTCGAGGTGCTGTCCGACGTGACGGTCACGGTGCCCGAGCTCGGGACCATCCGAGCCGCGCAGCCGCCGGTGGTGGTGCTGACCAGCAACCGCACCCGCGAGGTCCACGACGCGCTGAAGCGCCGCTGCTACTACCACTGGGTCGAGCACCCGAGCTTCGAGCGCGAGGTCGCCATCGTGCGGACCCGCCTGCCGGACGTCGGGGAGCGGCTCGCCCGCGAGGTCACCTCGGCCGTCCACGTCCTGCGTGACCAGGACCTGCTCAAGCCCCCCGGCGTGGCCGAGACTCTGGACTGGACCCAGGCCCTCGTCGCTCTCGGCGCCGACCACCTCGACGCCGACCGGGCCGCCGCCACCCTGGGATCGGTGCTCAAGTTCCGCGAGGACGTCGAACGCATCCGCGCCATCGACGTCGGTCAGCTCGTGGTCCGGGCGGCGACCGGTGGGTGACCGCCCCGTCCGCGCAGCCGGTGACCTCGCGCCGGACCTGACGGCGTCCGCCGTGGGACTGGCGCGCACGCTGCGTGCGGCCGGCGTCGATGCCTCGCCGGAACGGGTCCACGCGTTCCTCACGGCGCTCGGGATGCTCGGGGCCGAGGACCGGCAGGCGGTCTACTGGGCTGGCCGGGTGACGATGTGCGCCGGACCCGATGACGTCGAACGCTACGACCGGGTCTTCGCCGCGTTCTTCGACGGCGAGTCCGTGACCGGTCGGGCCGTCGTCCGACGCCGGGTGAACCTCGGGCCGCAGGCCCTCGGCGACGCGGTCGGGGGCACTGGAGACGACGAGGTCCCCACCGTGGATGCCCAGGCGGTCACCCGACGCGCGTCCCGACAGGAGCTGTTGCGCCACCGCGACGTCAGTGACCTCGACGACCGGGAGCGCACCGAGTTGCACCGGCTGCTGGCCGCGTTCGCGATGCCCGGCGAGCAGCGGCGGACCCGTCGTCAGGGACCGGCTGTCCGAGGAGGAGTGGACCGCCGTCGCAGCGTCCGGGCGCTGCTGCGGGCCGGGGGCGAGATCGGCCGACTGCACCGGCAGGCCCCGCAGCAGCGGCCCCGTCGCGTCGTGCTCCTCGTCGACGTCAGTGGTTCCATGGCCGGCTACGCCGACGTGCTGCTGCGCTTCGCCCACGTGGCCGCCCGTCGACACACGGGACACGTGGAGGTGTTCACCCTCGGCACCCGCCTGACCCGCGTCACCGAGCCGATGAGCCACCGCGACCCCGACACCGCGATGCGCGCGGTGTCGGCAGCCATCCCGGACTGGGCTGGGGGGACGCGGCTCGGCGAGGGGCTGCGCGCCTTCCTCGACACCTGGGGGCAGCGGGGGACGGCCCGTGGAGCTGTGGTCGTCATCCTGTCCGACGGGTGGGAGACCGGTGACGTGGCTGTCCTCGGCGAGCAGGTCGCTCGGTTGTCGCGTCTGTCGCACCGGCTCATCTGGGCGAACCCGCGGGCGGGGCGTGAGGGTTTCGCGCCGACGGCGGGCGGGATGGCCGCGGCGCTGCCGCACTGCGACGACCTGGTCGAGGGGCACTCGATGGCCGCGCTGGAACAGCTGGCGCGGGTGGTCGCCGGCGCTCAGGCGGCCGACCGGCAGCGTGGCGTCCCCGGGCGGCGTACTGTCGTGGCCGGATCAGGAGGGTGGACAGGTGCGTGAGGAGCTCGGGACCCTCCGAAGCTGGCAGCGTGACGGGGTCCGTTTCGCGCTCGCGACGGTGGTGGCCACGTCACAGAGCGCACCGCGGCCGGCGGGCGCGGTGCTCGCGGTGCACCCGGACGGCGAGGTGCTCGGCAGCGTGTCCGGCGGTTGCGTCGAGGGTGCCGTCGTCGAGGTGGCGACCGAGGTGCTCGAGACCGGCGTGCCCCAGCGTGTCCGCTACGGCATCTCGGACGACGAGGCGTTCGCGGTGGGACTCACCTGCGGGGGCACCATCGAGGTGTTCGTCCGGACGGTCGCGCCAGGCGATCTCGACCTCGATGCGCTGGCCTTGGACCTGGAGGCCGACGCGCCCGTCGCCGTCGCCGTCGTCGTCGACGGTGAGCGTGCCGGCGCGACCGTGGCGATCCGGCCCGAGGGCGTGACCGGGTCGACGGGTGACGAGGGGCTCGATCACGCCGTCGTCGCGGACGCCCGCGGGATGCTCCAGCAGGGCGCGACGGGCTTGCGGCACTACGGCCCTCACGGCGAGCGCCGCATCGACGATGTCGGGGTGTTCGTCGCCGCCTTCGCGCCGCGCCCGCGCATGCTGGTCTTCGGTGCCATCGACTTCGCCGGAGCCGTGGCGTCCATCGGCCGCTTCCTCGGCTACCACGTCACCGTCTGTGACGCCCGGGCCCGGTTCGCAACGCAGGCGCGGTTCCCCGACGCCGACGAGGTCGTGGTGGCCTGGCCACACCGCTACCTGAGCGAGACCGACATCGATGCGCGCACCGTCATCTGCGTGCTGACCCACGATCCGAAGTTCGACGTGCCCGTCCTCGAGGGGGCGCTCCGGACCGACGCGGCCTACGTCGGGGTCATGGGCAGCCGTCGCACCCACGAGGATCGGCTCGCCCGGCTGCGCGAGGCAGGGGTCAGCGAGACGCAGCTGGAGCGGCTGCGGTCACCGATCGGGCTCGACCTCGGGGCGAGGACCCCGCAGGAGACCGCCGTGTCCATCGCGGCCGAGATCCTCCTGGAGCGCCACGGCGGTTCCGGTGCGCGGTTGACCGACACCGTCGGACCGATCCACCGCGAGCGCGAACCGGTCTGAGCCTCCGTCCCCGTCGTAGCTGAGCGTCACCTGAGCGCGACTGAGCGCGAGCTGGGAGGCTCCTGAGCGGGGGTCGACGGCGTTCTCTCTCACGGTCGAGGCGGTTCCCGTGGCCCCCTGGCCGGGCGGCGTGGTTCGCCGGACGAACGGCCATGACGGGCGCCTCGCGAACGCACGAGTTCCCCGTGGAGTTGCGCCCTTTCCGCCAGGGGAGGTGACCGACCCCCTGCTGACGGGGACCTTCACTCGCCGCTGCCGGACAGACCCCCGATCAAGGAGATCCGGTTTGCAGCGATCGAAGATGCTCCGTGCGGCTGGCCTCGGTGCCGCCGCCAGCCTGGTGTTCGCCTCCTCGGCGGCCATCGCGGACAACCACGAGCCCACCGAGGCCGAGGTCGTCGCCGAGGTCCCAGCGGAGGACGCCGAGGCTGAGGCGGACGTCGACGCCGACGCCGACGCCGACGTGAGCGACGACGAGGACGTCGAGACGGACGAGGACGTCGAGACCGACGAGGACGTCGAGACCGACGAGATCGACGAGGACGAGGAGGACGGCGAGTACCGCAACCACGGTCAGCGGGTGTCGGAGTTCGCTCGGACCACCGAGCTCGAGGGCCGCGAGAAGGGCCAGGCGATCGCCGAGCTCGCGCGCAGCAAGGGCGAGCAGGAGCCGGCCCCCGAGGAGGACGAGCAGACCGAGGAGGAGCTCGAGGAGACCGAGCCCGAGGAGCCCACGGACCCCGAGGAGCCGATCGACCCTGACGAGGGTGACGACAGCGACGACGCTGACGACGCCGAAGAGGGCGAAGACGCGGACGAGGGCGACGACAGCGAAGACGCGGACGACGCTGACGACGCTGAAGAGGGCGACGCCGGTGATGACGCGGACGACGCTGACGACGCTGAAGAGGGCGACGCCGGTGATGACGCGGACGACGCTGACGACGCTGAAGAGGGCGACGCCGGTGATGACGCGGACGACGCGGACGACGCTGACGACGCTGAAGAGGGCGACGACAGCGACGACGCTGACGACGCTGAAGAGGGCGACGCCGGTGATGACGCGGACGACGCTGACGACGCCGAAGAGGGCGACGCCGGAGACGCGGACGAGGTCGAGGACCCGATCACCGCGCTGCTGAGCCAGATCGTGGGCGTGCTCGAGGACATCGTCGCGCAGCTCGAGGCTGCCGACGAGGGTGATGACGCCGACGCCGGTGACGAGGCCGACGAGGCTGACGAGGCCGACGAGGCCGACGAGGCCGGCGAACACGGTGAGCGGGTGTCGGAGTTCGCTCGGACCACCGAGCTCGAGGGCCGCGAGAAGGGCCAGGCGATCGCCGAGCTCGCGCGCAGCAACGAGGACGCGGAGTCCGAGGAGCCTGCGGAGACCGAGGAGCCTGCGGAGACCGAGGAGCCTGCGGAGACCGAGCAGCCAGGTGACACCGACGACGGTGACGCCGACGACGGTGACACCCCGGACGACGCCGAGGCCGACGGTCAGGCCGAGGGCCAGGCCAACGGCGAGGCCAAGGCCGAGTCCAACGGCAACGGCCAGGGCAACGCTCAGGCCCAGGGCAAGGCTGCCGCTGGCGGTCGCTGAGCCACCGCGCACGAGACGGACGGGGAGCGCACCACGCGCTCCCCGTCCGCCGCTTCCGCACCCGACCCGCCCCGTCGATCCGGATCCGGCGTCGTGACCGGTGGCTGGTGGCTACGGTCGGTGCCGGTGGCGACACCGAGCACGGCCGGACGGAGCGGAGGCCAGGGTGGAGTTCGTCAACGAGTTCACGGTGCCGGTCGGGGTGGACCGCGCCTTCGAGATCCTCACCGACCTCGAGCGGGTCGCGCCGTGCCTGCCGGGAGCGGTCCTCGAGGAGGTCGACGGGGATGCCTACACCGGCAAGGTGAAGGTCAAGGTCGGGCCCATCAGCGTCACCTACCGGGGGACGGCCGAGGTGACCGAGAAGGACGCCGACACCAAGCACGCGGTCATCCACGCCACCGGTAGGGAGGCCCGTGGATCGGGGACCGCGGCCGCGGACGTCACCGCCGACCTGGTGGCGGCGGGGGAGGACACCACCGAGGTCACGGTGGTCACGGACCTGACCATCACCGGCAAGCCCGCCCAGTTCGGGCGCGGCGTCATGCAGGACGTGGGCACCAAGCTGATCGGCACCTTCGCGGACCGTCTGGCCGCGATGGTGGAGGGCGACGAGGACGGCGCGGGGCTGCCGGACGACGCCCTGCCGCCGCCGACCGCGGCGCCCACGGCGGACACCCCGCCGACCGCGCCGCCGGACGCACCCGTCGGCGGGACCGGACCGCGCCGCCTCGACCCACCGGCGCAGGAACCCGAGGCCCTCGACCTGATGGAGGTCGCCGGCGGTGCTATCACCAAGCGCCTGGTACCAGTCGCTGCGCTCGTCGCGCTGGTCGTCGCGCTGGTGTGGTGGCGTCGCCGCTCGCGTTGAGCCGACGGCTCGGAGGCTGCCCGAACTGCCCGTGCTCTCACGCGTCCAGGGAAGGGGTACCAGCCCGGTGCTCGGTGTCGCCTGCGAGCAGATCGGTCGCGTGGTGCAGCAGTCCGACGATCGCCGCCAGGGACTCGGTCGCGCCTCGGGGGCTGCCCGGGAGGTCCACGATGAGCGTGCTCCGACGGATGCCGCACACGCCGCGGGACAGGTCCGCCATCGGCGTCGAGGTACGCCCCGCGGCCCGCATCGCTTCGGCCAGGCCGGGCGCCTCGCGGTGGCAGACGTCGCGGGTCGCCTCCGGCGTCACGTCGCGCGGCCCGAACCCGGTCCCGCCGGTGACGCAGACCAGGGCGAGCCCGTCCTCGTCCGCCAGGGCGGCGAGGAGCGCGGCGATCCGTGCTCGGTCGTCGGGCACGACCTCGCGACGCTCGACGACCCACCCGTGTTCGACGAGCAGGTCGGCGACGGCCCGACCGGAGGCGTCCTCCCGGTGACCGGTGCTGACTCCGTCGCTGGCCGTGACGACGGCCGCCGTCCGACGTTCACCCACGCTGCCACCTCCCGCTCCGCCGTGGCGCCAGCGGAGCGTACGCAGCCCGTCGTCGCGGTGGTGCTCGCCGCGGGACAGGCGAGGCGCTTCGGGGCGACCAAGCAGCTCGCGGAGGTGGACGGCGAGGCGCTGGTCTCCCGGGTCGTGGCGGTGGCCCACCGCTCGTCGGCGATCGACGAGGTGCACCTGGTGGTCGGGCACGACGGGGCCGCCGTCGCCACAGCGGCCGGCTTGGCAGGACCCGTGACGGTGGTCTGGAACCACGAGCACACGGCGGGCCAGGCCACCTCGCTGCGTGCCGGCATCCGTTCGGCGCTGGGCAGCGACGCCCGCGTCGCGGTCGTCCTCCTCGCCGACGAACCCGACGTCCCACCGACCGCGGTGGACCGGGTCGCCCAGGCCGTGCTCGGCGGCGCGTCCGCCGCTCGAGCCCGGTACGACGACGCACCGGGCCACCCGGTGGCCTTCGGACGCGAGACGTTCGACCGGCTCCTGTCGGTCGAGGGGGACCGTGGGGCACGGGCACTGCTCGCGGAGCTCGGCGTCGTCGAGGTCCCGGTGGCGGGGCCGCGGCCCCGCGACGTCGACACCCCGGACGACCTCGCGCGGCGCGGGCGACGCTAGGTTCACGCGCCACACGCCCCTGCGAGGAGAGCCGTGACCGACACCGACATCCGTGGGCTGAAGCACCTGCGATCGGGCAAGGTCCGCGACCTCTACGAGGTCGACGACGACCACCTGCTGCTGGTGGCCTCCGACCGGGTGTCGACCTACGACGTGGTCCACCCGACCCCCGTGCCGGACAAGGGACGGGTGCTGACCGCCGTGTCACGGTTCTGGTTCGACCGCCTCGAGGTTCCCCACCACCTGGTCTCGACCGACCTTGGCGACCTGCCGGTCGAGCTGGACGCGGACGACGCCGAACGGCTCGCTGGCCGGTCCATGCTGTGCCGCAAGGTCGACATCATCCCCTTCGAGTGCGTCGTGCGCGGCTACCTCGTGGGCTCGGGGTGGCAGGAGTACCAGCGCGACGGCACGGTCTGCGGCATCGCCCTGCCGGCCGGGTTGGTCGAGGCCGACCGCCTGCCCGAGCCGATCTTCACCCCTGCCACGAAGGCCGAGCAGGGCGAGCACGACGAGAACGTCAGCTTCGAGGTCGTGGCGGCGGCGCTGGGTGACGACGTCGCGGACGACCTGCGGGAGCGGTCGCTGGCGCTCTACGCCGAGGCTGCGGCCCACGCCACCGAGCGCGGCATCATCCTGGCCGACACCAAGTTCGAGTTCGGGCTGCGCGACGGGCAGGTGCTACTGGCCGATGAGGTGCTGACGCCGGACTCCTCGCGGTACTGGCCGGCCGACGAGTGGGCCCCGGGCGCGACGCCGCCGAGCTTCGACAAGCAGTTCGTCCGGGACTTCGCGACCTCGACCGGGTGGGACAAGACCCCACCGGCACCGGCGTTGCCCGACGACGTCGTCACCGCGACGCGTGCGCGCTACATCGAGGCCTACGAGCGCCTGACCGGGCGCCGGTTCACCGACTGGCTCGGCCGCTGACGACGCGCTGACCGCGGCGCTGACGGGGACGTTGGCCCCACCCGGTCAGCTGGTGCGATCGGCCTGGCGCTGCCGGTAGGCGGCGGCGTGCATCCGGTTCGCGCACGTGGCGTCGCAGAACCGCCGGGACCGGTTGCGGGACAGGTCGGCGAGCACGTCGTGGCAGTCGTCGGCCTCGCACAGCTTGAGGCGGTCGAGGTCACCGGATCGGATCAGGTCGGCGAGGCCCATGGCGGCCTCGGTGCCGATGCGGTCCACCAGCGGTGCGTCGGGGGTGGTCAGGTGCAGGTGCCAGTCCCAGTCGTCATGTCGCACCACCTGGGGGAGCGCCTGGGCTTCGGTGAACAGCTCGTTGACCACGGTGACCACGGCGTCGACGTCGGTGGGCTCCTGGGCGGCCTCCCACGCCGCCCGGAGTCGGGGACGTAGGGCGCGGACCGCGTCGAGCTCCTCCAGCGTGCCGTCCCGTGCGCCGCTGAAGCGCTGCTCGTCGAGGAAACGAGCCAGCGCCGGCGGGTCGGACAGCAGGTCGCCGCTGGCGCGATCGGTGTTGACGAACGCCGCGGCCGCTGTCAGCGCCGCCTCGGTGTCATGAGCGAAAGGCATGTTGACTCCTGACGGCCGGAGCGCGTAGGGTAAGGACCGTACCTGCCTTTCGGTCCTGATGCCCGTGCACGAGCAGTGCGCCCGAGACGTGCGCCCGAGCGGTGGGTCCGGCCGCGACCGATGGTCGCACGTGAGGAGCTCCCGTGGCACCGACGATGGAAGCAACGCGTACGCGGTCGGCGGGCACCGGCGTGGCCATGGCGCTGGTGTCGGCGGCCACCTTCGGTTCCTCCGGCCCGTTCGCCAAGTCGCTGCTGGATGCCGGCTGGAGCGCGGGGGCGGCGGTCCTCGTACGCATGGGCGGCGCCGCCGTGGTCCTGGTCGTGGCGGCGACCATCGGGCTGCGCGGCCGCTGGCGCCCGACGGGCCGCTCGGTACGCACCCTCGTGGTGTTCGGCACCGTGGCCGTGGCCGGCGCACAGCTGTCGTTCTTCAACGCCGTGCGCACGCTCGACGTCGGGGTGGCGCTGCTGCTGGAGTTCCTCGCGCCGGTCATGCTGCTCGCGTGGACGGCGTTGCGGACCCGTCGGCGCCCGAACACGCCGACGCTGGTCGGGGCGGGGATGACGCTGGTCGGCCTGGCGTTCGTCCTCGAGCTCGGCGGGGCGTCCAGCGTCGACCCCGCCGGGGTCGCGTGGGGGCTGCTCGCCGCCCTGTGCCTGTGCGGGTTCTTCGTGATGTCCGCCCGGCAGGACGTCGCGGTGCCGCCGGTGGTGATGGCCGCCGGCGGGACGGCGGTCGGCGCCGTGGTCGTGGCGATCGCCGGACTGGTCGGCCTGGTGCCGTTGGCCTTCTCGACCGAGGATGCCGTCCTGGCCGGGGCGCAGGTCAGCTGGCTGGTGCCCGTGCTGCCGCTCGTCCTGCTGTCGACGGTGACCGCGTACCTGACGGGGATCGGCGCGGTCCGGCGGCTCGGGGTCCGGGTCGCCTCGTTCGTGGGGCTGACCGAGGTGCTGTTCGCCGTCGTGACCGCCGCCGTCCTCGTCGCCCAGATGCCCGGGCTGTCGCAGCTCGCCGGTGGCGTGCTGATCGTCGGCGGCATCGTGGTCATCCGCCGCCACGAGGTGGCGGAGCTGCCGGTCGCCGCGGCCTGAACACGCGCGGAGGGGGTGTCCGTACCCCTGACGTCCGTCGGTGGTCCGTCGGTTGCCCGTACAACCGTCTGTCGGTTCGGTGGTGCCACGTTCCCGACCGAGGAGTTCCCGATGGCCAGGATCGGCATCGTCTACTGGTCCATGTACGGCGCCACCCACGAGCTGGCACGGATCATCGCCCAGGGGGTGGAGAAGGCTGGTGGCGAGGCGTGTCTGCGCCGGGTTCCCGATCCGATCCTCCCCGACGAGGTCAAGGCCTCCGACGGCGTGGCCGACGCCATCGCCGCGCAGGAGGACGTGCCCGAGGCCACCGTCGAGGAGCTCACTGAGTTCGATGGCATCATCTTCGGGTCACCCACGCGGTACGGCAGCGCCACCTCCCAGGTGCAGAACTTCTTCGACCAGACCGGGCCGCTGTGGCAGGAGGGCGAGCTCGTCGGCAAGCCGGCCGGGTTCTTCACCGGTGCAGCGACCGTCCACGGAGGACACGAGTCGACCATCCTCGGGATGTCGACGTTCGCCTACCACCACGGGATGCCCATCGTCCCGCTCGGGTACGGCGTCGCCGAGGATGTCGGCGAGACCCGGACCGGAGGTGGGCCCTACGGTCCGACGCACCTCACCCCGATGGGGCACGAGGAGGGGCTGTCGCAGCACGAGCAGGACATCGCCCTGCGCTACGCCGAGCACTTCCACCGCATCGCCGAGAAGCTGGCGGCCTAACCGAGCGTGATGGCGCGGCCCTCGGTGAGCGCTTCGACGATGCGGGCCGCGCCGACGATGCTGGCGCCGGCGATCAGCTCCTGGTCGCCGGTGATGCCGCGCTTGGTCGCGCAGGCCGAACACAGCCAGATCTCGCCGCCGCCGTCCGCGATCTGACGCGCGAGGTCGGCGAGGGGCGGCATGCCCTCCTCCTCGATGCGCTCCGCGGTGCCCGGGACGCCGAGCGTCACCGCGTCGATGGTGCACACCACGACGGCACGCTGGCCTGCCGCGACGGCCGTGGCGGCGGCGATGAACGGCACCGTGGCGCGTTCGGGAGCGTCCTCGGCGTGCGAGCAGGGGAACAGCAGGGTCTCGGCCATCGGGGCACCTCCGCGTCGGTGCGGGGGAGGCTAGGGCTCCAGGCCCACGGCTGCCGCGCGACCGATGCGGTCGAGAGGTGTCGTGCGTCGCCGTCCGGCGCCCGAGGTCCTGCCGCCGGGCCGACCAGCACGCAGAAGCGCGCACTCCGGTTCCCTTCCTCCTACCGGCGTAGTAGCGTCGGATGGCAACGTCGCCCGCGTCGCGGGATGACGTCGAGGTCGGGGGGCCCCAGGGCCTGCCGGCGTACCGAGCTTCCGGGAGGGAAGTCCATGCATCGATCGCTCTGGATGCGCCGCGTCGCGGCGGCCACCGCGCTCGCGCTCCTCGCCACCGCGTGTGGTAACGGGGACGACGGCGAGCCCACGACCGACGACGACGTCGCAGCGCCGGCAGACGACGACGCTGACGTCGACGACGACGACGCTGACGTCGACGACGACGGCGAAGAGATCGACCGCCCCGAGCGTGACGACGTCCTCGACATCGGCTACATCCTGCCGGAGTCCGGGCCGCTCGCCTTCCTCGGCGCTCCGCAGACGACCGCTGTCCGGATGGCCGTCGACGACATCAACGCCGCAGGCGGTGTCCTCGGCTCCGACGTGACGCTGGCCACCGGTGACGAGGCCGGTGACGCTGCCGTCGCTCGTGACACGGCGGCCCGCCTGGTCAACGACGGTGTCGACGCCATCGTCGGTGCGGCGGCGTCGGGGATGTCGCAGGAGTTCATCCAGACCCTCTTCGACAACCAGATCGTGCAGTGCTCCGGCTCGAACACCTCGCCGGCGTTCACCGACCAGGACAACAACGCCTTCTACTTCCGCACCGTCCCGCCGGACGAGGCGGTCGCGCCGATCATCGCCAACACCGTCATCGGTGACGGCTTCACCGCCCCGGCGGTGCTCGCCCGCGCCGACGACTACGGCGTCGCGCTGATGGAGCTGGTCGACGCGGGCCTCACCGAGCAGGGTGTCGAGCCCGTGCTCGTGGAGACCTACGACACCGAGACCGACGACTTCGACTCGCTGGTCAGCCAGGTCACCGGTGCTGGCGCGGACACTGCCGTCGTGATCGGCTTCGACGAGGCCGGTGCGCTCTTCGGCTCGCTCATCGAGGCCGGCTTCCCGGCCGGCTCGCTGTACGGCGGTGACGGTGTCTTCGGGCCCGCCCTGGCGGACACCGTGGGTACCGACATCAGCGGCCTGAAGGTCATCGGCGCCGCTGGTGGCGCCGACTTCAACGAGCGTCTCAACGAGGCCATGCCCGACGGTGAGCAGGGCAACGTGATCTACGGCGGCCAGGTCTACGACTGCGTCATCGTGATCGCCCTGGCGGCCGAGGCGGCTCAGTCGGCCGACCCGGCGGTCTTCAACGACGAGATCGAGAACGTCACCAAGGACGGGACCGAGTGCTCCTCGTTCGAGGAGTGCCGGGACCTGCTCGCCGCGGGTGAGGACATCGACTACACCGGCGCCAGCGGCCCGCTGGACCTCGTCCGTCCCGACCCGACCTTCGGGCGGTACGCGATCGGTCAGTTCACCGCTGACGGCCTCGAGATCATCGGTTCCGAGGACGTCGACCTCGCCGACCTCGGCTGATAGCACCACCGCACCACGACGGAGCCCCGCCTCGGCGGGGCTCCGTCACGTGTCGATCGCGGCTGCTGGTCGAGCTCAGGCCGGTTCGAGGATGACCACCACGTTCTCAGCGTAGGACCGTGCACCACCGTCGAACTCGCCGCCGCAGGTGATCAGTGTCAGCTGGGGCGTGCCGCCCGGGCCGAACAGCTCGGGGAGCGGGGCCTCGTCCTTGGGGTAGCTGGTGCGGCCAGTGACCCGCCACGCGGTGGTGCTGCCGTCGGCGTGGGTCACCGTGGCGGTGTCGTCGAGCTCCAGGCGGCGGAGGTCGAAGAAGGCGCCGCGGCCCTGGGTACGTGAGTCGACGTGCCCCGCCACGACGGCCGATCCGGCCTCACCGGGAGCGACGCCGAGCTCGTACCAACCGACGGTCGACACGTCCTCGGGGATCTCCATCCCCCCGTCCGATTCGAGACCGACGTCGACGGTGTCCGCATCGACACCGATGGCCGGGATGCTCAAGCTGACCGGTGCGGCGACGAGCGGCGCCGGTTCGGGCGCTGTCTCCGTCTCGTGCTCGGGCTCCGGTGCAGGGGTCGAGCTACGAGCCGGCTCCGACGGCGCACGCTCGGTCGTGGGGGCGGGGACCTCACCGATGGCCTCCTCGTCGCTCGACCGGGCACCCATCGACAGGGCCAGCACGAGGGCCAGCACGATCAGGAGCGACCCCGTCAGGGTCGCCAGGACGGTCAGCGGTCGTGCCACGTCGGTCCACGCCCCTCCGGTCGGTACGCGGCACCGCGGCCGGTGCGGGACGGGCCCGCACCGGCCGCGGTCGGCTCTCAGCGGCGTGAGCGGACGGTCGCGCTCACCGGGGCGCCCAGCAGCAGGAGGCCGGCGGCGAACAGGAGCAGCATCGCGGTGGACGAGCCGGAGCTGTCGGCCAGACCGGCGGTCCCGGCGGCGACGTGGCTCGGGACGGGGGTCTCCTCGGTCTCGTCGTCACCAGCAGCACCGTCGTCAGCGCCGTCGTCGGCGGCCTGTGCGCCGACCGCCGAGGTCGCCACGTCGAGCGAGCCGTCCTCGGCCGAACCGATCGCGAACGCCAGCACGAGCGTGTCCTCGGGAACCTCGACGTCGCCGAGGTCGATCGCGACATCCTCACCCGTTGGAGCGACCCCGACGCTGGGGACGGTGGTGCCACCCGGGACGTCGACCCGCGCGGTCTGGCCGTTGGTGACACCCTCGAGCGCCACCTCGCCGCCCGCGACGATGTCCACCGCCCCGAAGGCAGCGGTGTGGAACACCTGGATGCCGGTGTCGTCGGTCTGGTTGGGGTAGGCGGTGAGGGACGGCGCGGTGCCGGCCTCGTCGAGCTGTGCGACCACCGAGGTGCTCGACCCTGCGGCGAGCTCGGCGTCGGCCAGGGAGATCACCGGGTCGCCCGCTTCCGGGTCGGCACCGGCCGGGTACACCTCGAGGGTGTAGGTCCCGGCGGGCACGTTCAGGGTGCCGGTGTCGCCGAACTCGAAGGTGGTCAGGGGCGCGCCGTAGCTCCCGGCGGCGTAGACGTCGACGCTGGTCGAGTCCGCACCGAGGGTGTCGAACACGGACTGGGGGATGCCGTGGACGGCGACGACCTCGGCGTCACCGCTCTGGGCGGACGCCGCCGCGGGTGCCAGGACGAGTGCAGCGGCGGCGGTCGCCACCAGGAACCTGCGCATGTTGGTGCTCCTCGTGTCGGAAGGGGACACGAGGACTTCGGGTCGGCGGGGGACGGCGGACGGCGGCCGATGAGCCCCCCAACCGGGGGCCGAGTGGCTCCGAAGGTCCGCCCGACTCAGCGGACCTTGGCGAGGGTCCCGAGGTAGAGCTCGATGACCTTCGGGTCCTCGAGCAGCTCGTTGCCCGTGCCGGTGTAGGCGTTGCGGCCCTGGTCGAGGACGTAGCCGCGGTCGCAGATCTGCAGGCACCGCCGGGCGTTCTGCTCGACCATGATGATCGACACACCGCTGTCACGGATGGTCTTCACGCGCCGGAAGACCTCGTCCTGGTTGGCGGGCGAGAGGCCGGCCGACGGCTCGTCGAGCAGCAGGACGGAGGGCTCCATCATCAGCGCGCGGGCCATCGCGACCATCTGACGCTCGCCGCCGGACAGCGTGCCGGCCCGGGCTGCCGACCGTTGACCGAGCAGCGGGAACAGGTCCACGACGGCCGCGAAGCGCTCGCTGAAGGCCGAGGGCCGCAGGAACAGCCCCATCTCGAGGTTCTCGCGGATGGTCAGCGACGGGAAGACGTTGTTGTTCTGCGGGACGTAGCCCACGCCCCGTTCGACGAGCTGGTGCGCCTTGAGGTTGGTGATCGCGTCGCCGCGCAGCGTCACCTCACCGTCGCGGATGTCGACCAGCCCGAACAGGGCCTTGACGAGGGTCGACTTGCCGGCGCCGTTCGGGCCGATGATGCCGACGACCTCGTTGTCGGCGAGGGTCAGGTCGCAGCCGTTGAGGATGTTGATGCCGGGCAGGTACCCGGCGTGGAGGTCGGAGGCGACCAGGATCGGCTCGGTGGAGGCCACGTCGCTCACCCCTTCGGGTCGGCGGATGCGTCAGGTGGCGTGCTGCCGGGCTCGTCGTGCGAGCGGCCGAGGTAGGCGTCGATCACGGCCCGGTCGTTCATGATGTCGCTCGGACGACCCTCGGCGATGACCCGGCCCTCGGCGAGCACCACCACCCAGTCGCTGATGCCCATGACGACGTCCATGTCGTGCTCGACGAAGATGACGCTCATCCCCTCGTCGCGCAGGGCCGTGACGTGTCCGAGCAGCGACTGCACGAGGGCGGGGTTCACCCCGGCCATCGGCTCGTCGAGCATCACCAGCGACGGCTCGACCATCAGCGCGCGGGCCATCTCGAGGAGCTTGCGCTGACCGCCGGAGAGCTCGCCGGCGTAGTCGTCCTTCTTGTCGAGCAGCTTGAAACGGCCGAGCAGGTCCTCGGCGCGCTCGCGGTTGGCGGCCTCCTGGCCGGCCCAGCCCGGACGGAACAGGGCGGGCAGGAACCGTTCACCTCGCTGCCCGGTGGCGCCGAGCAGCATGTTGTCCATGACCGTCAGGCGCGACAGGGCCTTGGTGAGCTGGAAGGTGCGGACCATCCCCTTGCGGGCGACCTTGTGCGACGGCACACCGCCGATCGACTCGCCCTCGAAGGTCCACGACCCCTCGTTGGGTGCGTCGAAGCCGGTGAGGAGGTTGAAGAAGGTGGTCTTGCCGGCACCGTTCGGTCCGATGAGCGCGGTGATGACGCCGCGTTGGACCTCGAGGTGGTCGACGTCGACGGCCGTCAGGCCGCCGAAGCGACGCTTGACGCCGTCGATGATCAGGATCGGATCGGGCTTGCTCACACCCGGCTGGGCGTCGAGGCCAGCCATCGGGTGGGCGGAGGTCTCAGGCATCGAGCTTCAGCTCCCTCGGGTCGCCGAAGATGCCCTGCGGTCTGTACACCACCAGCAGGACGAGCGCGGTACCCATGAGGATCAGTGCGGGACCACCGGGGGTCGTGGTCCCGAGGACCCCCGGCAGGAGGTCGGCGCCCTGCATCTGGCGGATCATGACCTGGACACCGGAGAACAGGAACCAGAAGATCACCGCCCCCACGATCGGCCCGACCCGCGTGGCGGCGCCGCCGAGGATCAAGATCGCGTACGCGAAGAAGGTGATCTGGGGCCGGAAGCTGTCGGCGTTGACCGTCGACCCGGTGATGGCGAACATGATGCCGCCGACCGACCCGATGACGCCGCCGAGGATGAGGCTCTGCATCTTGTAGCTGAAGACGTTCTTGCCGAGCGCGCGAGCTGCGTCCTCGTCCTCGCGGATGGCGCGCAGGATGCGGCCCCAGGGGCTGCGCATCAGCAGCGCGATCATGATGGTGATGAGGGCGACCAGGCCCCAGGTGACCAGCAGCGCCCAGGAGACCTGCGGGGTGTAGCTGATCGGTCCGAGGCGGATGCCCCGGGACAGCGGGTTGACGGCGTAGAAGTCCCCGGCGATCGCCTGCAGTCCGAAGGGGCCGCCGGTGATGGGCCGCGCGGGACCTGATCGGAACAGCAGCCGCAGGACCTCGGCGACCGCGATGGTCGTGATCGCGAAGTAATCGGCACGCAGCCGCAGCGTCGGTGCACCGAGGATGATCGCGAGGACCACAGCCGCCAGCAGGCCGATCAGGACGCCGGCCCACAGGGGCAGGCCCCAGGTGGCCACCGAGATGCCGACGCCGTACGCGCCGACCATCATGAAGCCGACCTGACCGAAGTTCAGCAGCCCGGTGTAGCCGTAGTGCACGTTGAGTCCGATGGCGAGCAGCGCGTACGCCGCCGCCTGGGGACCGAGCGCCGAGCGGAGGGCGCTACCGAAGATCGCTTCGAAATCCACCGTGGTCCCCTCAGCCGATTCGTTCGCGTCGTCCGAGCAACCCTTGGGGTCGAACGAGCAGCACGATGACGAGGACGCCGAGCGCCCACGCGGTCTTGAGTTCCTGCGGGAAGTAGACCACCGACAGCTCGGTGACGAGGCCCACCACGAGGCTGCCGACCATCGCGCCGTAGGCCGTCCCGAGACCACCGAGGATGACGCCGGCGAACATCAGCAGCAACATGGGCTGGAAGCCGAAGTCGTAGCTGACCCGGAACATCGTGCCGTAGAGGACGCCGCCGAGGCCGGCCAGCGCGCCACCGGTGAGCCACACGACGCTCACGACCCGCTCGACGTTGATGCCCGACGACTCGGCGAGGTCGCGGTTGTCGGCGACGGCGCGCATGGCCTTGCCGATGCGGCTGCGCTGGAGGCCGGTGGCCACGCCGATGAGGACCAGCAGCGAGATCGCGATGATGACCAGGTCGCGCGGGGTGGTGGCGAACGGTCCGAGGGTGATGCGCTGCTGCACCGCGTACTGGGTGTAGGGCTGGGACCGGCCTCCGAAGATGATCAGGAGGGTGAAGCGTAGGATCAGCGACAGGCCGATGGTGACCACCAGCAGCTGGAAGAGGCCGACGCTGCGCCGTGTGAGCGGTCTGAACACTCCACGGTCGAGCACACCCGCTGCCAGCGAGGCCGCGATGATCCCGAGGACCGCGGCGAGGACGAGGTGGAGACCGGCGGTGTTGGCGAACCAGGCCACCACGGCGCCGATGACGACGATCTCGCCGTGCGCGAAGTTGATGAGACCGGTCGTGCCGAAGATGAGCGACAGGCCGACGGCGGTCATGGCGATGACGAGCCCGAAACGGATGCCGGAGAGGGTCTGCTGGAGCGCCAGCGCGACCCGGCCACTGACCACGCCGCCCTCACCGACGGGGATGGGGACCGCGCGACGGCCGGAGGCCACGCTGACCTCGACCGTCGACGCGTCCGGGTCACGCAGTTCGACGTCGTCGGGGAGGGCTTCGACGGTGACGGCGTAGTCGCCGGGGCCGGGGACCTCGAACTCCCACTGCCCGCTCGCGTCGGAGGTCACCGTCCCGAGCTGGTCGCCGTCGACCTCGCTGATGCTCAGCTCGATGCCCTCGACGGGGCCGTCCGGCGTGCGGAACGTGCCGAACAGGACGGGCGCTGCCTCCTCGGCCTCGTCCTCCGCCTCCTGGGCGAGCAGGGCCACCTCGTTCGGGGCCGCGAGGACGGGGCCGGCGACGGTGAGCAGGAGACCAGCGGCCACGACGACGCTCAGCGCGAGCGCTCGCACGCGTGCGACCACGAGCGATCCTCCCAGGTCGGTGAGGCGCGGAACCTAGCGAGGCCGTCCTCCGACCGTGCACCCGATCGAGCGCGCTACGCTCCGCGCCCACGCCGGGCGGGCGCTGGGGACCTCATGGCCCTGCTGGCGGTCGCTGTCGCGGGGCCGCTCCACGCCCGTGACCCCACGAGGGCCAGATGCTCGATCTCGATCCGCAGGTGACCGCCACGCTGGCGGTCGCGGCGTGTGCGGCCGCCGCCGTCCTGCTGCTGGTGGTCCTCCTCCTGGCGCTGCGTCTCCGCCGTCTGGTGCGCGATCACCGCCGCGCCATCGACCCCGAACGTGGCGAGGACGTGATCGCGGTGCTCGGCCGTCACGAGGAGACGCTGGCGGCCATCGGTCGCGACGTGCGGGCGCTGGATGCCCGTTCCGGCGAGCTACGGGAGGTCCTGCGGGGCACCGTCTCGCAGGTCGGGATGGTCCGGTACGACGCGTTCGAGGACATGGGTGGTGCCCTGTCGTTCTCGGCGGCCCTGCTCGACGAGCGCGGTGACGGCATCGTGCTGTCGGCGATCAACGGTCGCACCGAGACCCGCTGCTACGCCAAGGCGGTCACCGGCGGGACCTCGGAGCACAACCTCTCGGTCGAGGAGGACGCGGCGATCCGGACCGCCCTCGCAGGGGGTGGTGTCGGGGAGGCACCCGTGCCGGCCCGGCGCCGGAGGCGGTCGTCGTGAGCGGCGACGGGCAGCCCGACGGGGTGAGCGCTCCACGCGCGGACGTGGCGTTCCTCGGACCTGCCGGGACGTTCACCGAGACGGCCGCCCAGCTGATCGTGGGTGGCATCGACCCGGTCCTGGAACCCTGCAACGACGTGGCCGAGGTGCTGCGCCGGGTCGAGCAGGGCGTGGCCGACCGCGGGGTCATCCCGATCGAGAACACCCTCGAGGGGTCGGTCACCGCGACCCTCGACGCGTTGGCCTTCGAGACCGACCTGCTCATCGGGGGCGAGCTCGAGCTGCCGATCACGTTGGTCGCTGCCGCCGCGCCCGGGACCTCCCTCGAGGAGGTCACCGAGGTGCGCTCGCACCCCGTGGCGCTCGCGGCTGCCCGGCGGTGGCTCGGGACGGTGCTGGCGGGCGCGGAGACGGTGCCGTCGGCGTCGACCGCACGGGCTGCCCAGGAGGTCGCCGAGCTCGGCGGTACGCGCCTGGCCATCGTCAACCCGCTGGCCGCCGAGCGGTACGGGCTGACCGTCGTCGGCCGCGACATCACCGACCGCGGGCAGAACTCCACCCGGTTCGTCGTGGTCGGACGTGAGCTCGGGCCGCCGACGGGCTGGGACAAGACCTCGTTGGTGGTCTTCATCGACGAGAACCGGCCGGGCGCCCTGCTGCAGCTGCTGGAGATCTTCGCCGAGCGTGACCTCAACCTGACCAAGATCGAGTCGCGGCCGACCAAGGCCGAGCTCGGCGAGTACTGCTTCTTCCTCGACACCGTCGGCCACCTCGCCGACGAGCGGGTGGGTGACGCCCTCGCGGCGGTCAAGCGCACCCACCGGGACGTGAAGGTCCTCGGCTCCTACCGCCGGTCGGGTGCACGCGTGACCGCCGAGGCGGACGCCATCGCCGCGGACGATGCCGGCTACCGCAAGGCGGCCGACTGGCTCGCCTCCTGGCGCGAGCGGATCGTCGACACCGACAGCTGACGGTACGGCGGCCGGGCTCGGCGGGTTCGTGGCGTGGGCTGCGCGGTTAGCCTGCGGCCCATGATCGATCTCCGTCTGCTCCGTACCGAACCCGACGTCGTCGCCGCCGCCCTCGCGCGCCGTGGCCTCGACCGTGCCCGCATCGACGAGCTGCTCGCGCTCGACGAACGTCGCCGGTCCCTGACCGCTGACGTCGACGGCGCCCGCGCCGAGCAGCGGGCCGCGTCCGCGTCGATCGGGAAGGCCTCCCCGGACGAGCGGCCCGCGATGATCGCCCGCGCGTCCGAGCTGAAGCAGACGGTGGCCGACCTCGAGGCCCAGCTCGACGCGGCCGAGGCCGAGCACGCCGCGGCCTTCGCCCGCGTGCCGAACCTGCCCCACCCCGACGCGCCCGACGGGCAGGAGGGCGACGGCATCGTGCTGCGGACCTTCGGTCAGCGGCCATCGTTCGACTTCGAGCCGAAGGACCACGTGGCCCTGATGGAGGCCGCGGACGCCCTCGACCTCGCCCGGGGGGCGCGCACCTCCGGTGCGCGGTTCGCCTACCTCAAGGGCGAGGGGGCGCTCCTGGAGTTCGCGCTCGTGCGCTACGCCCTCGAGGTCGCCGGGCGGCACGGGCACACGCCGGTCATCCCCCCGGTGCTGGTACGCGAGGAGGCGATGTACGGCACCGGCTTCCTGCCCACCGACGAGCAGCAGATCTTCACCCTCCCCGAGGACGACCTCTACCTCGTCGGCACCTCCGAGGTCCCGCTCGCGGCGCTGCACATGGACGAACTGCTGACCGCCGACGAGCTCCCGCTGCGCTACGCCGGGTACTCGCCCTGCTTCCGGCGCGAAGCCGGCGCGCACGGCAAGGACACGCGCGGGATCCTGCGGGTCCACCAGTTCGAGAAGGTGGAGCTGTTCAGCTTCGTGCACCCCGACGACTCCGACGCTGAGCACGAACGCATCCTGGCCATCGAGGAGGAGATCTTCACCGGCCTCGGCGTCCACGCGCAGGTGGTGGACATCCCGGTCGGCGACCTCGGCGCATCGGCGGCACGCAAGTTCGACATCGAGGCGTGGCTGCCGGGCCAGGACGCCTACCGCGAGGTCACGTCCTGCTCGAACACCACCGACTACCAGGCGCGGCGCCTGAAGAGCCGGATCAAGGTGGCCGAGGGGGACAACGTCCTCGTGCACACCCTCAACGGGACCGCGCTGGCGGTGCAGCGGGCCATCATCGCGTTGGTCGAGACCCACCAGCGCGCCGACGGTTCGGTCGCCGTCCCCGAGGCGTTGGTGCCCCATCTCGGCGCGGAGGTCCTGTTCGCAGGAGGGCGCCGGTGACGCGGTTCGAGGCCCGCAACACCTCCAGCGACACCCTGCCGGTCCCGCCCGAACCGATCTGGGAGGTGCTGACCTCGCCGTCCCTGCTCGCCGAGATGACGCCGCTGATCGACCGGATCGTCGAGGTCGACGACGCTCACTGGCGCTGGCACCTGACCCACATCGCGGGTGTGGGGGTGGCCGTGTCGCCGTGCTTCACCGTGCGGATGGACTTCGACCCGGCCGAGCGGATCGACTTCACCCACGCGCCCGTCGGCAAGGAGCGGGCCGGTGCCGACGGCATCTACACCCTCGAGTCGACCGAGGGTGGGACCCACCTCTCGGTCGACATGACCGTGCACGTCGATCTGCCGCTGCCGGCCCTGTCCCGCCCCGCGGTGACCCGCGTGATGCACGCGACGATGCACCGGATGGGGGAGCGGTTCGCCCACAACCTGTGCGACCACCTCGGGGTGACGCGCTGAGGGAGCTGGCGACCCGTCGGACCGGCGGGCTGCTCAGCTCGGCGACACCAACCCTCGGCGTGCGCGTTCCTCGTCGGCCGTCACGGGCCGTCCGGTGATCCTCGCCAGCGGCGGTTCGTGGTCGAGGTAGGCGACCTCCTCGTTCCGCCACGCCTGGAGGTAGCGGTAGAACGGGACGATCGGGTGCAGGTGGTGCACGAGGTGGTAGTTCTGGCTGAACATCAGCGGGGTCAGCAGGGCCTCGAGGCCGACGATGTTGCGGGTGGTCTGGAAGCGGTCGTCCCGGTTGGTCGCTTCGAGGCCGTGGTGGGGCAGCCAGTCGAACCACCAGGCGAGGACGACCAACGCGATGCGCTGAGGGATGAGCAGGACCAGGGCGAACGCGGCGAGGTGGCCCGTCACCGCGAGCCCCATGAGCACGCCGACCGCCGCGACCATCACCGCGAGCGACTCGATGACCTCGGCGCGGGGCCGCGAGCGCACGTCGCGGAACCAGAACCACGCGTACCGCCCGTCGACGACCGCCCAGCGGGGCGGCAGCTGCCAGGCCGGCCCCTCGATGACCCACGCATCCGGGTCGGTCGACGGGTCCTCGTTGACGTGCTTGTGGTGCTCGAGGTGGATGTACCGGAAGAGGGGGAAGGAGGCGTAGAGCGCGACGAACGGGATGGCGACGCGGCCGAGCACCTCGTTGACGGCCTTGACCCGACCGGCGCCCCGGTGGGTGGCGTCGTGCAGGACGGTGAACATCGCGAAGCACACCGCAGCGTGCACGGGCACGGTGATCCAGGCGCTGGCGCGGCCGGTCAGCGCCACCCAAGCGGTGGCCGCGAAGACCACGAGCAGGGTCACCGCCAGGGCCACCGTCGGCCACGCGATGCGGGGGCGGGGCACGCCCGGGTGGGGTGTGCGGCGGGTCGGCACGCCCGCCGCGGTCGGCACGTGGGCGCCGGGCGAGGTTGACAACAGGGGCCTCCATGTAACAACCTGGCGAGCGTACGGACGGTCCGTGCGGAGCGCCAGCGCTCGGCCGCCACCGTCCCGGGTGCGTTCGGCCGCCTTCGGTAGGGTTCGGGGTCCTGGAGGGTTGGCCGAGCGGACGAAGGCAGCGGTCTTGAAAACCGCCGGGCGGTGTACGCCGTCCCGTGGGTTCGAATCCCACACCCTCCGCTGCGGTCGCGGTGGGCGGCCGGACCGGGCGAGGGGGCGACCCTGGGGGTGACGGCGGCCAGCGGAGCCAGGGCGCCTCACCGCGCCCGGTTCAGCCCGCGCCTGGTGGTCATCGCCTCCGTGGTGAGCTTCCCGGCGGCCTGGTTCGCCGGCCCCGGCGGCCGACCCGATCGGCTCGCGCTGGCCACGATGGTCCTCCTGCTGATCGCGGCACGGGGGGGCCTGCAGGTCAGCCGCCGCGCCGGCGCACGTGGTCGTGAAGCGGTCGGCGTGGCGCTCATCGGGTCGACGTCGCTGTGGCTCGTGCTGGTGGCGTCCCGTTCACAGTTGCCGACCGAGTCCTGGCTCGGTGCGATCGCGGCTGCGGCGGTCGCGATGGCCACCATCCGGGATGCGCGGGCACGGCTCGGCGCGCAGGCCCTGACCATCGCTGCGCTCGGGGGGCTGCTCGGCCGCGACCACGAGGCACCGCTCGACGCGCAGGGGGCCGTCGAGGTCTTCGGCCCGCTCCTGCTGGTGGTCGTGATCGCCTGGCTCGCCGGTGCACTCGCCGACGACCTCGCTCTCGCGCGCCAGCGTGAGCTCGACACCCGCCGCGCGGCCGAGCGTCGGGCCGAGCTGCTCGCTGCGGTCCGTGAGCTGAGCACCGCCGGTCCGGGACAGGCCGTGGACATCACCGTCGAGGCGCTGCAGGACCTGGGCTTCCCGGTGGCCGCGGTGCTGCTCGTCGGTGCGGACGGTCTCCGGGCGCGCCGCGTGGAGGGCGTGGAGCCGCGTGACGACTACGGGCAGGGGGTCAGCGGGTACGCGCTGTCGACCGGACGGACCGTGGTGTCCGGGGACTACCGCAACGACGACCTGCGGCTCCCGGGGCTGGACCTCGGTGCGGTCGTGGCCACGCCGATCCGGGCCGACGGGCGGACGCTCGGGGTGGTGACCGTCGCTCTCGACGAGGCCGGTGCGCCGCCCATGGGTGACGTCGAGGTCGTCGAGGTGCTCGCCGCGCACCTCGGTGGCGCGCTGGCCAACGACCAGGTGGTGCGCAACCAGGACGCGCTGCTGACCCGCTTGCGCGACCTCGACGGCCTCCGCGCCAGCTTCGTGGATCGCGTCTCGGAGGACCTGCGTGACCCCTTGACCGTCGTGCGCGGTGTCGCGCAGACGCTGGCTGCCTACGGCGACCGGCTCCCGGACGGTCAGCGCGAGGTGCTGCTCGAGCGGCTCACCGTCCAGGCCGAGGATCTCGGCGAGACGCTGGAGGCGCTGCTCGACTTCTCGCGGGTCCACGTCGGGCGTTCCGATCCGCGACCCGAACCCATCGACGTCCTCGCGCTGCTCGCGCCGGCGTTGGCGGGAACGGGGATGGACGTTCGGGTCAGCGGACGGCCCGTCGTCATCGTCGACCGTGACCTCGTCCGCCGTGCCTTCGGGTTGCTGCGGCGGGCGTCGCTCGACATCGAAGGCGGCCTCCACCTGCGCCGCGTCGACGGCACGCTCACCGTCGACGTCCGGTTGCGCCAGCTCGAGGGGCTACAGGGGGGCTTCGCGCGGGCTCTGGCCGAGCAACTGTTCGTCGCTGCCGGGGCCGGGAGCGAACGGCTGCCGGATGGGCTGCGGCTGCGCATGCCACTCGCCGATCCGGGGGTGGCGACATGAACCCGGCCGAGGAGGGCGCCCCGCCGACCGCGACCCGGCGCGCCCTGACCGCTCGCGCCATCCGTGTCGCGTCGCTCGCACCGGTCCTGGTGATCGCCGCATCAGGCGTCGCGCACGGCGTCGAACACGCCGTCGTGCTCACCGTCGCGTTGGTCGTGATCGTGCTGCTCGTCGGCGGCGGGTTGAGAACCGAACGGTTCCGACGGACCGAAGCGGCACGACCACCGGTCGTGCCGGCGGTGATCGGCGCGATCGGGGTGGCCGCTGGTGTGGTGGCGCTGACCGCCGGCACCACCGCCGACAGCCAGGATCTCGCCATCATCTTCGGTGTCGTGATCGTGGCGGCGGCGTTCGCGCTGCCGCAGCGTCACCGTCGACCGGTTGTGGCGTGGTCCATCCTCGGCTGGGCGGTGACGCTCGTGGTCGATGGTGTCCGCGACCCGGTGATGCTCGTCACCCAGATCGGTGGCGCTTTCCTGCTGGCGGTGGTCGCACTGCTCAGCACCGGAGCGCTGGAGTCGGCGCTCAGGATCGAGCGTCAGGCCAGCAGGGAATCGCGGACGCGTGCGTCGCTGCTCGCCTCCGTCCTCCGCCTGCAGGCGCTCCAGCCCACGGCCGTCTTCCAGGCGGTCGTCCAGGGAGCGCGGGACGCGGGCCTCGACAGTGCCATCCTGCGCGTCGTGGACGGGCAGGATCTGCGGCTGGTGGCGGCCCGTCCGCTCCCGGGGGTCGATCCGCCGATCCGGCTCGGGCCCGACGACGGCCTGGCGAGCGTCGTGCGGCGTACCGGCCGCACGAGCGTGGTCGCCGACTACCCGGATCACCCGGCGAGCCTCTCGGGCTCGCGAGACCTGCGCGGTGCCATCGGGGTGCCCATCGTGGTCGACGGCGAGGTGTCCGCGGTCCTCGTCGCTGGCCGCCGTGAACAGGGGATCACCGAGCTCCAGGTCGAGGCCATCGAACTGCTCGCGGAGGAGGCCGGCATCGCCCTCGGTCGGGCCCGCCGTTTCGAGGCGGACGCGAGCACCGTGGCCGAACTGCGGCGTCTCGACGAGCGGACCCACGACTTCGTCTCGACCGTCTCGCACGAGCTGCGCACCCCGATGACGGTCATCCACGGCCTCGGGCAGACCCTGGAGCGGCGCTGGGACGACCTGGCGCCCGGGCGGCGTGCCGACCTGCTGCGGCGGATCGACCAGAACGCCGAGCGCCTCGCGGTGATGGTTCGGTCGCTGGTCGACACCTCGGCGCTCGAACGCGGGGAGCTCGTCGCGCGGACCTCGACGGTCGCGCTCGCCACGTGCGTGTCGGCCGTGCTCGGTCGGCTCTCGTCCCTGTTCGAGGACCACCCGGTGCACGTCGAGGTCGACGAACACCTCGCGGTCGAGGCCGACCCGAGCCTCCTCGAGCACGTGGTCGAGAACCTGCTGTCCAACGCCGCCCGGCACACCCCCCGGGGGACGCAGGTCTGGGTCCGTGCGGAGCCGCACGGGTCGGACGTGCAGATCGCGATCACCGATGATGGTCCGGGCATCCCCGAGACGGACCTGCCACACGTCCTCGAACGCTTCTACCGGGCGGGTGAGCCGACCACGCGGCCGAGCGGTGGTCTCGGGCTCGGTCTCGCGCTCAGCCAGCAGATCCTGCAGGCGCATGGGCAGGAGCTGACGGTCCGGTCCGGCCCGGCGGGGGGCACGTCGTTCGAGTTCCGGCTGCGCGCGGCCCCGCACGGCTCCGCGGCTGACCCTGTCCGAGGGGTTGGCCGCTGGTAGCGCCGGCGGTCAGCGTCGGCGGTCGAACGCGGACGTCAGGCGTTCCCGGACGCTGGGCTCGTCCGGTGCGTCCGCTGGGCGGGTCGGCCAGAGCCGTTCGATCTGCGCGTTGAACTCCGCGCCGACCAGCACGGCGAACCCCGTCAGCCAGACCCACAGCAGACCGACGATCGGACCCGCGAGCGGCCCGTAGGCGCTCTCGGAGTTGAGGATCCAGGCGCCGTACAACCGCAGCGCCGCACTGCCCGCCAGCCAGCCTCCGGTGGCCAGGACCGCGCCGGGAAGGTCGCGGCGCCAGCGCGTGTTCCATGGCGCGCCCACGTGGTACAGGCTCGCGAGGGCCAGCGTGGCCAGCGTGATCACCGTCGGCCAGTACGTCGCCCGCCAGACCGCCCCGAGCACGCCGGCCTCCAGCCCGGGCAGGTCACCGAGCTGCTCACCGAGCTGCTCACCGAACCCGGGGCCGACGATCAACAGCGGCGCCAGCAGCAGGCCGACCACGAGCGCCCCGAGGGTGAGCGCGAACGCCAGGAGCCGCCGACCGAAGCCCCCCGGTTCCTGCTCGCCGTAGGTGATGGCGATGACCACAAGCACGACCTTCACCGCACGGGACGCGGTCCACACCGTGACCAGGAACGCCACCGAGACCACCGGCAGCGTGGTGTCCTCGACGAGCCGGACGAGGACCGGTCGCAGCACGTCGTTGAGCACGCCGGGGGTGAGCGCCACCGAGGCGACGTCCACGATGCGGTCGATGAGATCGTCGCGCCACCCGTCGCCCTCCCCGGCGACGAAGCTGAGGGTCGCGATCGCGGTCAGCAGCAGCGCCGGCAGGGACAGCAGGACCCAGAACGCCAGCTCGGCGGCGAGCCCCGGGAGCCGGTCCGCCCCCGCACGGTCGATGGTGTGCGCGAGCAGCGTGACGGGCCGGCGCGCCCAGGAAGGGGCCCGGTCGATCGCGGCGTTCGCCCACGGGTGCACCTCGCGAGGGTAGGGGGTGTGCCGCAGCGGGCAGCCGGGATCAGGCGCCCGCTGCGGCTGCTATTCTGCGCCCCGCCGCGCTCCACCCCCGGGTGGTTCGCGGGCGCCTGGAGGCTTCGCCTAGTCTGGTCTATGGCGCGGGATTGCTAATCCCGTTGGGGGTCTAACCCCCTCGAGGGTTCAAATCCCTCAGCCTCCGCTGTCACACCGCACCACCTGCGCTGGTAGCTCAGTCCGGATAGAGCACCTGACTACGGATCAGGCGGCCGGGGGTTCGAATCCCTCCCAGCGCGCGACACGGAACCCCCGCTGACCGGGGGTTCCGTGCGTTCTGGGGGTCGGCGGGGTACATGGTTGCTCCTCGTTCGGTCACGGTTCGGTCACACATCGTCGGGCCGACCGTCGTTCAGCCCGTTCTCCGGGCGGCCTGGCAGGCCTTCGTCGAAGATCATCTCGGCGACGCGTTCCGCGGCGGCGGACTGCATCCCCGGCAGCACGTGGCTGTAGACGTCCAGGGTGAAGGCCACCGAGTGGTGACCGAGCCGCTCGGACGCGACCTTGGGGTTGACGCCGGAGGCCAACAGCAGGCTGGCGTGCGTGTGGCGCAGGTCGTGCAGCCTGATCGGCCGCAGTCCCGCGGCTGAGGCCTGCCGTCTGAACTGCTTCGAGAAGTGGTCGGGAGGGATCGGTGAGCCGTCCTCCCGGGTGAACACGAGGCCGTGGTCCTCGCCAGCGTCAGCCCACGCACGCCGCTCCTCCTGCTGCTCGAGCGCCCAGGTGCGCAGCACCTCGACGGTGCGCGCGTCGACGTCGATGGTGCGGCGGCTCTGGCGAGTCTTCGGCTCGGAGAACTGCGCACGCCCGTCGATGCTGATGTACGCCTGCCGCACCGCGAGCCGCCCGCCGTCCAGGTCCACATCGACCCAACGGAGCCCGAGGATCTCGGCGCGGCGCATCCCAGTCGTGGCGGCCAAGCGCCACGCCGGGTAGAGCCGGTCGTCCCCGACGTGATCCAGGAAGCTGCGCAGCTGCGGCGCGGTCCAGGTCTGCATGTGGCCGCCATGCCGGGAGGCCACCTGTCGTGGGGGATCGGCCAGGTCGGCGACGTTGCGCTCGACCCGTCCCCACCGCAGCGCGTCGGCGAGGCTCTTGCGCAGGACCGTGTGGATGTAGCGGACCGTTCGCGGCGACAGGCCGCCCGCCCCATCTCGCCGGCCGGTTGCCAGCAGCTGGGCGTAGAGCTGGTTCAGTTGCACCGGAGTCAGCTGCTGGATCGGCACGGCGCCGAGAGTCGGCAGCACGTGGCGGCGGAGCTCGTCGCGGTAGCTGGTCCACGTTGCGGCCCGAAGGTTCGGCGGCCGAACCGCGGGCAGCCACTCGTCCTCGACGAAGGCGGCGAGTGTCAGGCCGTCAGGGGTGACGTAGCGCTGGGTGTCCAGCTTGTGCAGCAGCTCGCGCAGTGCGCGTTCCGCCTCAGTCTTGGTCGCGAACCCCTGTCGACGCCGCTGCTTGCGGCCCCCTGCGGTGGTGCGACCCACGTCGACGATGAACGCCCACGTGAAGCGGTCGGAGCCGCAGGTGGTGCAGCGGCGGCCTGGCACGGTGGCGTTGCACCGAGAGCAGCGCTTGAAGACCCGCCCCTTCATCGGTCGGCGCCTTCCAGCTGCTTCGAGCCGTCGGCCGGCAATCCCAGCATCGCGAGCAGCCTCGCGGTGGGTACGAGCAGCCGTCGCCCGAGCCGCAGGGTCGGTAGCTCGCCGTTCTCGGCCGCCCGGTAGGCGCTGCGGCGACTGACACCGAGGATCTGCCCAGCCTCCTCGACGCTGATCGTGGGAGGGAGATCCTCGACACCCCGCATCGCCTGCTCCTCGGCCCATCGTGCTACCCGACGCCACGCACAGTGA
Organism: Nitriliruptor alkaliphilus DSM 45188; assembly: GCF_000969705.1. Taxonomy (GTDB): domain Bacteria; phylum Actinomycetota; class Nitriliruptoria; order Nitriliruptorales; family Nitriliruptoraceae; genus Nitriliruptor; species Nitriliruptor alkaliphilus. Next base: position 1,424,349 of record NZ_KQ033901.1, read on the forward strand.
CCGGTTTCCACAGACGGCGACACCACGTACTGGGACGTCTTGGGACGTCTCTGTACGGTGGCCCGACCATGCGAGGTAAGGACGGGGGATGGCGAACGAGCGGCTGCGAGCCTCGATGAGCGAGGCCCAGGTCACCGTGGAAGAGGTGGCCGACGCCTGCGAGGTGGACCCGAAGACGGTCCAGCGCTGGCTCAGCGGCCGGCGTCCCTACCGCCGACATCGCTGGCAGGTCGCGCGCATCCTCCGTGACGACGAGCAGTACCTGTGGCCGCCTGAGAGCGTCGGCCCCGGGGCTGAGGCGGCATGTACCGAGGAGATCATCGCGGCCTACCCGCACAGGGCGCTGCTCCCGACGTCGACCTGGTGGCGGCTCTTCGAGAGCGCCACCGAGCGGATCGACCTACTGGGCTACGCGATGCTCCACCTGCCGGAGCAGCACCCAGGGTTGATGGAGCTTCTACGAGACAAGGGTCGTGACGGGTGCCAGGTGCGTATCGCGCTGGCGGACCCCGAGGCAGAGATCGTCGTACAGCGAGACGAGGAGGAGCAGCTCGAGGAGGGGCTGCTTGCGCGCATCCGAACGGCGATCAAGTACTACGGCGAGCTCGAGGACGCGGACGGGGTCGAGCTCCGGCTCCACGGCACGCCGCTCTACAGTTCGCTGTTCGCGTTCGACCATGAGCTCTTGGTGACACCGCACCTCTACCGGACGCCCGGGTCGAAGGCGCCGTTGCTGCACCTCCGCCGTCGCGGCCCAGATGGGCTGTACGCCAACTACCTGCAGCACTTCGCCCGCGTGTGGGACGATGCCTCGGGGCTCTACGGGACCGGCGACCAGCGGTGACGACCGCTGCCGACGGGCGACCCGTGGTGGCGGGTGCCCTGACCGCGACATCGCCGAGCCTCCGGGTGCGCTCCCCGATGACCCGTGAACCTGCATAGCCTGCACGAGACTGCTGCTCGCTGGGGGCGCGGAAGCTGCACAGCGATTTCACATCAGCGTCATCACGGCCGTCGTGAGCAATCTCGTGGGAGGGAATCGATGGACTTGGGCACCTTCTGGGTCATCCTCGCCACGGCGGCGGTCACCAACGGCGTCGGAATCGGCACGTTGTGGGCCAATCACCACTTCCAGCGTGATCGTGAGGACCGCGCTCGCGAGGCCGAAGAGGATCGGCAAGTACGTGCGGAACGCCGCAGTTTTCAGCGAGAGACCCTTATCCGGGTGCAAGAGATCTTGGTCGAACTGGCGCACTCGAGCGTCAGGCCGGACTCACTCGACGGAGCAACCTATGGGTACGGTGCCCGATCATTCAGCGACGTCGTAGGGGAGGGGTGGTCCGACAAGCTGGCGACCCTCGCTGGGGAGCTAGAAATGCTACGCGTTCGCCTGACCGACGACGACCTCCGGAAGCGGCTAAGAAGCATCCGCAGCGATGTCATCTTCGTCATCGACGTCGCCGACAATCAGATCGACGGTGGCGAGGGACTGATGGGCTTGAACAAGAAGTGCCTCGAGACTCTCGACCGTGTGGGTCAGTTCCTTACGGCGGAGTGGGCTCCGTAACCGACGCCGAGCCGCACTGACCGGGATCGGCGTCCTTCGATCCAGATGCCGAGGCGGGAGCGTTCGAGGTTTCGCGATTCTCTGGCCATTGATGACCACTCAGATGTCCCTGGAGGCGCTCGGAGCGGGGGATGTCGGTTGCGGAGCGCGTGCAGCGGCCATGAAGCTGTGCAAGGATGCCGCCGTCTGAGGGGGCGCAGTGAGCCGGACGGACTACTTTCGAGACCCCGGGGCACCGGAGCCGAATTCGCTCGTTCCGGCCGTTTCAGCAGTCGTCGCGGACGACGAGGGACGCATCCTGCTGCACCGTCGCAGTGACAACACGAAGTGGTCGATTCCAGGTGGCCGCATGGAGATTGGGGAGTCCGTGGCCGAGGCTGCGGTCCGCGAGGTGCGCGAGGAAACCGGCATCGAGGTCGCCCCTGTCAGCCTGGTGGGCGTCTACTCCGATCCGCGTTCCGTGGTCGCTTACGACGACGGCGAGGTTCGTCAGCAGTTCTCGATCTGCCTGGCGTGCCGGCGCGTCGGTGGGTCGGTGTCGGCGGACAGCGATGAGTCACTCGAGGTCCGCTTCGTGGACCCGGAGGAGATCGCCGCGCTCGAGGTGAGCCCGGCGATCCAGCTGAGGATCGACGACTACCTTGCTGGGGGGCCAGCCGTGCTGCGGTGACCCAGCCGCCGTCCCGACAGCTCGCGCTCGACGGTGTCGACCGCGCGCTGCAACTCCGGCAGAGCGAGGTGCAGCGCCCGCACTACGAGGTGATCGGCGCCGTAGCGGGCCTCGACGTCGGCGACTCGGGAAGCGAGGTCCGTCCGCTCCCCGTTGGGGCCGACCGTCATGTCGCAGTAGGTCAGGAGATCTGCGACCAGTGAGCGCTCCTCCTCGAACGCTGCAAGCCGTGACGCCAAACCGCGCAGGTCGGCTTCGAACCGTGCACCGCTGTGGTGAGCGACGAGAGCAACGATGCGGCGCGGGAACTTGCCGGTGAGGTGGTGACCGCCGTCGAGCGCGTGGAGGCCGGTGCGCTGGACACTCGGAGCATGACCGACGTCGTGCAACCAAGCGGCGGCGACGAGGGCCCGACGGTCCTCGGCTGCAAAATCGATCGACAACTCCTGGGCGCGTACTGCGACCGCAGCGCTGTGCCGACGCCGGGTCGGGTCACCGGTCAGCAACGCCCGCATGGTCGCCGCGGCCGCCCGCGCGGTTGGAGGGGTGATGTTCATGGCGAGCACCTTGCCGGATGCCAGCTGGCGCCGCGACTCCTCGTCGGCCGCGACGCACCGCTTACCGGGGGCTGTGCGAGCATCCGCTAGCCGAGGTCGCATGGCTGCCGTCGCTTGGCGAACGACAGTTGGCCGGAGCAGTAGCTTGCTGGGAGCATCCGGACTGGCACCAATCTCCGGCGGAGCAGGCGGCCGCTAGCCAGGTCGGGCAGTCGCGCTCAGCGCCCTCGGGGCGACCAGGCCAGGTCTCCGGGGAGACCAGCGAACTGATGAAGCCGGTGGGCCCGGGAGGCTCGGGCATTGCAGCCGCGCGTGCAGGCCGTGGCTTGCGGCCTCAAGCCGGAGCAGGTAGCTGAAGAGGTCACCGCCTGGTTCCCTTGCGAGGAGGTGCGCGGCCCTGGGCCGACGAGGACTCGAGCGCATCGAGCCCTCGGGGACGCCATACCGGGCAGAGATTGGGATAACGATTGCCGAGCTAGGTGGCGAAGCCTGGACCCCACCCGACGGGTCGTGGGCTTCGTCTGCGCTGGCGAGGAAAACCATGACGTCGACACGCTCTCGTGATACGGCCCCGGAGCTTGCAGTCCGTTCAGCGGCGCACCGGCTCGGGCTCCGCTACCGGGTGGACGTGGCACCCCTTCCCGGAAGCCGTCGGCGCGCAGACATGATCTTCCGTCGACCTCGCGTCGCGGTCTACGTGGACGGTTGCTTCTGGCACGGCTGTCCTCAGCACTACCAGGCACCCCAGCGGAACGCTGACTACTGGAAGGCCAAGGTCGAGGGGAACCGGCGGCGCGACCGCGAAACCGACAGGCAACTGACGGAGGCGGGCTGGACCGTCGTTCGAGTGTGGGAGCATGAGGACGCGATCGACGCGGCGCTGCGCATCCTCAGGGTGGCGAAGACGGCCGACGGATAGCCTACGTCGGCGATGTCGGCTGCGTCGTTAGGCTGCGCCAGACGACACCGAACTCTGAGGGCCCCTTGAGCAACAGTGCAACCTTCCACGAACCGTGGGACCTCTCCGATGATCAGCGAGCTCGATACCGAGCAATCTCCAACGCCTCGCGCGAGGCGAAGAAGCGGGCACTCGGCGGCAAGGGGCCAGCGCCCGTCCACGCGATCAACACCCCCACGCTTGACCCGCTGACCCTGATGCCGCTGCGCGCGCCGAACGGCCTGCGAACCCTGTCACTCTTCAGCGGTGGTGGCGGCCTCGACATCGCCTTCGAGCGAGCGGGGTTCGCTCATGTGGCCTCCTACGAGATCCTCCAACCAGCAGCCGACACCCTTGTGAAGGCTCGGCCCGACTGGATGGTGTTCGGCGGCGAGGACGGCGACGTAACGCGAGTTGACTGGAGTCAGTACAAGGGTTCAGTCGATCTGGTGCAGGGCGGACCGCCCTGCCAGCCCTTCTCGGCGGCTGGCCGCCAACGCGGCGAGGGCGACGCGCGCGACATGTTCCCGGAGTTCGTCCGTGCGGTGACAACGATCGAGCCGCGGGCGTTCGTAGCCGAGAACGTCCCCGCGCTACTGCAGCGGAAGTTCAACGACTACGTCGAGAGCCGAGTCATCCAGCCGCTGAGCAGAAACTACGATGTTCGAATCCTGGTACTCCAGGCACCCGCATTCGGCGTACCTCAGGTACGGAAGCGAGTCTTCTTCGTAGGAATGCGGCGTGATGGCTCGATTGAGGACTTCCATCCGCCGGAACCGACCCACTCCCTGCCCAACGATTCGGTAGTCGGGCTCCCACGGTGCATGGGGGCGCGGCAAGCCCTAGGGCTACCAGACATTGGGCATGATGGCTTAGCTCCCACGATCCGAAGCACACTCACCGGACCGAGGCACACCACGTCGATAGTGAGCAGCGCATCTGCCGCCCGAAAGTGGGCGGACCTGGAGCTATGGCCGAACGGGGTCGCCCCATCCCGCGAGCAGGCACGTGCGTTTGTGGCGAAAGACCAGCATTTTCGCCTTTCGGTCGCCGACTGCGCAGTTCTGCAGGGCTTTCCGCAAGACTGGCCGCTTCAAGGCCCCACCTACATGCAGTTGGGTCAACTCGGCAACGCCGTCCCGCCCCCTCTGGGCTACGCGGTGGCCTGCTCTGTCGCTGACGCGTTGGCGAAGTAGCTGATGCCAGTTCAGGATGACGAGCGCGAGACCCAGTTGGTACAGCTCTTCAATCTCACCGTCCCCGACGACCGTCGCCGCGACGAGACGGATGCCTACCTCGAGCTGCCGGACGGCAGTTCGGTTCCCTTCGAGCTCAAGTCGACGTCGGGCGCCTCCATCTCGACCGTGCGTGACTTCGGACCAGCGCACGTACGGAAATGGCAGGGGATGCACTGGCTGTTCGGTTTCTACGACCCGACCGGCAATCGTCTCTTGTACTGCCACTACGGCTCCCCGGCCGCCATGCGTGAGTGGGTGGCCGGTCGGTGGGCATATGTTCGCCCCGACTGGGAGCTGGCCCGCACGGCCCCGCAACGGATCGGCCTCGCGGAGGTCGAGGCCATCCTCGGCGCGCGCGAGTCCTACACCCTTCAGGACGCGCGGGCGATCCAGAAGCGCCAGTACTCCAGGGCTGAGTATCGCAGCCGTGTAGATCTGCCAAACAGTGAGTACTCGCCTGAGGCGATGATCGCCATTCTCCGCGATCGGGCTACCTACTTGATGGAGCGGGGCGCAACCCTCAACAACCCGAAGATTCCCGCAACGTACTTCATAGGTTGGGAACGAATCGTCAGGGACCATGCGGCTCGACTTCGCGAACTGCATGCCGAGGCAAGTGCACTCGGTGACCCGCCGCCCCTGATCTGAGCTAGGCGGCCGGCCTCACGCGGATTGCGAGCCACTCTGTTGGCACGAGGCGCTACCCCGAGTAGCCACCGCGGGCCCAAGAGTGGATGACGGAGTCGAACGGCTCCGGATTTCACAACGCCGTCCACATCAGCGTCTCGGCGACTTGCGTCGAGAGCGGCTCAGGCGGCTCGGGATGCTGGGGATCGTCGCCGACGTGTGCCTCGTGGTGGCCGCGTGCAAGCTCCTCGGTCTGCGCAGCCTGCGGCTCGCCCCGGCGTGACGCCGGCGTGACGCCGGCCGGACCCAGCGGCCGTCCGGCCCCGTCCGAACGGGCGGATGGCTCGCGTCCCCCCGTCGGACGGTCCCCTCGGACAGCTGACGCGCGCCCGACGGAGGAGGCAGGGTGGAGCCGAGGTCGCCGTTCCTGGCGACCGCGCCGGCCGAGCGGCACCACCCGAGCGCCACGCCGGACGCCGCGAGCTCCCCGCCCCTCCGACCGAAGGCACCACCGTGCAGCTCGATCGACTTCCCGACCTCCTCACCGAGCAGGTCGACCGCGTCCGCGACCGCACCGCCGAGGCGGTGGGCTCGGACGGCGGTTCGGTCCTGCGTGACCTGTCCAAGGTCGACCACAAGCTCGACCGCATCGAGAAGCACCTCGCCGCGCAGCTCGACTCCATCGCCGAGCTCACCCGGGAGACCGACGACCGCATCGACGACCTGGCGCGCGGCAACGGCACCACCTGGCCCCGCCGCCTGTTCTGGATCATGATCGGGATGGGCGCTGGCGCGGCTGCCGCGTACCTCGTCGACCCGGACCGTGGCGAGCAGCGCCGAGAGGAGATCGTCGGCCAGGCTCAACAGCGGGTGCAGGCCGCGACCCACGAGGCCACCGAGCGGGCTCGTACCGTCGCGGACGAGGTCGCCCACCGCGCCCAGGACGTCAAGGACCAGGCCATGGCCAGCGGCCGGAGCGTGGCCGACGAGGCCCAGCACGCCGCAGAGGACGTCGCGACCGAGGCCCAGCGCGCGGTCGTCGACGTCCGTGACGAGGCGCAGGACGCCGCCGAGGACATCCGGGACCAGGTGAGCTCCGACGACACGCCGTCACGGTCGACGAGCGGCCCCGGCATCTGATCCCCCACGGCGGCAACGTCGGAGGTCTGGTCGTTGGGAGTGACTGACTCGCGGAACTGCCCATGATCGGGGTCGTGTCGTCGTCATCTGTGGTGGCGGCGATGTCCCGCGCAGCGAAGGTAGGGGCATCGTCGCCGGAGCCGTTCCACGAGGAGTCCCGTTCGCCCATGATCAGCGCGAAGGACCGGGGGGTCCCGCTCCGGACTCGGGTTACGCGCGAAGACGCGACGCGAGCGGTGGTGGATCCGGCTCGGGTGTCCACAACGCCCAACAGCTCTGGGCAGCGCAGCGGCGAGGGGTAATCGATACTGGAGCCTTTCGACAGGGTGAGGCCAGTGAACGATGACCCGTTTGACATCAGGCTCCTCGATGAGCTCCTCGCAGCAGCGCAGCCGGCAAGGACGGACGGCACCGCCTATCGCTGGGAGCATCCGGACTGGCACCCTTGTCCAGGGGAGCGAGCCGCCGCTGACCAGGCGGAGGCAGCCGCGCTGGCCGCCCTCCGGGCGACCAGGTCAGATACCCCAGAGGTCCGTGGCGATCGCCGCGATCTGCACCTTCCCCTCCGTGCCCTCGACTCGAACTCCCAGGGGGTGCACCCGCCCGGCGTGGTCCGTGACCGTCGCGGCTACCTCCATGGCTTGCGCCGCGTGGACCTGCTGGACGAGGACGGTCCGAACGGTGGCGATGGGGAGGTGTCGTCGGGGTCGGATGCTGAGGCGTAGGACCACGTCTGGCGCCGCGATGGGCTCGATGTCCGGGGCCGCCCTCTGCCCGGCGAGGACCTCGACCAGTGGCACAATCAGGTGCTGGCGAATCGCGAACTCGATCGGTGCGGGCAGCGTTCGCATCGTTCCTCCGTCCTGGTGGCTGACGGAGTGCCCGGCGCGGCGCGCCCACAGGGGCGTCCAGCCGCGTGCGACGCCACGCGCAGCAGCACCGCGCGTGCCGTGCCCGAGTCTGGCTGGACGAGCCGAGAACGCGGCGCAGCGTGGTCGACGTAGCCATCTGGAACGGACGGACCCGATGCCCTCGGTCGCCGACTTGCTCGGCCAGACCGGCAGGCGGTGGGGCCGGATTGCTCGGCCCCACCGCTTGGCGCTAGATGTGCCCCCGGCGTGCCAGGGAGACCCACCGGTCGCCGGCGATCACCAGGTGGTCGAGGAGGTCGACCCCAACCAGTTCGCCTGCGCGGACCAACCGGCGGGTGAGGAGCTCGTCATCACGCGACGGCTCGGCGTCGCCGGAGGGGTG